>JAUCGI010000219.1 GCA_030378035.1 Desulfobacterales bacterium HSG2
GACAGTGATAAGCAGTAATATTCAGTCAGCAGATGGAACGTCTTCCAGTGCAAGTGACCATTATTCAATCGTAGGTAGACAGTCGAAATCTGAAAGCCGAAACCCTGCAACCGTCAGCCGGAAACCGGCAACCGGAAACCGTAAACCGGCAACCGTAAACCGTAAACCGGCAACCGTAAACCGGCAACCGTAAACCGTAAACCGTAAACCGTAAACCGTAAACCGAACAACCGCCTATTTTTTCCCAATATCCTGAAACTGCATCCCCAGATCTATTGCCGCTTTCGTGCCTAAGAGTTGCAGCATGCTCATGGCATTGTCGTTTGTGCCTCCTTGTCCCTGTCCCATCTGGACATAAGGGACGAGCTGCGCTTTTGACATGTGCTGATATTTGGCGACCTCCACCTCTTTCCATGCGGCCAGTTTCTTTTCAAAAACCACTTGGGGATCCAGCGCGTTTTCAGCGGCCTTTGCCCGGGCCTCTGCCATCACTTTCAAGCCTTCAGCCTCTTTCCGCTGAAGCGCCAGTATTTCAGCCTGCATCAGCTTCTGCTGAACAGCCACTTCGACTTCGCGCTTGGCATCGATGATGGCCACGGATGATTCCTTTTCCGCCTTGATTTCCGCCTGAACTTTCTCCTTTTCCGACACGGCGCGGGCTTCGGCAATCAGTTTCTCTCCGAGCGCCTTCGCGGTCTCTGCTTCCTGCTGGGCTTTTTTCAGATTCTGTCGGGCAAGGGCTTCATCCGCTGCCGCTTTTTTCTGGGCCATTAATCGGTCGTTTACCCGCGGCTCATAATCGACTTCCTCAATTGAAGCGGAAATCACTGTGATGGTATATTCCGCGAGATGATTTTTTGTGCGGACATAGTCGCCTTTTTCATCTTTTTTCTTAACGACCAAAACCCGCTGGCGTCTTCTGAGGGTATCCTCTTCCTCACTATCCTGTCTTGATTTTCTCGGCAGCGGTTCAATCACCTGATCAATGACAAAAATTCCGTTTCTCAGTTGGTCATCGAAATCGAGGCTCATCTGCCCCGCGCCACCTGAATAATGCTCTTCCACCGACATGGTTCGGGCCGACGCCTTGGCCGCTTCCACCACAACGCGTTCCAGCAGATTGGATATCAGCGCGTCCTGGCTGCCGAATTCCCTGTGAATGTTGATTAAATGATCTCCGGTGGTCGGAATCCGAAACCGTGCAACCCCTTTGGCTTCCCCCATTGAAGTGTCTAAGAAACGCACCTTGATCATAGGGATGACGGACGTGGCTACTATCCCCTTGCTGCCTGTGAAATTGACGGCAACGACTTTCTTATACTGATGGACATTGCCGAAAAAACGCAGATAGGGGCCCGGATCCGTAATGACGCTCAGATTTCCTGTGATGGATTGGAGCACGACGGATGAGTCCGCCTGATTTGAATCCACGGTCTGAAAAAACAGAAACAATACAGCAATGACGGCGGCTGCCATGACGCCGAATTTTGTCAGCAGGCTCTTGCCAGTTGTAACTAACGGTTCATTTTGCATAATGCCTCCTTTTGATGTTTGATGTTTGATGTTTGATGTTTGATGTTTGATGCTTGGTGCTTGATGTTTGATGCTTGATGCTTGGTGCTTGGTGCTTGGTGCTTGGTGCTTGATGCTTGATGCTTGATGCTTGATGCTTGATGCTTGATGCTTGATGCTTGATGCTTGATGCTTGATGCTTGATGCTTGATGCTTGATGCTTGATGCTTGATGCTTGATGCTTGGTGCTTGATGCTTGATGCTTGATGTTTGATGCTTGATGCTTGATGCTTGATGCTTGATGCTTGATGCTTGATGCTTGGTGCTTGATGTTTGATGCTTAAAAGTTCTCCCTGTATTCAGCTTCAATCCGTTTTGTTCCATATTCTCTTTCAAGCCGTCTGATAATAAAATGGCCGCGCGCCATGTTCTGAAAATGATTTATGAAAATCGTGTTGATAATTGCGCCGCCTGCCGAGCCTGTGACGGGGACTGCTGAAGCTACGGTTTTTTCCGAGACGGCAATTCCGAAACGGGAGCTGATGTTTGCAATCATTCTGACGATGAACGGGGCCTCTGCTTCCGCAATTCCATGTTCTGCAATGTATGCCGAGGCTTCAGAGACTGCTCTGGAGAGCGCTGCTTTTGCGGCATAATAACTGGTGCCCGCGCTGTCATTATCTTTTGTTCTGCCACAAAAAGCAAATACTTCCAGACAGGCCAGCTTTGTTTGAATATTGTTGATATCTTCTCCCTGAGTTCCTGCAATATCAGCGACAGACCTAAGTATGATTGTCGTCGAAATCGGCAATTCTATTGCCAGAGCAGGCAGGCCGAACAAACCGCCGACGCATCCGGATCCTGCAACAGCGATTTTGTGAACCATATCGGAAGATTTTTCCTTCGTGTTCTTTCCCAGGGTGAGTACGGCAAAATCCAAAGCTGAATACAGGGCTTTCTCGCTGATATTGTTAATATATTCAACCCATTTTTCCGGGAGAGCCTGAATGCCCTGTTCAAAAGGGATCCCCAGGACATTCATAATTGTTGCGGCAATCCCCGGATATTCCAAGAGCTTTTTTGCATACGCCAAATCTTCCATGTCTGTTTCGGATAATTTCATTTTATATCTCCTTGTTATGAAATATGCTTTTCGTGGAGTCCGCTCTGTCCGCAAAGTTGAACTTGAACTTGAACTTGAACTTAAACTTAAACGTGAACTTGAACTTAAACGTGAACGTGAACGTGAACTTAAACTTAAACTTAAACCTGAACCTGAGCGTGAAGGGTCTGTCTATTTTTTAGTCTTACCATCCTGCTCCTTTAAAGCTTCTTCAAACGCCTCCCAGTGTTTGAGGAGGAAGCCCTGAGCCTGTTTTCCAAGTTCTGCGGCTTTTTTGACATTCCGTTGTGCTTCCAGATAATAATTCAGAACCTTAACCGGATCATGTCCCGCATCCCGGACTTTTTTCCCTGTCTCAAGCAGTTCTCTTTCTTCTGGTGATAACTCAATGATATATACTGCTTTCTTTTCATCCATTCCTTTCTTTTCGTTGTTTTCCTGTTCCATTCATTCCTCCATCATGTCACTTGCTGATTAAATGCTGATTAAATAAATCTGATATTTTTATGATGACCTCTAATTCAAATTCCCTCACCTCCTGAGAAGCGTCTCTTTCTATGAAAAATCGGTAAGAGAAAATTTATCAATATCAGGTTCCCTTTTCGCCCATTCTTTGCCCCATTCTTCCCATTTCTTTTTCAACCATCCGGGCGCAGGTGTTCTGACGATTTTATTCATAGGTCAAAACACCTCCCTCTTATGACGTTCCAATTGCATGATCTCCCGGCGCATTACCTCTTCGATCTCAACCCCTTTTCCGGCTAATTTCAAAACCAGTTTCTTAAATTCCTCCTCATCAACTTTCTCCTCCTTCATCACAGCATCCCGCATCTTCCGAAATTTATTCATCTCCTGCTCTGTTTCATGGCTGAACGGAGAGGGAATGTTGAAATCCTCTCTTGCAATGGCATTATAGCTGCGCTCCGAGACTGCATCCTTGTCAGCGACTTTCACCTGATTACTGGTCTCATCAAGTTCCAATTCAATCAGGCGTTCAGCAGACTGGGCCACAAAAGGGCTGTGGGTCGTGGCGATGAACTGGATGTTCGGAAAAGTCTTCTCAAGACTCGGCAATATCCGCCGCTGCCAAGTGGGATGCAGGTGCAGGTCAACTTCATCAAGCAAAATGATCCCCCGCATTTCACTGAGATCCTCAATATCCCTGTCTGCCTTCACCATTCTGACAATCATATCCAACAGCCAGACAAAAGTGGATTTGAATCCTTCTGACAGAGCCTCCGTGGGAATCAGTTCATCGGGGCTTGAGGGCGTTGAGAAATAAAAGCCGTCAGGATTGTATGCTTCCAACGAAATTTTATGCTTATCATCTGCTTTGTCAAGAACATCGTTTATAAGTCTCTGAATCTCATCAAAGTGTTCGTTTACACATTTAAAAGTCTCGCTTGCCCCGATATGCTTCAGATAGCTGTTTTCTCCGAATAACGTGGCAATTGTCTCAATATCCTTATAAGGGTGAGGCTCTTCAAGTTTGACGTTGCGGCTGACACCATAGCCGATCAGCAATAATTGGCTTTTCAATGCAGGCCAGTCCTTATCACCGCTTTCAATGCAGGTAATTGTGTCATCTTCGTCAATTTGAAACTTCAATTTAAAATGTGTTGGCGAGCCATCAACAGAGGGGAAAAAGTCACTAGGATGTAAGAGCATTTTGAGACCGATTTCAAAGGTCCCGGCCCTATTCCCTGTCTTCACCACTTTTTTCCAATTCTGAGGAAAAGGGACACTTCGCACGTCATTGAGACCTAATCCCAACAACTGCAATATCAGAGACTTGCCTCTCGCATTGGTTCCCAATATGAGCGTTGTATTGCCTTCCGGATTAAAATTTATTGTGACATCTTCAAAACATTTGACATTGTGGATCGTTATATATTCGACGTTTATCCTGCTAATTGTTGCCGAAATATTCAGTACTAAAGATATCTTCGGGAGATCGGCCTTTTCCCCTCTTTTGAGAAAAAACCTGTAAGAATAGTCATCAATCGCTGATGCGTCATACCTGTCAATATCACGATACCTTCTTAATTCTTTCAATCTTGCCCTGGGCCTGTCATAACCGTTGAGTTTGAACGTATCAATGGTTATCCTGGCACGTTCCTCATTTTCTATGCTTTCTTCAGAATTCGGCAGCAATATTCCGGTAGAAAAGTCAATCCTGAAATATTTGTCAAAGTTATAGTCATCCTCGTCGGGTTTCAGAAGACCCTCATCAAATTTAATCCCTTTTGCCACTTTACAATTCGGGCAGGACAGGAACAGATTCTCCCATTCAAATGTCTGTAAAGGAAATTTTATTTGGGGTCTGAAATGCTCGACCGAATACTGTTTTCCCATCAGATTCTCATCGCAAAAGGAACAGTGATGCTGGGTCATTCTGGCCAACTCGTTTAAGAGTTTTTTCTTAAAAACAGGTCCGTCTCCCAGAGACCATTTTCCCCGTTCTTCATAACCTTTGGACCAAGAAGGAGGCGGTGTTCGCTTTATTTTTTTCATCATCTTACCTTTTTTATTTGGCATCCTTCAGAATCTGAGTTTTTTGAATCTTGCTCTTGCTCCTGCCGTATCTGTTCAATTAAGAGCAAGAAGCAAGAGCAAGAGCAAGAGCAAGAGCAAGAGCAAGAGCAAGAGCAAGAAGCAAGAGCAAGAGCAAGAGCAAGAGTAAGAGTTTTTACGGATACATCCTTTCAGGCAGTTCCTGGTGAACAGTTCTTGCTTCCATCTCTTTTCTTAACCGCCTGATCTCTTGCCAGAGCGCCTCTATCTCCTCATTACAGCGGCATTTCTTTTCCAAAGAAGGACTCTCTCCAGCAACAGTTTTTGACGGATCGGATGGAATAACGCCGGGCTGTTCAGGAGAGGACGGCCCGCTTTTTGTCAACTGCCAAGCCAGAATTCCGAGCCCGGAAAGTGCGAAAACACATAGAAATATCCACAGAATTTTATAATCTTTTTTCGGTATGTCAACAACAATCTGATGCAATTCCTCTTTTTGACAGCATCGAAAATTTTTGGCAAGCGGTTCTTTTTTCGAGTGTTTCACATGCAGCGTAACCTTCTCTCCCACAGGAATATCCGTAAATTCCGACCTTCCTTCCGCATCTGTTATATCCTCCAGCTGGTTTCTTTTCCATTCAAGGCATAATGGTATTTTTTTCAGCCCCCTGCTTTCGGAATCCACAATCTGAAAGCGCATCAGGGCCTTCTGCCTGAAGGTGAAAGGCAGGTCTATCAGATGTTCCTCATCCTCTTTTTCGCATATAATATTCTTTTCAAAGGGTTCCCGATCCGGAAAGGCGATGCGGATATTTACATGAGACGGAATCGGCACTTTGGGGAAATTGACTCTGCCGTCCTGATCTGTATCGCTTTCCGCGGATGCTTCCTGGTAAGAAGCGGTGACTCTCAGATTTGCGGCCGGTCTGTTCTCCTTGTCAGCCACTTTGATTCGGATCTTTGTGCTCAGTGGCTCGTTCTTTGGCGTACAAACGGTATCTTCTCCTTCCTCGGAATTCTCATCAGGAGCGAGGCGGCTTCGTATCATTTCCGACAGGCTAAATTCTGTTTCCCGGACTTTGTCGGATGTAAACCCCCAACAGACCAGGGATATGTTTTCGGCATCCGCATAAACGCAATCAGGCCCCGGCACAAGAACAGCCCTGGCCATTATCTCTCCGATCCGAGAGAGTTCCTCATCTTCGCTCTTCCGCAGTTCCTCGGATAAGACTTCAATATCACCGAGCAACTGTGCCAATTGCTCATTGACCCTGCCTCTCTCTTCATCAGATAATGAAGGATACGGTTTCGGATCACGGAGATACGTCGAAAGCCAGAGCGCTTCCTGGTCTCCGTTCAGGCTCTCCCGGGTGATAACAGGAACAGTCAGCAGCTCGGCATGTTCTTCTCCCAGGCGTTCCCTGAGTATCTCCCTGATTTGCAAATGCCGCATATATACCGGCTGTTCATGGCATAAAACCGGCCGTATTCCTGTTAAATGCGCTTTATATATTATAGACGGTTCTTCCACTAAGGGCCTCCAAACCTGATGTTTGATGTTTGATGTTTGATGCTTGATGCTTGATGCTTGATGCTTGATGCTTGATGCTTGATGCTTGATGCTTGATGCTTGATGCTTGATGCTTGATGCTTGATGCTTGATGCTTGATGCTTGATGCTTGATGCTTGATGCTTGACAATTCCTAATTCGTCTTTGACCGGTTTCTTATGGTGAAGAATACAATCACAATAAGGGCGATAACGGAGAAGACGCCTCCGATGGTCTGAGAAGTGGATAGTATTCCGAAAGCGGGACTCCCCCTGAAATCCCCCCGAAATACCTCGATGACCGAACGGGTGACACCATAGACCAGAACATAAATCCAGAACAACTGCCCGTCAAATTTTTTCCGCCGACGAAAAAAGCATAGCAAACCGAAGATCATCAGATTGTTTGCGGCAGAATAGAGCTGAGTGGGATGGATCGGTATCCCCGTCGGAGCGAGACTCTGCGGGTGTGAAAATGTGACAGCCCAGGGAAGATCACATGCCTTGCCGTAACAGCATCCGGCAAAAAAACAGCCGATTCTGCCGAAAAAATGGCCGATGGCAAGAGAAGGCGCTAGAATATCCGCCGTTTTCCACAGCGGTATTTTCTCTTTTCTCAAATAGATCACCACCGTCAGCACGGCCCCTGTGAATCCGCCGTAGAAGACGAGACCTCCTTTCCATATTCTGAATATCTCCAAAGGATCTTCAAGAAACATCTCCGGGTTTATCGCCACATAAAACAGACGTGAGGCAACAATGCCGGAGATCAGGATATAAAAACAGAGTTCCATTATCTTTTCAGGATCTTCCCCCGTTCTCAGAGCCTCTCTTTTCGCAAGCGAAATGCCTGTCAGAAAACCTACGGCAATGAAAAAGCCGTAAGTGTAAATCTCTATCTTTCCCAATTTTAAAAGGATAGGGTGCATGGTTTTTTATGGTCCGTAGTTCGTAGTCCGTAGTCCGTGTTTTGTTTCCAGACGCCAGAAGCTAGTACCACAACTTGTAAATTCGTCCCCCCCTTTGTCATTATAAGAGAGGGGGTGACGAATTTCCAAGTTGCTGTACTAGTCCGGTATTTTATTTAAGAGAATGTGAAATGCAAAAATCACAACGCCGACAGTAATGGCGCTGTCCGCAACATTAAAAGCAGGCCAGTGAAAGAACTCTCCGATGTGGAAGTCAAGGAAGTCAACAACTTCCCCCAAGCGCACCCTGTCAATC
Source organism: Desulfobacterales bacterium HSG2 (assembly GCA_030378035.1). Classification (GTDB taxonomy): domain Bacteria; phylum Desulfobacterota; class Desulfobacteria; order Desulfobacterales; family 4be13; genus JAUCGI01. Next base: position 7,922 of record JAUCGI010000219.1, read on the forward strand.
AGGTTACCGATGGCACCCCCGAATATCAGGGCAAACGCGGTGGCCAGCAGGGGATGCGTTTTCGGGGTTTTGTTGTAGAAATACAGGACAAAAACCACAGCGAATGACGAGATAAGAAGAAACAGTATCTTACGCAGAATCAGACTCTGATCCGCAAAAATCCCGAAAGCGCCTCCGGGATTGTGGATGTGGGTGATGTTAAAGAATCCGGGTATTGCCGTAACAGATTCATGAAGTAATAGCGTATTCAGAATGACAGCTTTTGTTATCTGATCAAAAATTATAATCAGACCGGCAATAAGCGCGAGCTTTATGTGTTTTTCCTTTATCTTCAATTCCTGTTTTAACGAATGCGTTTTCAAGCATTTTCTCCTTTAAATTTCAAAAAAATCTCGTTTCTTCGGGACATTATCAGTAATTCACAATTTGTTCGGATCGGCAAATTCAAACCGTCTCTTCAGATTTATCCACCGGGAGCGAAATTGTGAACAACAACGATTCATAAATTCATCCCCCTTCCGCTCTCGCCGGATTGCCAAATCCGGCGGCCCGGATTTGGCAATCCGAGCCTAACAAGGGAGGATGAATTTACGAGTTGATGCACTACAATCGACATCCTTCATTTGTCAGTTTACACTTTATCGTAGAACGATTTTCCAAATCGTTCGGAACAGTCTGCAAAATTGTTCCGCGGTCAGAAAAAGTGTAAACTACTTTTCGGTTTTTATGAAAGATGCCCTACAATCCTCCCATATATTCAAGCGCGTCCCTGCACCGCCGGCAAATGGTGGGATGATCGGAAATTGTCCCGACAGAGGGATCACAGATCCAGCACCGCTCACATTTGTTGCCCGGCGCAGGCACAACCAGAACGGACAGACTCTCATCCCCGTTTTCAGGGACTTTCACAGGCGTTTCATTAACCTCAGCCGTGTTTCCGACGGCAACTGTTTTATCCTCATTATTCTTATGGGCAAAGGACAATTTGGAGACAATGGAGATGGCTCTCAGATCATCGGTGTATGACTTCAGCGCCTCATATTTATCCGAACTTGCAGATATGATGACGCCTGCATCAAGAGAATGCCCGACCAGTTTCATGGCTCTGGCTTCCTCCATGGACTTTGTCACCTCCCCGCGCACCTCAAGCAGTTGTTCCCATCTTTCTGCCAGTTCCCGGTTTTTCCAAGCCGTATCCGCGACCGGCAGAGATGTCAGATGGATGCTTTCCTCCTTGCCATCCCGTTCCGGCATAAATTTCCAGACCTCCTCCGCGGTGAACGGAAGTATCGGGGCCATGAGCCTGACAATGGCATCCAGAATCGTGTGCATGACCGTCTGGCCGCTTCTTCTCTGGGGCCAATCCGGAGCCGACGTATATAATCGGTCCTTGAGGGTATCCAGGTAAAACGCGGAGAGATCCACCGTGCAATAATTGTAAAGCGCGTGATAGATCACATGAAACTCATACTTGTCGTAAGCCTCACGCCCCTTTTCAATCAGCTCCGCAAGCTTGCAAAGAGCAAATCTGTCCATTTCCGGCAACGACTCATAATGGACCGCATGTTTCAACGGATCAAAATCAGACAGATTTCCGAGTATGAACCTGCAGGTATTCCGGATTCTCCTGTACGCGTCGGTCAACTGCTTCAGGATATTCTGAGAAATACGGATATCATCCCGGTAATCGGTTGCCGACACCCAGAGCCGAAGAATTTCAGCCCCGTATTTGTCAATAACCTCCTTTGGCGCGACAACATTTCCCAAAGATTTGGACATCTTTTTCCCGCCCTCATCCACAACAAAGCCATGGGTGAGCACCCCCTTGTAAGGCGCTTTGCCCCGGGTTCCCACGGACGCGAGAAGCGAGCTGTGAAACCATCCCCTGTGCTGGTCGCTTCCTTCCAGATAAAGATCGGCCGGCCACTTCAGATTTTCACGCTGCTCCAGCACTGCCGCGTGGCTGACGCCCGAATCAAACCAGACGTCCAGGATGTCCGTCTCTTTCGTAAATGTGCTGTTCCCGCATTTTTCACACACCGCGCCATCCGGAAGGAATTCCTTCGCGTCTTTTTCAAGCCAGACGTCCGCGCCATGTTTCTTAAGCTGTTCAAAGATCGTATCCGTGATTTCCTGGTTCATAAGCAGGGTTTCACATTTGTCACAATAAAAGACGGTGATCGGAACGCCCCAGGCGCGCTGTCTGGAGACGCACCAGTCGGGCCGGTTTTCGATCATGCCGTAAATCCGCTCCCTGCCCCAGTGGGGGATCCACTGCACCCTGTCAATCTCTTCCAGCGACCTCTTCCTCAGTCCGGTCTTATCCATGGAGATGAACCACTGGGGCGTGGCCCGGAATATGACCGGTTTTTTGCAGCGCCAGCAGTGGGGATACGGATGGGTGATCTTTTCTTCTGCAATCAGCGCGGCGTTTTCTTGCAGTTTGGCATTGATCTCCTTGTTGGCTTTGAACACGAACTGACCATTGAAAAAGCCGACTTCATCGGTAAAAAGGCCGTTGTCATCCACCGGGGAGTACGCGTCCAGGCCGTATTCAAGCCCCACTTCATAATCTTCGCGTCCGTGCCCTGGCGCGGTATGCACACAGCCTGTGCCGGCGTCCAGTGTCACATGATTTCCCAGAACGATCAGGGATTCCCTGTCATAAAGGGGATGGATGCACCGTTTCCGCTCCAGCGTTTTTGCCCGGATATCGGCAATGATTGAAAACTCGGAAATGCCAAAGGTCTTCATGCAGCCTTCCACAAGCTCCCTGGCCATAATAAGAACTTCGTTATTTCCCACATCCGCCGCGACATATTCAAAATCAGGATGAAAGGCTATGGCAAGGTTTGCCGGAATGGTCCAAGGTGTTGTCGTCCATATCACCACAAAGACCTTTTTGCCAGTCAGAGGGGGAACATCGCCGCTCAGATCGTCTTTTAAAAGGAATCTGACAAAAATGGACGGTGACGCCTGATCATAATATTCGATTTCCGCTTCTGCAAGGGCCGTGTTACAGTCGCAACACCAGTATATCGGTTTCTTGCTTCTGAAAAGGCTCCCTTCCATGGCGAATTTGCAAAGCTCCTTGGCAATGATGGCTTCATACTCGTGATCCAGTGTCAGGTAGGGGGTCTCCCACTCACCCATGACACCGAGCCTTTTAAACTCCTCGCGCTGGATATCGATATATTTTTCAGCATAAGCCCGGCACAGCCTGCGGATTTCGGTCTGGGACATTCCCTGTTTTTTGTCCCCGAGTTCCTTGTCAACATTGTGCTCAATGGGAAGCCCGTGACAATCCCATCCGGGCACATAAACCGCGTCAAAACCGGCCATCTGTCGCGAGCGGACAATGATATCCTTTAAAATCTTGTTCAGGGCCGTACCGATATGAATATGGCCGTTCGCGTACGGCGGGCCGTCGTGCAGAATAAACAGGTCTCTTCCCTTTGAGTGTTCCCTGATTCTGTCATGCAGACGGTTTTCATTCCACATTTTCAACTGCTCAGGCTCACGTTTGGCCAAGTTTGCCTTCATGGGAAACTTTGTTGCCGGAAGGTTGAGCGTTTTTTTGTAGTTCATTAAAATCCTCCTAAGGTACCGGGCATAAAATTCTTCAGACCCCCGAACAAAGTTTTGAAAACTTCGGAGGCATCATTTAAAAAGGATTTTAATTACAAAAGGATTATGTGTCAAGAAAATTCGGCAAAGAAGTTTTTAAAACTTTGGAAGTATGGGTTTGGGAGGGTGGATTTTTTTTATGTGTGTATGTGCTGTGTACAGGACAAAAAACTTCGGATGCCTGGAAAGCGGCACACTGTCATTCCGGGCGGAAATGCCGGGAATCGTTCCCTGAGCCTGTCGAAGGGGAATCCACCTTTTGTCCTGTACTCAGGTGTATGTGTTAAGGAAATTTTAGGTCTTTCAAAGGGCATCCTTCATTTGTCAGTTTACACTTTTCTACAGAACGATTTTCCAAATCGGAACAGTTTGCAAAACTACTCCGCGGGTCAGAAAAAGTGTAAACTACTTTTCAGTTTTTATGAAAAATGCCTTTCAAAGTTTTTAAAACTTTTGGAAGGTGGGTTGGAAATAGTTTTGATAATTTTTTGTATGGAACAGGACGTCATTTATTTGCCAGTTTACTTTTGAGTTTTGGGAATGGTGTTCATTTTCTGAATTGGATTCTTTGTTTTGGGCTGGGAAAAGTGATTGTATTTCATTGGGTGGTATGTCGAAAAGTAGTTTTGTGGGCGGACAGATTTCATTCTGGATTTTGTCAGAGTCTGGAAGATTATGTTGGAACTTTTTAATCTGTCGAATTTTACAGATATGTTTTGATAAAAAAATGCCAAAAAATCTTTGACATCTTTTTCACATGTAAAGTTATTACTTTAAAATTGACGGTGATTCTGCACCGAAAATGAGTTTTAAATCTGGAAAAGGTGTTTTCAGAATATTTGTCCTGAAATTATAAGTGTAAACTTATGACTTGTGACTGAATAACTTATCCGTTTTTCCTGCTCTTAATCCCGCTCGGTTAAAGCCCGACTGAGTTTGTGAAACTCATATCAATCCTTGCCAATCCCTGTAGTACACCCTCGCTCGGCTCGTACACCCTCGCTCGGCTCGTACACCCTCGCTCGGCTCGTACACCCTCGCTCGGCTCGGATTGGCAAATCCGAGCCGCCGGATTTGTCAGTCCTGCGGGAGCATGAAGGGTACGGACTTAAAAAGAGATGTGGTAGTTTTTCGGATAACTGAGTTACCGCAGATACTTCTTCAATACCGCTGCATTCTCAATCTCAGTTTTATAATTTCGCATCAGCATAATCACTTCATCCGCCAATTTGCGATAATCATCAGGTGTGAGATCAATATATTCACCATGAGCGATAATGTTACGTCTTTTAAGCAGACTCTCATCCATAAGATGATATCTGGCCTCGAACGGGGCGGGATCAATCCCTACTGACAACGCTATGTTTTCAAAAACAGACGAACTCAGATCTGACTCGGTGTCAACAGTATTTCCCAATTGAAGAACAGCTTTTTCAGATAATCCCTCAAGCAGAAAGTCTATAATCTCTGTGTTGAAACGGGACTGCCCTGATGAAGACAACTGACTCAGCTTTCTCTTTAAGCCAAATACAATAAAGCATGAAGCGATATCCTCATATCTGAGTCTCCGGCTGTTCACGAAGTTAATATATCCGAGCGATGAATTCTTGACAAAACCTTCCCAGTGCGCATACAAGAGTGGAATACCTGCTCTTATTAATGTATTACGTCTCAGCGATGAGGAAGAACGCACAGAAGATTTTAAATCATCAATTTCCCTTAACCGCCACAAAAACTCGCTGTTAAGAAAATCATGCAACTGAGTTAATGTTCTGATTTTATTCATGGCTTTAAGAGGTTCTCAGCAATCGGCAGAAGATGAGCCAGACGTGCTGATCCGCTGACATTGGTCTTGTACTTCTGGAAAGTCTTATCATCCGGAATCGCTTTTGATTTTTCTCTGACGAATTCGTCCTGTTCCTCATGACTCATCTGTTCAATCTGATCAATATTTTTAGAAACCCCTATGGCCATGACTTCAAAAAGAGACATCAGAAATCTGCCTTTGAAGTCGTCACCATCCCACAGTTTGAATGCCTTTTCACCAAGCGATCTCTCAAACAAGGCAAAGGTGCGATTGAAAACACTCCCCTCATCTTCTTTTGAAAACGAAGGGTCGGTGGCAAGCTTTACAAGCGCGTTATCAAGATAATGATGTACATTCGATTTGCCATCGTAGGGAATATTACGAAAAACAAAAAAACGCAAGGCAAGTTCTGTATGCATCTGTCTTTTGGAAGCTCGTTCTGTCTGGGAAATTGTTGTGACGAATGCCGGACAACTGGCGCAATTATCCAGCCACTCATAAAAATCTTTGTTTAACATCACGGCCATACAGTTCCGAACTTCCTGTTCTGACAATTTGGCTCCGCCGGTATTCAGTCTCTGAAAAAGCTCATATTTGGCGAAAGGGCCACTCTCCTTTTTGAGGATTTCAACGCGGATACGCGCTCTTCTGAGTTCAAACTGATTTACCCTTCCGATACCGTTGTCTTCCTGATCCGATGCCGAATTCCAATACTTTCCGGCAAGGCTCGGAAGAAAGTCGGTACCTTCCAAAGATGTCGGCGAGGCAGTCCGTCCTTCCGGCAGGCGAAGAATGCCGACAAACTCAAAGATTGTGGAAAGGCGCTGAAGTCCGTCAATAAGCTCCCATATCCCGTCTTCGTTCTGAAACACAAAAATCGGGGGAATCAGGATTCCGAGCAACAAGGATTCGACAAATCGCGTTTTCTGTTCTTTTTCCCATCTGAAAAGGCGTTGAAAATCGGGGTCAATTATTATTTCTTCCTCCTTATACAAACTTATGATCTCACCGACAGACATCTCATAACCATCAGATACAATCTCTTTTCTTGCTTTCTCAATTTCGTCCTGTAAGGCCAACCTTTCTCCAATCATTTGATTTGGTTTGAAACGATTTGGAAAACCGCTCTACATCAGTAAAACAATTTTGCAAATTGTTTTTGAAACGATTTGGAAAATCGTTCTACATCAGTAAAACAATTTTGCAAATTGTTTTTGAAACGATTTGGAAAATCGTTCTACAAAAAGAATGCTTTATCTATAAAATTTGGTTTGAAACGATTTGGAAAACCGCTCTACATCAGTAAAACAATTTTGCAAATTGTTTTTGAAACGATTTGGAAAATTGTTCTACATCAGTAAAACAATTTTGCAAATTGTTTTTAAAACGATTTGGAAAATCGTTCTACATCAGTAAAACAATTTTGCAAATTGTTTTTAAAACGATTTGGAAAATCGTTCTACAAAAAGAATGCTTTATCTATAAAATTTGGTTTGAAACGATTTGGAAAATCGTTCTACATCAGTAAAACAATTTTGCAAATTGTTTCCCGAGTAAAACAATTTTGCAAATTGTTTTTAAAACGATTTGAAAAATCGTTCTACATCAGTAAAACAATTTTGCTGATTATAACGGATTTGGGGAGGCTATGAAACCACGAAGGACACGAATCAGTCGGCAACATGACGACCGGGGGGACCTGAAAGGTCCTGAAACCGCGAATGACACGAATGAACGCGAATC
>JAUCGI010000220.1 GCA_030378035.1 Desulfobacterales bacterium HSG2
GTGTTTTATTAACATTAATTCCATCATAATTGTCATATTTTGGATATTCAACTTCGTTTCCAAAATATCTTTTTGTGAGTGCAATATCTTCGTGCCGTTTAAAAGTATCTAAGTTAGTTAACCATAGACAATTGTTTGGAGAAACTATTCTGTTTCCCAAGCTATCTATCCGAGCCTCTGTTCCATAAAGTTCATAGTGTTCGGGAACAATAAAACCAGAAATACCTCTACCAAGATTTATGCCTAACCACGCCTTGTTTTCTTTAATTAGTTTAAAAATTTCTTTATAGGTTATTGCGTTAATATTGCCAATTACCAAAAACTTTTTATCGTATTTAACTAATTGAGCCACATACTCTCTGAATAATGAAAATGGGGGATTAGTAACAACAATATCGGACTGCTTTAATAGTTCAATACTTTCTGCACTACGAAAATCCCCATCCCCTTTAAAGTAAACAATGTCAGTTGAACTTGGTTTGTTTTTTTCTCCCTCTGTACCTGTATATTCAAAGAAAAAACCATTTTCATCTTCTTCTGTATTAAATAAATCTCTTACTTGTTCTCTATAACAAGCAGTTATTAATTTTTTAAGACCTAATTCTTTGAAGTTTGAAGCAAAATAATTAAAAAAATTACTAATTCGAGGGTCATCGCAATTGCAAAAAACCACCTTGTCTTTAAAATGACTTTTATAATGTTGTAATTCACTTTCTATATCTGAAAATTGTGTGTGGAACTCATCATTCTTATTTTTTTTTGCTTTTGTTAATAAATAGTGCTGTACTCTTCTTGCCATTATCAACCCGTATTTATCTACTTTTGGTTATCTGATTAAATATCTCACTTCCTAATACTCTAAGAGAGGTTTTAGAAATCTCAACCATAATTTCAAACATTTCTTTGACATCCCATTTTTCTCCCAATTCTTTATCAACTTTTTGTAATGCTTCGTTTATTTCCTCTTTTCTTATGCTTGTTTTATATTGAAAAGATAATTGAGGAAAATCCTTTTCAAGCTGTTCAATTACAAGATGTGAGATTTTCCCAACTGTTATATCGTGTGATTTTGCTTCATCCCCAAATATACCAACTACACCTTGAGACTTTTTATGTTGACTCGTTAATCTTTTTGATTGATTCTTTTTGTGCCTTTTCCTTACTGGAATTTTTCATTTTCACTATATGCTGAGAATGTATGTATAATCTCTTAGTTAAGCGGCAGCCCGCTGACGCACAGCTTCCCCGCCACACGGACACCTTCCGGGCTGTGACCGGGCTGTCCGCTTCAACGGGTGGTTAAATTCTTACTTCAGCTCCTATGGAAAAAGTACCCCTTCCCCCTGCCGAAGGCTTAATTTAACGACCAAGTTCAGCGGCGGGCGGTTTTGCCGATCCGCTTCTTAACCGATTCAGTAGCCCGTCCGCTGCAACGCCGGGTTATTTTTTCACAAACCGAATTGCCTCACTCACCCTCTGTTCGTAATGTTTTCTCTCTCGTCGGAACCGGATTGGTTTCGTAACCTGATGTCCGTAAGGTTTTTTCTTCCGCCGGAAACCGGAATGCTTCGCAACTCGTTGTTATGTGCTGTTTGTTATGTGCTATTTGTTCCGACCGGCTACCCGCTCGCAGAAAAAATAACCAAAAGTTTTCCGGGGTTTCCTGTTATAAGCAACATGTCATTCAGGGCAGAACTGGAAAAAAGGACTTTTTTTCAGCACGACATGCCATTCCAAAGCAGAACTGGAAAAAAGGACTTTTTTTCAGCGCGACATGCCATTCCAAAGCAGAACTGGAAAAAAGGACTTTTTTTCAGCGCGACATGCCATTCCAAAGCAGAACTGGAAAAGGGACTTTTTTCAGCACAACATGTCATTCCAAGGGTGTAATCCAAGACTGTCTGTAAAAATTTTAACAGGACTGCAACCTGCTGACATTTGTAATCTCAGCCTGTTGAAAATCAGTTCGGCCGATAGCGGTGAATTATACCCATTCCAAGCAGAACCGGGAAAAGGACTTTTTTTCAGCGCAACATGTCATTACAAGGGTGTAATACAAGACTGCCTGTAAAAATTTTAACAGGACTGCAACCGCTAATATTTGTAATCTCGGCTTGTTGAAAATCAGTTCTGTCAAAAGTACACTTTGGGATCCCCCAACTGCCCAAATGTAACTTGTCGCTCCCTGACTCATAAATACTCAGTGATTCACAATTTCAATTCGCCTCGGATTTTCCAATCCGAACTAGGCAAATTGTGAATTGATAGCTATGATGGGAAACAGAGGTCTAAATAACATAAACTGGTCAGAAGGTCAAGGAGGAAAGCTATAATTCATAACAGAGTCAGCAATTCTACTTTTGGCCGCAAATGGATTTTGATGAAGCCGCAATGTGTTGAAACCATCTTTGCACGGATTCCGGCACTGATTTTTTCCAAAATTAGAATTGCTGTAACAGAGTTGTCGCCCGGGCCATGAAAAAAATTTCATTCCTGATTATGAAAAACGGGGGTTTTCAAAAAAACTTAAATTCTTGGGTACCCTTCATTTGTCAGTCGACACTTTTGAAAGAACAACGGGACGCAGACAGACGCGGATGAGTTCATTTTTAAAAAAAGGGCTACTCACCTAAGTTAAATAAAAAAAGTGTGTAAAGTATTTTTGAAGTAATATGAAAGATGCCAATTCTTGGGCATCTTTCATAAAAGCTGAAAGCAGTTTGCACTTTTCCGACTTGCAGAGCGGTTTTGCAGGTCGTTCGGAACGATTTGCGAAATCGTTCTGCGGCAAAGTGTAAGCTGACAAATGAAAGATGCCAGTTCCTGGAACCACATTTTTATAGTAAAATCTGATTAAGATCAAATTATTTATTGAATTCGCTTTCATCTTCAACTAAAAAGCATTTACTCTTTTGTTTCCTTCTGGAATCAAAGAGATGAACGATTATCAATTAACCATAAGATTTCATCTGTTTAATTGTTTCTTTGAAAATATGGCTGATGTGGCCGTATGAGGTTAAGGTTGCATACGATCTGAACATCGCAGAGTTTTGAAAACTTTTAGGTTTAGGGTTAAGTATCCCGCAGAGTTTTGAAAACTTTTCATGACTTCGGATTAGGTATTTCCCTTAGACCCTTTGACAGAAGTTTATGTGGCAAAAAATTTTTTGGACATGTACTTATCATTTAAACCTTTACAACTGCTAATAAAAAGGAAGGAAAATTATGAACAAAGGAGATTTGGTTAACGAAGTGGCAGAGGTCTTAAACAGCAAAAAAGACGCCCAGTCGGCGGTAGAGTGTGTTTTTTCAACGATCACCGATTCGCTGAGTGAGGGGGAGTCCGTTACTCTGATCGGATTCGGGACCTTCAAGGTGGTCAGAAGAGAGGCCAGAAAAGGAAGAAATCCGCAAACTGGCGAGGAGATGGATATTGAGGCAAGGGATGTTCCCAAATTTGTACCGGGGAAGAATTTGAAGGAAGCAGTAAAATAGATAAAGACTGCCGAAGTTTTCAAAACTTTGGCAGTCTGGCTGAAATCCCTCTGTTATGCTCCCGCCGGATTAACAAATCCGGCGGGACGCGGGTTTTCAGAACTGCCAATTGCCTTCGGCATCCCTCTGTTATGCTCCCGGATTAACAAATCCGTCCCTCTGTTATGCTCCCGCCGGATTGCCAAATCCGGCGGGTCGGCTTTTCAGATCTGCCAATTACCTTCGGCATCCCTCTGTTATGCTCCCGGATTAACAAATCCGTCCCTCTGTTATGCTCCCGCCGGATTGCCAAATCCGGCGGGTTTTCAGAACTGTCGATTACCTTCGGCATTCCTGTTATGCTCCTGCCGGATTGGCAAATCCGGCGGGTTTTCAGAACTGTCGATTACCTTCGGCATTCCTGTTATGCTCCTGCCGGATTGCCAAATCCGGCGGGTTTTCAGAACTGTCGATTACCTTCGGCATCCCTGTTGTGCTCCTGCCGGATTGCCAAATCCGGCGGGTTTTCAGAACTGTCGATTACCTGTTATGCTCCCGCCGGATTGGGACGGGTTTCAGAACTGTCGATTACCTTCGGCATTCCTGTTATGCTCCCGCCGGATTGGGACGGGTTTCGGAACTGTCGATTACCATCCCTCCGGATTGGGACGGGTTTCGGAACTGTCGATTACCCTCGGCATCCCTGTTACGCTCCCTCTGGGACGGGTTTCGGAACTGTCGATTACCCTCGGCATCCCTGTTATGCTCCTGCCGGATTGGCAAATCCGGCGGGTTTTCAGAACTGTCGATTACCTTCGGCATCCCTGTTATGCTCCCGCCGGATTGCCAAATCCGGCGGGTTTTCAGAACTGTCGATTACTCCCGCCGGATTGCCAAATCCGGCGGGTTTCGGAACTGATGCCTTCGTTCAAGCCATAAAAACGGATCCACATCCGCAGTAACCCAAACGCCAATTCACCAAACACCAATTCACCAAACACCAATTCACCAAACACCAAACACCAATTCACCAAACGCCAAACACCAATTCACCAAACACCAATTCACCAAACACCAATTCACCAAACACCAAACACCAATTCACCAAACACCAATTCACCAAACACCAATTCACCAAACACCAATTCACCAATTCACCAAACACGTTCAACCCATAAAAAACGGATCCACATCCGCGGTAACCTTGATGTTCGAGTTATGAAAAACGGCCGGCCATCTTGCCATCATCCGGCGGACATACCGGTGAAGCGGTCCCGCACTTAATCCTTTTAAAAGGATCTGCCATCTGTACCGTTTTGCAATTTTGGAAACCGGTGCCTCAATCGGTCCCAGTATCTGTACGGATGCTGAAAACGATTCATCACTTTTTTGCAGTTCCTTGCAGATATTTCCCATCTCCCTGGCGAAATCCCGGGTTTTCCCTTTTTCCTTCCCTGAAATCCTGAGCTGAATCAGCCTTGAATAGGGCGGGTAACTCAGAGCCTTTCGGAAAGCCACCTCCTTGTTGTAAAACGCTTTGAAATCCTGGGCCACTGCGGAAACAATGCTGAAATGCTCCGGATTGTAGGTTTGCAGGATCACTCTGCCGGGAACGTCTCCCCGTCCGGCCCTTCCCGAAACCTGGGCAAGCAGTTGGAACGTCCGCTCACCGGCTCGGAAATCCGGATGGCAGAGGGAGAGGTCCGCGCAGATAATCCCCACAAGTGTGATATTTGGAAAATCATGCCCTTTTGCAACCATCTGGGTTCCCACAAGTATGTCAGTGTTGCAGTCTCTGAGGCCCTTCAGTATTTTCAGGACCGAGCCTTTCCGGGATGTGGTGTCCCGGTCCATTCGGGCCGCTCTCGCGTTCGGGAAGAGTTTTCTTATCGCGGATTCCACCTTTTCGGTTCCCAGTCCCAGCAGTTTGATGCTGGGAGAGTTGCAGGTCGGACACCTTGATGCTGACGGAAGGGTGAAACCGCAGTAATGGCATTTGTACGCGTTTTCTGCCCGGTGAAGGGTGAGGGTGACATCACAGTTCTCACACTGAATCGGATCGCCGCATGCCGCGCAGACCGGAAAGCCGGCAAAGCCCCGCCGGTTCAGAAAGATCAGCGACTGCTCCCCGCGTGCGAAGGTCTCGCTCATGGCATGATGAAGCTCCGGAGTGATAAAACGCCGGATTCCCCGCTCATCCCTGCTTTTGCGCAGGTCAACAACGGTGATATCCGGAAGAGGCCGTTTTTCGACCCGCCTGCTTAATGTGACTTCTGTGAATTTTCCGGTGGTCACATTATGGTATGACTGGATCGACGGGGTGGCAGATCCCATCAGCGCGATGCCGTCCATCAGTTTTGCCCTGACCACGGCAATATCCCTGGCATTATAAGTGAAATTGCTTTCCTGCTTGTAAGAGGTGTCATGCTCCTCATCAACAATGATCAGGCCGATATCGGCAAAGGGCGCGAAAATGGCAGACCTTGCTCCGATGGCTATGGTGACTTCATTATTAATGATGCGCATCCACTGATCATATCGCTCGCCCGTGCTGAGTCCGCTGTGCAGAACCGCGATGCACTCCCCGAAACGCGCTCGGAACCGCCTTTCCATCTGGGAGATCAGCGCGATTTCAGGGATCAGCACCAGCACCGACCGTCCCTGCCTGATGACTTCCGCGGCCAACTGCATATAGACTTCGGTTTTGCCGCTCCCTGTCACCCCTGCCAGCAGATAGGCTGCAAATCCATTTCCCAGGGTGCCGGAGATCTCCCGCATAACTTTTTCCTGTTCTTCTGTGAGCGACAGCGGACGGTCCGGCGTGACAGGCTCCCCGAAAGGATCCCGATAGACATTTTTTTCAAAGATCGAAATGTGTCCTGATTTTTCCAGGGACTTTATGAGTCGGGGAGCGGTCGGGACCTCTTTTTTCAGTTCTCTGACGGAAATCTCACCTTCGGATTTTACAATGTCAATGATCTTTTTTTTCGGTTCGGACAGGTCTTCGGCAGGGAGGTCCGACGCGTTTAATGATATGTGACGCTCCGTCCTCGGTTTTGTTCTTCCGCCCATCAGGGATCTCTCTCTGACAATCCATCCCTGTTTGTCCATTGCCTGAATCAGAGAATTCGGGATATCTCCCTTTTCCCTCTTTCCGCGCTTTCCCGGATTATCCTTTTCTGATTCTGTGTTCTTTTTCGATTCCGGAAGTGAAAGGTCCTTTAGCCGGCAGGATCCCCGGTCCAGGCGATCTAATATATCGCGTTGCAAAGGGGTGAGCGCGTCTCCGGAAAGTTCCTTTTTGCCGGCCTGGGTGATGGAGACTGTCACAAAATCGTAAAGATTCAGGCCGCGGGGAAGCGCGCTGCGGATGACTTCGCCCACGGGACATAAATAATAACCGGCAATCCACTTGAAAAACGGTATCATGGACGACGGGAAAATCGGCGTGTCATCAAGCACATCCAGAATCAGCCGGATTTCATACTTGTCCGTGTTTTCAGTCGGGCTTAGAACATAGGCCGTCACCCTGCGCCTGCCAAAAGGGACCAGAACCCTTTTGCCTGTGGACACAAAAGGGGAAAGGGTTTCCGGAACCCTGTAGGTGAAGGTGTTTTCCACCGGAAGGGCTACGGCGACTTCGATGTATGGTGAATTTAATGTCATTTTTACATTTAATGTTATCAGAAGGTGCGAAAGGGATCAAGCGCGAATTGCGAATTGGAATTGGGAATTAACTGTATATTACAAGTCTGCTGTGTGTGAAGCCGAATCATTATGAAGCTGATTTTAAAAAATTCATTTTACCTTAATTCACATCCCAAATATTTCAACCTGTGCAGTTAGCCTCGGATTCCGTGTCCGAGCTTCCGTATTCGGGTTCCGGCAGGAATTTTTCCTGAAAAATCCGCTCACAGCCGGCCTCTGCTTCTTAACTGCACAGGTCCCCGATTACATTGAGTGGTGCAGAAACACCGTCACGGCATATAAAAAGAGGTATCAGACATCGTCTGAAGTTTTTGCCTTGACACTCCTAATTTAATCCGTATTTTTTCAAATTGACATGTAAGAATTAAGGATATTCCTGTGTATCATTTTTTTAATATACATCAATTAAGACTTCCGGAGTTTCCAAAACTCCGGAAGTCTTTATTTAACGGAGGAAACCCATGCAGCATATCTGTAAAAAAACCCTGATACTCCTGTTCCTGTCTGTTTTTATCTGGGGAACAGCTTGGGCAGAAACGATCTCTATCTCTTTTGAGAAGGAGAAACTAACCGCGGATATTAAAGATGCCCCTCTGAAAAAAGTCCTTCAGAAACTTTCCGATGAATGTGGCGCGTCGGTTTATATGGACGAATCCATTCCGGAAAAAAATGTTACTGTCAAATTCAAAGGTATTCCTGTTGAAGAGGCGGTTAAAAGACTTGTCGTTCCTTTTAATTCTGCGGTGATCTTTTCACAGGAACAGGGGAAAAAGACGCTTTCTGTTTCCAGTATCAAAGTTTTTCAAAAGGGCAAGCCCGGGAAATATGTGGATGTCAGATCATCAGTCATCGATTCTGCAAAGGTCAAAACCAAAGATTCTGAAAAGGCCGAAGACCGCATAGAAGATCCTGCCAAAGAGTTTGAAAAGGCCCGGGACCGCATAGAAGATCCCCGGGTCAGAAAAGTTTTTGACATGCTGACAAAGACCGCGCTCGAAATAGGCGAGCTGAAAAAGGATATTTCCCGATCTGAAGAATCTTTATCGAGCGCTAAAACCGATAAAGAAAAAAGAAAAATCAGGAAAGAAATCTCAAAAA
The DNA here is from genome assembly GCA_030378035.1 of Desulfobacterales bacterium HSG2. Lineage (GTDB taxonomy): Bacteria > Desulfobacterota > Desulfobacteria > Desulfobacterales > 4be13 > JAUCGI01. Next base: position 8,281 of record JAUCGI010000220.1, read on the forward strand.
AAAAGAAGGCGATTAAACAGTTGGAAAAAACTGCCCAAAAGCAGATGGAAGAACAGGCCGAAATCATACGATCAGAAAAGAAGTCCCTGAAATGATCCTGATTTTAACGGATTTTGTGGTTGACTGAATCTGTTTTTTTAATGCAGCTCACCGCTGAGGACGCGGAGTCTCATCCGAATCTCCGCGGTCCTCCGCGGCCTCTGCGTTTTCCCTGACCGCCTGAACCCCATTTAGCAGAATCCATCTTCCGGAGTTTCCGAAACTTCAGGAGGCCGAATCTTGCTTTTATGTTAAAAGTCTGTTACATTAGCTCGCAAATTCGTTCGAGGACGCGGAGTCTCATCCGAATCTCCGCGGTCCTCTGCGGCCTCTGCGTTTTCCTGACCGCCTGAACCCCATTTAACAGAATCCATCTTCCGGAGTTTCCGAAACTTCAGGAGGCCGAATCTTGCTTTTATGTTAAAAGTCTGTTACATTAGCTCGCAAATTCGTTCTTGGTTGGCTCGGATTGTCAAATCCGAGCTGGCAGTTCGGTGGGCGCAGAAGAGGGATTCATTTAATATTTTCGGGTGTGTCCCACCTCCCCTGTCATTCCGGGCAAAACTGAAAAAATGGGACATTTTTTCAGTTTTGACCCGGAATCCACCGCCGCCGAAGTCGAAAAATGGTCGCCTTTCAGTTTGACCGGGATGACATGATGGGACACACCCATATTTTCTTTTTCTTTGACATAAACTACCGGAATTTGTATTATGGTCTCTGAGGATATTGGCATTTATTGTTTTTTGGTCTCCGCGTTAAACCTCGATATTCAATTCCGGCATCCTTCATTTATGGATTTACACTTTTAAGTTTGTAGTTCCGGCGGGTGCATTCCCAAAATGACGATCCGGAATTATGTGACATATCGGAACAGCCTGTATCCGGCAGATATGAAACCGCCGCCGCTGTCCGGTCCGAAAGCGGAATGAAATTGAATCTCTGTTTGCGGCTCTCGGGGCCGAAGTCAGCGAGCGGGCAGGCTCCAGAGTTGCAGTCGTCCTGTTCGGTGAGGTAATGGTCTTCCACAGACCGCATCCTTCACCGAACACAGACAAAGGAGCAATTGCCAGCATTCGCAAATGGCTGGAGAGCAACGGAGTGACTCCATGAATATTATGACTGTTAACGGCCGCAAGGCCAGAATCGAATATGACCCCGACACTGACATGTTCCGGGGCGAGATTATGGGACTGAACGGCGGCGCTGATTTTTACGGCAGGACCCCTGATGAACTGCGCCGGGAGTTCGGGAAATCGCTGAATGTGTTCCTTGAGGTGTGTAAAGAAAAAGGTATCGAGCCGTTCAGGGAACTAACCTCTGAAACAGCCAACCCCAAACTTGAAAGTGATATTGAAAAATTGATAAAGAAGCTTTTACAGGAAATAGAAACATTGCCCGGAAAAATAAAAGAGGCAGTAAAGGAAGGAATGAAAGAAATAAAAGCCTGACCATGCTGAAAAAAGTTAGGTTTGCCGATGCATATCTGTACACAGGCGATAAGAATCCGAAAAGCCTAAACCCAGGAAAAAGGAGAAACATATGCTCAAAATTGTCCGACAATCCATGATTATTTTTATAATCGCAACCCTGGTCCTTATGCCGTTTAACACGGTGTTGGCCCAGGAACAGGCTGAAGAGGAAAGCATGAGCGCCGGAGAGATGACATTCGACCTCTTGCTTATCCGGCCTTTTGGAATGCTTGCAACCCTTTTGGGCTCCGCCGCGTTCATTGTATCCCTCCCTTTTTCAGCCATGGGGGGAAACATTGAGCCTGCTTATGAAAAAATGGTTGTGGCGCCTGCCTCATATACATTTAGCAGGCCATTGGGATCGTTTTAATTGTTTTGGTGTTTGGTGTTTGGTGTTTGGTGTTTGGTGTTTGGTTTTTTGGTGTTTGGTTTTTGGTTTTTTGTGTTTTGTGTCTGGCACGAGCATCAATCAGACTGGCACGAGCATCAATCACCAAACAATTTAACTGTCTTAGTGTTTGTGTTTGGTGTTTTGTCTTTGGCACGAGCATCAATCAGACTGGCATGACCAAACAATTTAACTGTCTTAGTGTTTGGTGTTTGGTGTTTGGCACGAGCATCAATCAGACCAGCACGAGCATCAATCACCAAACAATTTAACTGTCTTTGGTGTTTGATAAACCAGCGATGGCGTCAATGACCAAAACCATCAGTAAACCATCAGACATTAACCTCCGATCTTACCACCCGATGATCAAGTTTTCAAACCTGCCTGACCCGTCTCCTCTGTGCCTTTTCTTTGTGCCTTTGTGCCTTTGTGTGAGATATGAAAGCATGGAAAACTTTTGGCCGGGTACTTATCAGAGGCCGGCTGAATGCTCTGAGGTGTCTCTGCACAATGGGAGAATGTGTTTTTTTCCGAGTCCCTAAAAACAGAAGGATTAACCGGAATGACGGGACTCTGTAACCGGATGATCCGCTGATGTTTTATGAATAATTTTTGAAAACCTGGTTTCATGGTAATGAGGTGCGGAAAATGAATATTCTGCTTAAATTCGCTTCATGGGCGTTCTTTTTATATCTCGTTTATTGCTGCTTTCTTTTCCTGATGCAGCGTCAGATAATGTTTCCGTGTGATATGGTTGAATCTCCGCCGGAGATGAACAACGATATTCCCGGGGTGGAGAAAATCTGGTTAAGCACCTCTTCCGGGAAGATCGAAGCATGGTTTCTGCCCCCTGAACCATCCGGCGATAAAGGCCCTTGTCCGGCGGTTATCTTTGCTCATGGAAATGCGGAGTTAATTGATTTCTGGCCGGAAGCGCTCAGGCAGTTTACCCGGCTCGGGGCAGGAGTGCTGCTGGTGGAATATCCCGGCTACGGCCGCTCGGAAGGGACCCCCTCTCAGCAAAGTGTAACAGAAGCTTTTGTCGCGGCTTATGATCTTCTCGCTGCCCGGAAAAATGTGGACCCATCCCGCATTATTCTTGTGGGACGATCCATCGGTGGCGGTGCAATCTGCCAACTGGCTGCAAAGCGGCCATCCGCGGCGATTATTCTTATGTCATCATTTACCAGCGCCCGGTCATTTGCATCGAAATACCTTGTTCCCGGTTTTTTTGTACGGGATCCTTTTGACAACCAAGCGGTAATCAGAAACTATCCTGGACCAGTTCTTGTGATTCACGGAAAGAACGATGAGGTCATTCCGTATTCTCATGGAATCGCTCTTTCCCAGGCGGCAAAGCACGGCAAACTGATCACATACAACAGCGGACACAACAACTGCCCTCCGGATTGGAACATATTTTGGAAAGAGATTCAGTCGTTTCTTTATGAAGCTAAAATTCTGACTATAACGAACCCGTGAACGGATTTTCCCGCTCCGGCACAGACCCGAAACATGATATTCCTGACTCTGACTTTTTGTGGTCTTTAGAAATATGACAGCGGATAAGAGGATGAAACGGATTTTCCCGCTCCGGCACAGGCCCGAAACATGAATCGGACCCGTCGGACCGGGGACGGATATCCGTTTCATCCTCCGATCCGTTGTCATATTTTTCCAAATTCCAAAGACCACAAAAGTTTACTTTAGCTTTAGAATGTTTACATGGATACAAAAGACCCCATTCAGCAACTAATTATTTTCGACCCCGAATTTGCAAAGATCATCATTAACACTTTGGAACAGAAGCCGTCCCCTGTTTCTCATGAAGATACGGCGATGCTGGTCGATGAATCGCTCTGGGGGTTCTCCCGGGAGATTTCTTTCGGATATGCCCTTACCAAAGGCTATGCCGCGCTTATCGGCGAGGCTGCCCCTGAAAAGATCCGAACCTATCGCCGCTTGGTGCGCGAAGCCATACAAAAGGGGCCGACCTTGGGCTGGATCATGGCGACATATCTTGTCCCTGTGTTAAAGACCGGAAATAAAGGGTTTCTCAAATATTTTCTGCATACCACGGATATTATGCAGACCAAAGGAACCTATACATTAAAGAAACCGCTGAAAACTCTGTCGTCACTGCTGAACGCCGGGGAAACAGAATCCGGCTGCGTGTATCTCAGCCTGCTTTGCAATACCTTTTCCCAGGAACTGACCTACAACCAGAGCCTGCATCTCACCCATACCCTGCCCAAAGCCGTTCTCTCCTTCCCCCCTTTGAAACGGCGCTGGCAGACTGAACAGCTACGGCGGGTGGCAAAAGCAGATTTCCGCCTGACCAATCCTTTCTTGGAGGGCATGGAGAAAGGTTTGCATCTCCTCTCAGAAAAGGCCCTTGAGCGTTTTGTCTCGCTGGGCCTGGAAAAGTTTCAGCGCAGCAGAAATCTGGGTACAAAATTTTTCTCATTAGAATCAAAAACAGGCATTGACGCTTACAGCGACATGGTCGTCGCCGTCTCTCTTTCCCAGATTCAGCCTCAACTGAACCGTTATCTTCGGGCTGTCAGTTGTCAGTTGTCAGTTGCCGGTTGCCGGTTGCCGGTTGCCGGTTGCCGGTTGCCAGTCGCAACGGACAACCGTCAACCGTCAACCGTCAACCGTCAACCGTCAACCGTTTATTCAGACGGAAGATTCATTTATCTCCCGGAGGAGATCAGTCTGTTTGAGAACAAATCGGAGAACCTGGGTCTCTACAAATGCCTGACAAAACTCGAAGCCGCCCATTATGAGTTCGGCACATTCGACTTCGACTTGGAGCGTTGGCATGACCGCCAAGAGCCAACGGACCACCGACCACGGACAACGGACAACGGACAACGGACAACGGACAACGGACAACAGACAACGGACAACAGACAACGGACAACAGACCTGGAACGCTTTTTCCTGCTTTTCCCGCTAAAAGAACTCGCGTCGGATCTGTTCAACATTTTTGAGCAGGGCCGGATCAGGCTCATGCTGGCCCGTTTTTATCCCGGCATTGTGAGACAGTATTTTGACATGCTTCGGGATGAGGCGATACGCATCTATGAGGAAGAGCAGGTGACGGATGCGATCTTTCTATTGTATGTGCGGACTGCTCTGGGTGTTTCAGCAGAAGAATCTTTCGGCGTCAGCAATGATGTAAGGGAAGTGGTAAATAAGGCCCTGAATCTGTTTGAAAAAAAGATGGCGGAGAATCATGCGGTTGAAACATGCGCCGATCTGGTTTTCCTCACTTATAACGATATGGAATCGCTGCTCATAAAGAGAGCCGGGGCCGAGAGACCGGAAGAGATTTACATTCCGCTCAAAACGCCGTTTGATCGGCAGTTGCGTCCGGATCTTTTCTTCTCAGCCTATCAGAATTTTGAACAGACGGCAGAGCAAGTAAAAGTTAATCTTGAAGAGAAAGAGTTATAAGGTTACAAGTCGGAGATAAGAAATCGCCTGACAGAGAACAGGGGAGATATCTCTGTCGAAGAGATCAGAGAGATTGTGGAATGCAGAATGGGAGATGCAACATGCAGCGTGAACATCTCCGCAGAAGCAATCCGGAATATTCTGATTCAGTCGTCCGTTGTCCGTTGTCCGTTGTCCGTTGAGAACGCTTCCGATTCTGTCTCCTGGCATAAGGAATGGGACTGCAATTTGGGGGATTATCTTTATGAGCATGTGCGGGTGCTTGACAAATTCGTCACTTCTTTTGAAGATGATTTTTATCTTATGACTCTGGACCGTTATCAGGGGATTGTCAAACAGATCCGCCATGCATTCGAGCTCCTGAAGCCGGAAGGGCTGACCCTGCTAAGGCAGTGGAAAGAGGGAGATGAATTTGATTACCGGGCGCTTCTCGATTTTGCAATGGATAAAAAAGCGGGCATCATGCCTTCTGATCGGCTGTATATCAAGCGCATCAAACAGCAGAGAGATGTCGCGGTGCTGCTTCTCGCGGATCTTTCACGGTCAACCTCGAATATCGTTCCCGGCACATCCTCAAGCGTTCTGGATATTGAAAAAGAGGCGATTGTGCTTTTCTGCGAGGCCCTTGAAGTGGTGGGGGATGCGTTCGCCATTGCCGGTTTTTCAGGGACGGGCCGACTGGGAGTTGACTATTTCAGAATCAAGGACTTTGATGAAGTCATGGACGACTCCGTCAGAGGCCGGATCAGCGCCATGTCGGCCCAGCGGAGTACCCGCATGGGCGCGGCCATCCGCCATGCCGCATGTCAGTTGGAAAAGGTGTCCGCAAAAATCCGCCTGCTCATCATCATCGGTGACGGCTTCCCCAATGACACGGACTACAAGCGGGAATATGCGGTGGAGGATACACGGAAGGCGATATTCGAAGGCCGTTCAAAAAATATCCATACCCGCGCCATCACCGTTAATCTTGCCGGGGATTCCAAATTGGATGACCTTTACGGCGCTTTACACCATAATGTCATATCGGATGTTCGGGAGCTTCCTGACAAGCTTTTGCGGATTTACAGTGCATTGACCCGGTAAAACGGGACGGATTCTAACGGATTTTGTGGTCCCGGTAAATATGACAGCGGTGAGGAGATAACCGCTTTTGCTCTGCGGGAAACAGCAGGAGGCACTGTTGAGAGTAAATATATTGAAGGAGAACGGTTGGAAAAGCTGATCAAAATCATTAATGTTGATATAAGAGGCT
>JAUCGI010000221.1 GCA_030378035.1 Desulfobacterales bacterium HSG2
AAAGTGTAAACTGAAAAATGAAGGATGCCGTTTTTAATATGGATTTTGTACTTTACATAAAAAATAATTTGTATTATATTTACTATTTTTTATTAATACAAGCATCTTTGCATAAAAGCGTACATTTTTTCCTGATTGAAAGTTAAAAGTAAAAGCTTATAAGATGAAAAATAATTTTCAACTTGGAAGTCAGACCGCTGAATTAAGGATGTCTTGATCGTAGATAATATTTATTATGAGGTTTTGCAATGGAAAAAGAAAATATTGAATATTTTAAAGAACTTCTGAGCAATCGGCTGGAAGACCTTCTGAATCAGGCAGATAATACTGTTTCAGGCATGACTGCCCAGAAAGAGAACTTTCCGGATCCCACAGACCGGGCATCCCTGGAATCAGACCGGAATTTTATGCTCCGTATCAGGGACAGAGAGCATAAACTTATAAAGAAAATCAAAAAAGCCCTTTTGCGCATTGAAGAGGGAACTTTCGGAATATGCGACAAGTGCGGCGATGACATCAACATCGAACGCATGAAGGCCAGACCTGTCACAACACAATGCATTGAATGCAAAACCAGAGAGGAGGCTTTGGAAAAAGCCCTTGGACTGTAATGGACAAACAGGTAAAGATCGACCTTCACATTCACTCGGACGCTTCGGACGGAACCCTGTCTCCGTCTGAAATACTTGACTTGGCCCTGAATCTCAAGCTCGGTGCCATTGCATTAACTGACCATGATACAGTTGAAGGTTCAAAAAAAATTATTGATATCGGGATACCGCCGTCGATCCGGTTTCTGACCGGCATTGAAATCAGCGCGATCCCTCCCCCGTCTTTTCCGTGTTCCGGCAGTTTTCACATACTCGGTTACGGACTCCGACCGGATGACCCTGTCCTGAATCAGACACTTGATGTGCTCCAGAAGGCCAGAAGAGATCGAAACCCCAGAGTGATAGAACGCCTGAACAGTCTGGGAATCGATCTTTCCGCAACCGAACTCGCGGATATTTTCGGGGAGGGGCAGATCGGCAGACCCCACATTGCCCGGATTATGCTGAAAAAGGGTTATGTCAGATCCATTGACGAAGCATTTGACAGGTATCTGAGCAGGGGAAAGGCGGCTTATGTTGACAAATACCGTGTGGATTGCGGGAAAGCGATTGAAATCATTGCCGGAGCCGGGGGCGTTCCTGTTCTTGCCCATCCGGGACTTCTGAAACCCGCTGATGACACACCCCTTGAAAACTTAATCCGAACTCTGAAAACAATGGGGCTTAAGGGCATCGAAGTCTGTTATCCGGAACACTCGGATGAACAGACAGCCCTTTATTCCGAACTTGCCGGATGCTATGACCTGCTGATAACGGGGGGCACGGATTTTCACGGCTCGTTAAAACCCGATATTCAGATGGGGTCAGGAAGAGGGGATTTTTTTGTCCCTTATGCCTTGTATGAAAAATTGAAATTGGAAATTGGAAATTAGAAATCAGAGTATGATTATCCGATTTCCAATTTCCAATTTCCAATTTCCGATTCTGAAGATGTTAGAACAAAAACTTCTATATGAATTCAAAGATAAAAATCTTCTCAAAGAGGCCTGTCGCCACAGCTCTTATGTGAACGAACAGGGTCTGACAGATATGCGGGATAACGAGCGTCTTGAATTCCTGGGAGATGCGGTTTTAAATCTTGTCATCGGGGATATTCTGATGCAGCGTTATCCGGAACTGCCGGAAGGCGACTTGTCGAGAATGCGCGCCAGCCTAGTCAACGAACTTCAACTGGCAAAGATCGCGAAAAGGATAAATCTCGGCAACTATGTCCGACTCGGCAAAGGAGAGATTCAGACCAACGGCCGAAGAAAAAAATCCATATTGGCCGACACGTTTGAAGCGATCATTGCCGCTGTTTACCTGGACGGGGGCTTCGTGTCCGCGTTTCAGTTCATTGAGAGCCATTTTTCAAAGCCGATCACCTCCATTGCGGAGCCGACCTCAAATGATGACTATAAGAGCCGGCTTCAGGAAGTGGTGCAGGTCTCCCGCGGGCTGATGCCTGCTTACAGAGTGGTGCAGGAGAACGGCCCGGATCATGATAAGACTTTTGTGGTGCAGATAAACGTGGGAGAGCTGCACACAAAAGGGACCGGGAAAAGTAAGAAAATGGCGGAACAGGACGCTGCACGAAAAGCCCTTAAAATTCTGAAGGTCGCATAACCCGGGTCTCTTTCATGCCTGACAACTAATAACCGAAGTATAAAAATCCCTGATTATAACGGATTTAGGGGATGCCGTGAATGTGAACTTGAACTTGAACGGTTCAGGTGTAAGTTCGGGTTCAGGTTCAAGTATAAGTTCACGTTCACGTTCAAGCTCCCCTAAATCCTTTATAATCAGAAAAATCCTTGGCATCCTTCATAGAAGCTGAAAAGTAGTTTACACTTTTTCTGACTTGCAAAATCATTCTACGGTAAAGTGTAAACTGACAAATAAAGGATGCCAAATCCTTTTTCGCAAAACTCCGGAGTGTGAAAATCCTTTTTCACACCGCAAAAAAATTTTTGCACTCCGGATTTGTTATCATGGACAAAATTGAAAAACCTTTCATCATCCCGATTTTTATCTCCCATAAAGGATGCCCTCACCGATGCAGTTTCTGTAACCAGACAGCCATAACGGGTGCAGAACCGGATATCCCTTCCTCTGAGGCGATTCGCCTAATGGTCAGCGAGTTTCTCAGTTATAAGAAAGAACAGAGAAAGACCGTTCAAATTTCATTTTACGGCGGAAATTTTCTGGGTCTGAAAGAAAACGATATCGTATCGCTATTGCAAGAAGCCGCCCGGTTTACAGAAAATGGAAGTGTTGACAGCATCCGCTTTTCCACCCGTCCGGATACCATAGACAACCGAAGGCTTGACCTCATCAGAGGGTTTCCGGTTTCAACCATTGAACTCGGTGTCCAGTCCATGGATGACCGGGTGCTGGCAATGGCGCGTCGGGGGCACACCTCGGCGGACACTGAAAAGGCGGCTGCTCTGTTAAAGGAACGGGATTACAGTGTGGGAATGCAGATGATGGTGGGACTGCCTGGGGATGATGAAGCGATCGCCATGGCCGCGGCACATAAAATTGCGGACCTCTCCCCTGATTTTGTCAGAATTTATCCCACCGTGGTCCTTGCTGACAGCCTGCTCGCCAGATGGTATGACAGCGGGAAGTATGCACCCATGCCGTTGGATGAATGTGTCACTCTGGTAAAAAGGCTTTATCTTTTTTTCAGGGAAAGAAAAATTCCGGTGATACGCATGGGGCTTCAGGCATCGGAAGACCTTCTGAAAGAAGGGAGCATCCTTGCAGGGCCTTATCATCCGGCCTTCGGGCACCTTGTTCATTCGGAGATATTTCTTGACAGAGCTTCGTCAGTGATAGAATCACAAAATGCTCCGAATGAAACCATCTCCATAAGCGTTCATCCGCGGAACATCTCCAAAATGAGGGGCATCAGAAACAGAAATATCGAAATCCTTAAAAACAGATTTCACATCAGTTCCATAAAGGTTGTTTCTGATGTTTCCCTTGGGGAAGACGAATTAAACATTTTCTGATTACAACGCCTCCTTGCTCAGAGCACGAACTGGCCCTGCCATTCTGACCCCGGAATCCATTTTATGAATTATCCACCCAAACTTTCAAATACTGACAGGATGGACGGGATTGCGCTAACAGATGTCATTCCGGGCAGAGTGGCAGGGCCTTCAGAGCACATATTGGTCAGAGCACGAACCGGCCCTGCCATTCTGACCCCGGAATCCATTTTATGAATTATCCACCCAAACCTCCCAAACTTTCTTCCATTTTTCAAATACACAGACCAAACGGCACTTCGCTGACAGGATGGACGGGATTGCAAATCCTGGCCGGCCCGATCCCCTAACGATGTCATTCCGGGCAGAATGGCAGGGCCTTCAGAGCACGTCTTGCTCAGAGCACGAGCGGCCCTGCCATTCTGACCCGGAATCCATTTTATGAATTATCCAAACCTCCCAACTTTCATTTTTCAAACACACAGACCAAGTCTTCGCTGAAGGTCCTTGACAACATTTTGAAAAAACCTCATTAAGTATAAGCAAATCGGGTTATTTTATTCACCGCAATAAAAAGGAGGAATCATGAGAGAAAAACGAAACACCCTGAGCATTTTCTTTTTCACAGTGCTGTTTGCCGTATGCACCGGCTGGGGAATTGCGCCTGTGGCTGCATATCACAGCGCGGACTATCGTCCCCCGGATTACAGTTTCGGTCTTTCCGAGCTGCTCCGCGTGGTTCAGCTTTACAATGAGGGCGTTTATCACTGCGACCCCGACGGGGAGGACGGATACGCTCCGGGCGACGGCGACAGGACCTGCGTTTTCCACAACTCGGACTACAATCCCCAAGACTGGCGCATCAGCCTGAGCGAGCTTCTGCGAATGATTCAGCTCTACACCGGCGACGGCTACCATGCGGATTCAGGCGGAGAGGACGGTTTTGCCGCGGGAAAGGATCAGGAGACCCCGGAGACTGCGAGGTCAAACCGGTCATTTGTCGGCTACGGGGCCGCGTTTGACGAGGCTCTGGCGGAGATCGGCCAGATATCGCCCCAGGAATTTTCGGAACGATATCCCGCAAATGCCGACTATCTTCCCCAGATCAGTTGGGATGTGACCACCGCGGCGTTCTGGGATGAATTCAGCAGTGAGCCGGAAGATTACAAATACGACTTTCGCCTGAATCCGGCGGAACTGGAAGTATTTAAGAAAAACGGATTTGTGGTGAGCGAGCGTATGGGAGCATCAAGTTTCGCAGATATTTTTCAGAGGATATATGTCAGAGACCTTCCGGTGTTTGTCTCGGCTGACGCCATTCTTCACGCGTGGCACCGGTCTTATGACGCGATGCTGGAGGAGATTGAGGAGAGTTACCTTGCGGATGCTCTCAGTGAGATTCTGAAAGGGATGTCAGACAAAATACCCGATGCCTCAGATCAGTACGGTGACGGTGTGCTCGGAGAAAGCATTGCGGATGCCGACTATTTTCTGGCGGTCGCACGTTCCCTGCTTTCAGGTGGAACAGCGGCAACACATCTGAGCCAGGATGAGCGGGTTGCCGATACGCTGTCGGCAGTTTCGGAAGAGCGGCTTCAGGAAATCAGTCTTTTCGGGCGTGATCGAAAGGTCGATTTTTCACAGTTCAAGGTGCGCGGACACTATGAAAAATCAGAAAATCTGAAGCGATATTTCCGCGCCATGATGTGGCTGGGAAGAATTGATCTGCGCGTCGCCGGCGATACTCAGGAGGCTTCACCGCGTGAACTTGGCGCGGCCATAGTTCTTCACGATCTGCTCAGACAGTCGGACAGGTTTGAAGGGTGGCGGCATTTTGATCAGATGCTCCGGACCTTCGTGGGCGGAGCCGATTCGATGACGTTTGATCATCTTGATACCATACTGGGTATCGCGGGCATTCAGTCTCCTTCCGACATTGAAAATCTGGAAACGCTGGAACGTCTGCAAACGGACATTATGAACAGCCAAGCCGGCTTTCAGGAAATTCAGAGTCATCCCTATTTTGTTTCGCCGTTCGGCAAAGCCGAGCTGCCGAGGTCATTCACATTCCTCGGGCAACGGTTTGCTTTGGACAGTTGGGCCATGTCAAAAGTGGTGTACGATAACATCCTTTGGGATAATATCGAAGAACAACGCCGTATCCCTTCCTGCATAGACACCGCGTTTTCGGTATTCGGAAACAACCAGATTGTTCCGGAGATTGTGGCCCGAATAACGAGCGGCGGCAGAGTCTTCCGGGACGGATACAACTATCAGCATAATCTGGCCGCTGTTCGGACTGTGGTTGAGAGGCAGGACGAGGATATTTGGGAAGAAAATATTTACATGAATTGGCTGGCAACCTTACGAGATCTCTCGATGCCGACAACAGACCCCAAATACCCCGAAGCCATGCGAACCCGCGCATGGAGTATGAAAACACTGAACACCCAGATGGCTTCATGGACGCAACTCCGGCATGATACAATACTCTATGTCAAGCAATCTGCTACATCCATATGGATATGTTATTATCCGGCCGGCTTTGTGGAACCCCGGCCGGAATTCTGGCAGCGACTTGAAAAGATGGCAACGCTTACGGCTGATCTGATACGGAATACACCTTTCCCGGATCGGCAGTTTGAAATAGTAACGGCTTGGGGTACAAGATATAGGGTGAATATTCGGGAAATTCAGGACAGCCAGGTTCATTTTCTCGAAAATTTTGCTCAAAAGACAAACCTGCTTAAAGGGATTGCCTCGAAAGAGCTTGCCCAGACGGAACTTGATCAAATTGAAATCAGATTTCTGGAAGATATCATCGAAGTTACAGGAGGAGGATGTGAGCCATTACAATATAGCGGCTGGTATCCGGAGCTGTTTTATAAGGAAAGAGCAGATTCCGATACATGGGACGCCATCGTCGCCGATGTGCATACTGATTTCCCTGATATTTTATCCGGGGATCCGGGATGTATTCTCCATCAGGGCGTGGGCAATGTTCATCTGATGATGATTGCCGTTGACAACGGAGATGACCGGATGGTGTACGCGGGCCCCGTGCTGAGCCACTACGAATTCGAGACCCAAATTGATACCCGGAAATCCGATTCCGAATGGCAGGAAGATATCCGAAACGGGAATCTGCCGCCTCATCCGGAATGGACAGAGAGCTATCTGGTTCCCGATAAAAAATCTGATGGCTAAATATTAAAGCTGCCAGACCTCCGAGGTTTTAAAAACCTCGGAGGTCTTTATATAATGAAGAAACAGTATTCTGCCCCGTATAGTTTTTACCGTATCTGTCATTTGCACCCACATATTTAAAAGGTAAAAATATTTCGTTTCTGCCTCTGCATTTTAAGAGTTTTTTCCTTGAATCATAAGATAAGCCCTGATTTCTCAAAATCGAGTTGATCTTTCTGCCCAGTCTTTTACCTTTTTTATCAAACATATCGTTCGTATCAATATTGCAGAGAAACAAACCATCTGTTTTCAGATATTTGACATATTTGGTGATTGCATCCAGCTTGTCTCCGACATAGTGCATCCCGTGAACACAGGTTATCAGGTCGAAAGAAAATTCTGTGTCAAAGTTTGCAAGAGAGGACTCGATCAGCTTCAGGTTGGTTATCTCTTTCGGAACCGGGTCGAAATGACCTGCCAGATCAATACCCGTAAAGGAAAATTTCTGACCAGCGTGCTTTTTTCTGAAATCTTCTGCAACCTGTATCAGTGCCCTGCCTCTGCCGCAACAGATATCCAGCCATCTGACTTTATCTTCTTTTTCAGCACGGTTTTTTAAAAATGTCACCGGGTTTATGTGTATTTCTTTCTGATAACTGTTATCTCCGAACGCTTTCCTTTCTCTGTTCATGAGGCAGTTGGCTGCTACAGAAGATTTTTCAAGTTCCTTATCACGAAGTAATTTCATGTTTCTGTGACACCTTTAGTTCCCATTGTCGCCTCTGCCTTGGGGAAATGAAGGCTTGAAGGAAAAGCGAGCAACCTGGGATGTAATCCCTTCGGGATATCTTTGGTGTTCTCTCCGGAAGAAATTTAATTGCCCCCGGTGATGAAAATCTATTTTCATGGTAAAGGATTAGGCGCGCTCTCTGGAAGCTTTTCAGTTGCCGACAAATGGTACGAAGACAAAAACCGGAGTGCAGGATCTCCATGAAAATTTTTTTCACCCCGGTGATGGAAATGTATTTCGGTAAAGGATTAGGCGCGCTCTCTGGAAGCTTTTCAGTTGCCGACAAATGGCACGAAGACAAAAACCGGAGTGCAGGATTTCCCCATATTCAAGGCCCTTTCACTCCGGAATTTTTATGGAAATGAGTAGGAAAAAATCAGACTTCCGAAGTTTTGAAAACTTCGGAAGTCTTATGTTACGCTTTTACGGTCTCTGATATTCGTGCCGAATATATCTGTCGTCCATAATCGCCACGCCCTCCTGATCATACCGGCCATCATACGGAAAATCAGAGAAGACCTCTATATCAGGCACGGACACATGAAAGAAGTTCACATCCAATCTGCCGCTGGCGTCAAACCAGATTTTGACAAACAGATCCGGGTTTTCCCTAGATCCCCAGTTCACCTGGTCAGGATCAGCATGGAAAAGGCCCCAGACAACCTCATCGCCCCGCGAAGTATTGCTGTAGCCTCCTTTTCGCCAAACCGCGTCAATGGGCCCCATCTCCTCAGTTTTGATAACTGATCCGATCCTGAGTCCGTTGACAATGCGTTCCCCTGAAGGATCCCCCCATGCGGTTCCTTCAGCAGCATATCCGTCCTCGGTTCTATCTTCCATATAACTCTGCCCGTTTTCGTAGTACTGGCGGATATACCTTGTCTCCAGAGTGGTCATTCCCTTTTTGTCCCAGTTATCATCATAAGGATAGTCAGAATAAACAGCGATATCCGGTACGGACACATGGAAATAATTCACATCAACCCGTCCGCTTCGATCAAACCAGATTTTGACAAACACCTCGGGGTTCTGGTAATGTCCCCATTCAACATCTGTGGGACTGGCATAGAAATATCCCCAGATCACGCTGTCCCCTCCGGCAGTTGAGTCTTCCCCGCCTTTTCTCCAGACCGCTTCCACCGGCCCCTTTTCTTCTGTGTGGATGACCGCTCCTATCCACATCTCGGGCATGACAGAGTAACCTTCCAGTTCTTCGGAGGTCACGGTGACGGTCAGCGAATCACTGTCCTCATCTCCGTCAACATCCCTCACAGTGAAGGTGACTAAATAAACCCCTTCTCTGGAGAATGTCACATCTCCGGGATCTTCCAAATTGGAATTCGTCGCGCCGCCTCTGAAATTCCATGAATAAGTAAACGGCGCATTCCCGTCCGCCACAGTTCCCTGGAAATCGACAGATTTCCCTTCCAGAATTGTCACATCCACAAGCGGAGACGCGATGAACGCCTTCGGCGGAAGATCGGCCGGATCAGGGTCTTTAACAGTTATCATAACGGAATCGCTGTCCACTTTTCCGTCAATATCTGTTACAGTGAAGGTAACGCGATACTCCCCTTGAGCAGGAAAAGTCACATCCCCGGGATTTTTTGCATCAGAGTTTTCGACAACACCATCGAAACTCCACGAATAGCTAAACGGCGGATTCCCGTCCGCCACAGTTCCCTGAAAATTGAGCGATTCTCCCGGTTTGATGGTCATATCTGACGGCGGAGACTGAATGGACGCTTTAGGCGGAGAAGGCTCAGGAGGCACAGGTATTACCTCTATCGTTACTGAATCGCTTGGGCCCATATCATTGTCAGCATCGATTACGGTAAATGTGATTTTATAAACGCCTTCGGTGGTAAATTCCACGCTTCCGGGATCTTCCAAGTCGGAATTCGGAACCACACCGGCGAAATCCCACAGATAGGTAAACGGCATGTCACCATCAACAACCAACCCCTCGAAATTCAGAGACTCACCTTCATAAATGGTCATATCCGAAAGAGGTGAGACGATGGACGGCTCAGGCACTGTGTCTTCTATCGGTTCCTTGACTCTTATTATCACTGAAGCACTGCTCGTATCCTCAGGTTTGTTCACTTCGGTGACAGTAAAGGTGACTGTATAAGTTCTCGCTGTTTGGAAGGTGATGCTCCCGGGATCTTCCAAGTTGGAATTCGGAGCAGCGCCGTCAAAGTCCCATGAATACATAAACGGCGTGTCGCCTTCTACAACAGAACCCAGAAAATTAAGCGATTCGCCTGGATTAATGGCCGTATCCGAAACCGGAGATACTATGGATGCTTTCGGCCATGTGTCAATCGGAGGCTCGATTACCGTTATCGTGACAAAATCACTGCTTGTGTCTTGGATGTTGTTCGCTTCAGTGACGGTGAAGGAAACTGTATAAACGCCGAGGTTCTGGAAAGTCACATATCCCGGATCTTCCAAGTTGGAATTCGGAGCAGCACCGCCAAAGTCCCATGAATACATAAACGGCGCATCACCGCTCGTAACAGACCCCTGAAAATAAACAGATTCCCCTTCATAGATTGTTACAGGTAAATAAGGAGACTGAATGGAGGCTATCGGATATGTGCCCGAAGGAGGCTCCTTAACTGTCACTGTGACAGAATCACTGCTAGTATCTCCGTCCTCATCTGTCACCTTAAAAATGACGATATAGGTTCCTGCATCTTGAAAAGTCACATTTCCGGGATCTTCCATATAAGAATCCACAGCACCGCCGCCAAAGTCCCATGAATATTCGAACGGCACGTTACCGCCCGTAATGGTTCCCTCAAAATTAACAAACCCGCCTCTGTCAATGGTTACATTTGAAAGCGGGGATGTGATTGAGGCGCTCGGTGTATTCACCGAAGCTTCCAATACAGTGACGGTGACGGAAGCAGTGCTCATGTCTCCGTCATTGTCGATGACTCTGAAGGTGACATTATAAGTATCTGCTTTGTGAAAGGTGATACTTCCGGGATGTTCCTCATTGGAATATCTGAAGCCGGGAAAACCGCCGTAAAAGTCCCACAAATAGGTGAAGGGCGGATTGCCGTCTGTGACAGAACTGTAAAAATCGACAGACTCCCCTTCATGGATGGTCACGTCCGAAGCCGGAGAGACAATGTCCGCTATCGGTTTGGTATCATCAACATCCGAGACGAGGGGAATATTCACCGTTGTGATTTGCCTGTTAATGACGCTGACAGACTTGGTGAATGTTTCATATCCATCCGCTTTGGCTGTCAGGATAAACGTACCTGATATATGGGGCATGAAAAAAGTGCCGTCGGTCTTGGTCCACGCCTCGCCCCCGCCTGTTGTGGTCACATGTGCCACCACGTTCGGGCTTACCGTTCCTTCGATGTATCCGTTTATGCTGTGTTGTGAAATACGCAACGGATTGGGTATTATGAAATTTTCAAATTCCTCGCCGGTTCGTCGGTACAACGCACGGGCCGAAATTTCCTGCGTTCCGGATGCCCAGTCGGGAACGCTCACTGTGTATGTATAATTAATCGGACTCGGAGGAGGAGCAGCTCCCCAGAAAATTTCCAGGTACCCGGAGGCAAGTTCCTTTACATTGATCTCCCCGTCACCGCTATGTGAAACATAAGACCATCCATCCGGAAGATCCACCTGAACACCCATAGCTGACAAAAAACCGTCATATTCCACTTCATTTGTTACTGTCAGATTAGAACCCGGAATATATTCGTCGCAGGTGTGCGTTGCTTCAAACAGATACGCGTCGTCAGGCATAGCATCGACATACAGGGGATCAGGCAGAATGGGTTCCTGAATCTCCCCTTCCGTATGCCGATATTTCACAGTGGCCGATATCTGCTTCTGACCGATACTTGTTTCAGGAACCTTCACCGTATATGTGAAATCGATCTGGTCTTTCGGGATTTCAGTCCAGTAAAACTCTATATCTCCGGAATCGAGCTCTTTTGCACTAGGAGAATCTTCTCCGCCCTTACCAATATAAGTCCAGTTATCCGGCAGATCAACATTTATCCCTATGGCCGACAAGGTTCCTTTGTAAGTGATCTGAGTGGTAACAGTCAGCTCTGAGCCGACTTTGTAAGTTTCAGAATCAACACTGTGAGCCGCCCTCAGATCCTGAGCCGAAGCAGTAGTGACAGCGAATACTGCAAAAGCGAGCAAGGAAATCAGCGTGACACAACAAACACCACAATTTGTCCGCAGACTCGGACGTATATCTACTCCTTTTTTCATGTTCTCCCTTCCTTTTTGCTTGAATGTTATAACAAAAGCTACTTAAATTTCAATTAAGACAAATAACACATCAGACGCTTATAGAATCACCCCCCTTATTTCAAATTCCGTCCACTTTGTTTTGAAACATTTCTTTAAGTCTTTATGCCACAATATGATTTTCTTGTCAACATTTTGCCGCAGAAAACCCAATCGCAGTGACACTTAAAACTTAAATTTCAAGCGTCACCCGAAGCACTTCGGAAATTGTGGTAACCCCCTCTCTGACTTTCCGCCATCCGTCCTGTCTCAGAGTCGCAAAGCCTTTTCTGATTGCAGTCTTTTTGATTTTTTCCGTGCTTGCCTGCTCAATAATCTCCCTCCGAATATCATCATCCACCGGAAGATATTCAAAAATGGCTGTCCTTCCTCTGAAACCGGTGGATCTGCAAGTTTCACACCCTTCCCCGCTGAAAAACCGGATATTTGCAGCTTCACCGGGACTCAGATTCATTGACCTCAGGAGCTTTTCATCAGGCGCGACCTGGGTTTTACAATGGGGGCAGATCACCCGGACAAGCCTCTGGGCCAATATCCCCAAAAGGGTGGAGCTTAAAAGAAAATTTTCCACTCCCATGTCAAGAAGGCGTGTAATCGCTCCTGCCGAGTCGTTGGTGTGCAGGGTGCTGAAGAGCAGATGCCCGGTCAGCGCGGACTGAATCGCTATCTCCGCGGTCTCCCTGTCTCTGATCTCTCCGACCAGAATAATATCCGGATCCTGGCGGACGATTGCGCGCAGGCCGCCCGCAAATGTCAGGCCGATCTTCGGGCTGACCTGGATCTGATTGACCCCCCGCAACTGGTATTCCACCGGGTCTTCCAACGTGATGATCTTATTTTCAGGAGCGTTTATCTTTGCAAGGGTGGTGTATAAGGTCGATGTCTTTCCGCTGCCGGTGGGGCCGGTGACCAGAACCATGCCGTAAGGCTGTGTGATCAGTTCGATGTACCGGGCAAAGACATCCCGGGGAAAGCCCA
This sequence comes from Desulfobacterales bacterium HSG2, assembly GCA_030378035.1. Classification (GTDB taxonomy): domain Bacteria; phylum Desulfobacterota; class Desulfobacteria; order Desulfobacterales; family 4be13; genus JAUCGI01. The sequence goes on from JAUCGI010000221.1 coordinate 12,840, forward strand.
GCTTCTGCAAATCAAGGATAAGCGTGTCCCTGTCCAATATCCGCATGACAAGGCTCTCGCCGAAGAGGGTCGGAATGGTGGAGACCCGGAAGTCGATCTCCTTGTCCGCGATTTTCAGTTTGATTCTCCCATCCTGGGGGAGCCGGCGTTCTGCAATATCCAGCTTGGACATAATCTTGACTCTGGAGATGACAGCCGCCTGAAGCCGGGCCGGCGGAGATTCAATGTCATTCAGTACGCCGTCAATACGATATCTTACCTTGAATTCATTTTCAAATGGCTCAAAATGAATGTCGCTGGCCTTCATTTCCACCGCGTTCAGGATCAGCCGGTTGACCAGCCGGATGATGGGCGCTTCCGAAGCCAAGTCCCTCAGATGATCCACATCCTCGTCCCCGTCAACCGCTATTTCATAGATATCCTTGTCCGCCTCTTCGATGATCGTCTCTATGGACTGGCTTCCGGCCCCGTACAATCTTTCAATGGCTTCAAGAATGTCCTCGGCTTTTCCCTGATACGCCTCGATGTTCAGGCTGTAAGCAAATTTTAACGCGTCAATGGTGTGACTGTCCTCCGGGTCGGCCATCGCGAGTCGGAGGGTGTCACGGATTAATGACAGGGGGACAAACCTCGACTGCTTCATAAACTTGGTGGAAAGGTTGTCTATCATCACCGGTTCTTTGGGGTATTCCTGGTAAGATATGGGGCGGATTTCCATTTTTTCCATTCCAGAACTTCATTCTTTTGAGCGTAACCAAAAGGAAACATGATAGCCGAACCTGAGATATAAAACGCGGGACGCAGAGATGGAAACGGGCAGAATTCCGGTATCCTCTGCGGAACTCCGCGTTCTCTGCGGCCTCCGCGTTTAAGCCTCAGAAAATTAACTCTGCTTTATTTTGGTTACACCGATTCTTTTGATCTAAATAACTAAATAGCGCTCCCGCCGGATGGGTAAATCCGGCGAGTTCGGATATGTCAGCCATCAGGGACTTCTTGCTTTATCGGCATCCTTTTTTAAATCGGTTCTTTGATCTATATAACGCTCCCGCAGGATGGGTAAATCCGGCGAGTTCGGATATGTCAGCCGTCAGGGACTTCTTGCTTTATCGGCATCCTTTTTTAAATCGAGCCGGCATGCATCCGTCAGGGACTTCCCGTCTTATCGGCATCCTTATTTAAATGGAACAGATCCCGTCTGGTCTTGTCTTATCGGCATCCTTTTTAAACATCTGACAAGCGGAAAACAATATATTAACCCGATTGTAAACTCAGTCTGAGCCAGTCCGGCTTTTCAGGCCTGATTTTGATAATGTAAAGACACCAATTTCTGCCTTTTGTTCATACCTTATTATATAGAGGGTTATTTTGCCTGAAAAGTAGTTTCACTTTTCAGATGACAAAAAGTTCGTAGTTCCGCCTTTAGGCGGCGCTACAAAAAGTTCGTAGTTCCGCCTTTAGGCGGCGCTACGAACTTAAAAATGTAAGCCCATAAATGAAGGATGCCGAAAAGTATCTCCGGAATCCTTTAGGTCTATGTCTGTTTTGCATCTGGGACAGAAATTTCAGTGCAGCGGTGTTTCCCCTTATTTTGCGAGCGATCATCTCGCGAGCCGGCCAAGCAAAGATATTATCATGTTTGTAACAGCCCTGACAGCCGGCGACAACTCGGCTGCGTCTCTCAGAAAATTCCTGACTGTCGCAATCTGCCATTTCAGCGCGGTGTTCCGAAGTCTGAGGACCGTTTTTAGAAGCCTGGAAGCTTTGAAAATGTGATTTATGAAAGCGACATCCGCGTCAAAGAAAACCGAGATCAAAATCTACCGGATGGCTGACCTGTTCTGACAAAGTGAAAAGCTCATTGCGTGTTTGGTAAAGTTTCTGGTATTCAAACTCCGTAGTACACCACTTTGTAAGTTCGTACCCCCCCTATACAGTCAACGGGCGACCCTTATAAGTCCACTTAAACGGCTTGGCCATTGTCTCATTAAAAAAGTCGATGAACTTCAGAATCCGTTTTTTCAGGTG
>JAUCGI010000113.1 GCA_030378035.1 Desulfobacterales bacterium HSG2
CCAGAAAATGATAGCCGGCAAACCGGTACAGGTCGCTTTTTGAAAGGTCCCGCTGCTCCTCGAGATGAAATATGTCCTCATCCTGATTCTCGATCATCACGTCTATTCTGCCTGTCCGCACGGCAAGTTCAAGTATTCCAGTTGATACGATAGAGATACGCCTCCTGCCCATCGTACAGGAAGAAAGGCGAATCTTTCCAGATTAATTCTTCCCTTTTAATATGTTGTTTATATTTCTGACTTGGATATTCAATCTTCAGTTCATATTTGTACACCTCTTCATTTATCAGCAGGGAGAACCCAATCGTCTGCTCTCTCCTTTTATCCCAGGTTGTCAGGCTATTTTCATTGAAAATAGCCTCCACATGCTCACCTCGCATCAGCCGTTGAACGTAGCGCAATGCATCCAGTACTGAAGTTTTGCCCGAACCATTGTCCCGAGCCAGAGTTGAAAGTTCCCTGGCTTGATCCGAAAATTTGTCAAACATCGAAAATTGTCGATATAGATTTCTTTAATCATCGGTCGATTACCTCTGTCATAGGTTGATGATGGTCCCTTTGCAGCTTCAGACAAACTTTATGCGCTTTGCCGCAAACAGAACCATTTTAAGCAGAAGCCATCCGTGTCGCCAGCGGTCAATGTTGGTGTCGCCGTAAGTTCGGGAGCGGTAACGGATTGGGAGTTCAACAATTTTGAAATTAAGCTTTGCCGCGCCGAACAACAGGTCGAAATCGCCAAAAGGGTCAAAGTCGCCAAAATAATGCCGATTTTTGACAATCAGCTCATAGTTGCGTTTCCATAACACTTTTGTTCCGCAGAGGGTGTCCTTTATCGGCTGTCCGAGCAGCCATGAAAAAGCCAGGCTGAAGAACTTGTTTCCGAGGATATTGAAAAAGCGCATGGATTCTTTTTCCAGGGGATAGACGAGTCGGACGCCGTTGACAAATTCGCCTTTTCCCGAGGCAATTGCATCAAAAAAGCGGGGCAGATCCTCCGGCGGGACGGTCATGTCAGCGTCCAATATCACCAGAATGTCCCCCTCGGCTTTTTCAAAGCCTAATCGGACAGCGTCTCCTTTTCCCTTTCCGGATTGTCTGAAGAGTCTGCATTTTTTTTCGGGAAATCGGTCTCTTGCCTGTTCAACGGCCTCAAACGTGTTATCGCTCGAACCGCCCTCGACAAATATCAGTTCCGTATCCGACCCGAGGGAAGGCGTACGCCTCAGAATGTTTTCGATGTTACCGGCTTCGTTCCGGGCGGGAATAATCACGGAGACGGAAGGCTGCCCGAGCGGCGCAGACTGTTTCCGGACCGGAGCAGGCCGGGCGATTACAAAATTCGTCAGTGCAAAGGAGCTGAAAGGGAATATGTTCACCAGATATCGGTTCATCAGATTGGATAACAACGGAACATCCAAGGGAAACAGAACAGATCGGATATGTTTGATGACCTCAAAATCTTCCAGTTCCAGCAGATTGAAAATATCATGGGGAGACAGCCAGTTCTGCTCCAGAACTTCGGCACTCAGTTTCAGGTGTCTGGTGACTGACAGGGGAATGCGCCACAGGTTGTTATAGAAATTCAGAATCAGACGGGTTCCCGGATGGCTCATCCCATGAAGCGATTTGAAAATGCGCTGCACATCCCATACATCATTCACCATGTCGGAGAGGATAATCACGTCATACGGCTCCCTGAACGCGATCTCGTGTGCATCGGCTCGGACGAAAAACAGCTCGGGATGTTTTGCCGAAGCACGCGTGAGCATTTCCTCCGAAAAATCGACCCCGACTCCCACAGAGGGCTTCAGAGAAGCTAACAGGTTCCCATGGCCGCATCCCAGTTCCAATATCCGTAATCCCGGAGGGATAAGGAACTTGTAATAATGCCGGAGAAGTTTCTGGTAAAACGCGCCGGCCCGTTTCGGGTTTTCATATAAGCGGGAGATATTGTTCCAGTTGGCAATCCGTTTCTTTTGGTAATCGTGCATTGTCTGATCCGTCATTGTATTTCCCTTGAATTGTCCAGCCCTGCATAAACTCAGTTTTGTGGGGTTCGCTTCGCTGCACCCACCCTGCATAAAACTCAGTAATCGTGACCAAATAACATCCCCGGTATGCTCGGCTCGGATTGACAAATCCGGGCCGCTGCCGGATTTGTCAGTCCGGCAGGAGCGGGAATGGAAGTTGTTCGGTCACAGTTCCTCAGTAATCTTTAATCATCTCTTTGTAATCGGAGGAATTCCTGATGTTTTCCAAATTAACGTCGGTTTTGATACGCTCCCATCGGTCAAATCCCTTTTCTATCGCTTTTTTTAGCCAGTTGACCGATTGTTCTGTCTTATTCTGCCTCGCGTATATGGAGGCAACAGAATAGTAAGTTTCGGCATGATCCGGCCGAAGTTCTGTCTCTTTTTTTAATAAGGAGATGGCCTGGTCATATTTTCCCTTCATCGCGTACATGATCGCCAGACTGTGCAAGCTGTCGGCAAAATCGGGCCGAACGGATAATGCTTTCTGATACTGCTCTGTGGCCGCATCTGTCTGTCCGTGCTTTCTGTACAGGTTTCCCAGCTCGTGATACAATTCCGGATTTTCCGGGGCGATTTCAAGTTTTTCCTGAATTATTGTGACCGCTTTATCAAAATTTTCCTGTGCTGTCAATGCTTTTTTAAGATTGCCCCGGGCTTCGGCATGGTCAGGATTTTTTTGCAATGCGTTTTGAAAGTGACGGGTCGCGTCTCTGATGTTTCCCATGCCGAGCAGCGCGACGCCCATATTGTTGTGAATCTCGGCATCATCAGGGGTCAGAGCCAGGGCCTCGGAATAATATCGGATGGCTTCACCGGTTCTGCCCTGATTTGCCAAAGCAACCCCCATGTTGTAATATGCTTCTGCATATGTGGCATCTGAACGCAGTGCCTTGGAAAAATGCCGGATCGCCTCACCTGTTTTTCCCTGGTTTGCAAAATCAATCCCCAGATTGTTATGTGCTCTGGCAAGGTGATGATGTACATCCGCATGATTCGGCATTGCCCGTAACGCCTCCTGAAAATGAATAATTCCCTTCTCGTATTTGCCGATATTCAGGAGAAGGATTCCCATATTTTTGTGCGCCAGGAAATGATCCGGTTCTAAATCAAGGGCCTGGGAATAGTGTCCAATGGCCTCCGTTATTCTGTTCTGCTTTGACAGAGCCAGTCCCATATTGATGTGAGCCGGCATATAAGCAGGATTTGTCTGCAATATTCTGGAATAAAGGCTGATCGCCTCATCTGTTTTGTCCTGCTTTGCCAATACAAGCCCCAGATTGTTGAGAGCCCTCAGATAGCCGGGATTGATCCGCAGAGACTCGGAATAATGCGTTATGGCTTCATCGAATTTTCCCCGCGCTGCCAGCGCGCCGCCTAAGTGGTTATGAGCCACATAGTTATCGGACGTCACATCAATGGCATGTCTGAAAAGGGTTATGCTGTCGGCCCAGTGTCGGACTTGCATCCGTGAAACGGTCATCAGGATCAAAATTACTGCTGTGCTTATGATGACAAGTCCTTTTTTTGCGGACTGTCGTTTCCCGATCTGAGCCGAAGTCAGGTTTGCAAGGGCTTGGGGAACTCCCCAGGCGATCATGGCAAAGATGCCGATGAGCGGTATGTATGCCCAGCGGTCGGCCATGGCCGGCCACAGTCCGGTCTGCATCAGGCCGCTGACCGGCACAAGGGTTCCGAGATACCACAGCCAGCCTGTTGTCAGATAAGGCATCTGTCTCAGTTTGCGGATTATCAGGAGGGATATGCCTACCAAGAGTATGACTGCTCCGAGTGTCTGCCATACCGGTACGGTCTCAGGATACGGATAATAGACCGACAGATTCCGGGGCCAAATCATCTTCCACAGATAAGCGATGTATGAAACCAGCGCGTTTTCAATGCGGAGCGTCATCGGTGCAAAATGGGTGGAGGTTACATTGTCATAATGCTGAAGCGATAAAGAAGATATCCCCACTGAAACCGCTGAGAGTACAAAGAGAGGAATCTTTTCCAAAAGGACTGACGACTGACGACTGACAACTGACGACTGACAACTGACAACTGACGACTGACAACTGACAACCGACAATCGGCCAAGAGGCCAGTAGTCCAGAAGAAGAAGTGCAAAGGGGAGCGTTACCAGCATGGGCTTGGTCATAAGGCCCAGGGAAAACGCTGAAACCAACTGGATGTATCTGGAGAGACCGGTCTGTTCAGTGTAACGGACATACGCCAGCATGGTGAGTATCCAGAAAAAGGTGCTCAGAACATTTTTTCTTTCCGCGACCCAGGCCACCGAATCGACATTCAGGGGGTGCAGGGCGAACAGGGCCGCCATAAACGCGCTCTTCCGGATCTCCCCGGTCATCCGTCTGAATACAAAAAACAGGAGTAAGCTGTTTGCAATATGAATCATCAGACTGGTCCAATGATGCATGCCAGCATTTAACCCGTAAAGATGACAATCCAGCATATGAGAAAGCCATGTCAGCGGCTGCCAGTAAGTCCCCTCTTTATCCGTGAAGTTGAAAGCCCATGAGACACTTTCCGGAGTCAGGCCGGCCCTCACATGGCGATTCTCCGTGACATACATTACATCATCGAAACTGACGAATTCATAATGTCTGACCTGCCAGTAAACGATAAGCACGGACACAGCCAGGAAGAGACAGACCGGTAAATTCGGGCGTATTTTGGAAATATTCATTATTGGTCAGTTGTTGGTTGTTGGTTGTTGGTTGTTGGTTGTTGGTTGTTGGTTGTCGGTTGTTGGTTGTTGGTTGTCGGTTGTCGGTTGTCGGTTGTTGGTTGTCGGTTGCAACAGACCACGGACAACGGACGACGGACCGACAATCGACCGATAATATGAGGAGCCTCTGATGTTTTTCAGGTTGCTGTCAGTTTTCAGAAACTCCCAGTTTTCATATCCTTTTTCAACGGCCTTTTTAAGCCAGCCAACGGATGTTTCCACCTTATTTTGTCTTGCATATATGCAGGCAATGTAATAGGGCGCGTCAGGGTTGCCCGGATGAACTTTCATCATCTTTTTTAACAGGGAAAGGGCCTTGTCATATTCCCCTCGTACCGCATACATGACTGCCAGTTTTTTCAAAGCGCGGGTAAACTCGGGTTGAACGGATAATGCTTTCCGGTATTGGGCCATTGCCGATTCCGTTTCTCCGATTTTTCCGTACTGATTCCCCAGATTATAATACAATTCGGGATTATCCGGTTTAAGTTTCAGTTCTTCCTGAATATCTGCAATCGCATCATCGATATTTTTCCGGGCCGCCAATGCCATATTAAGGTTGCTGCGCGCCTCGCGGATTTCAGGATTCATTTGTAGCGCCTTTTGAAAATAGGCGACAGCTTTTCTGATATTCCCGGTATGAAACAGAGCGGAGCCTAGGTTGTTATAAATTTCCGAATCATAAGGATTCAGACGCAGGGCCTCGGAATAATATCGGATGGCTTCATTCTGTTTCCCCTGGTCGGCCAAAGCAAGCCCCAAATTATAGTATGCTTCCGCATAATCCTTATCTAAGCGCAGGGCCTCGGAAAAATGCCGGACGGCCTCCGCTGTCTTGTTCCGGCCTGCCAAAATGATCCCCAGGTTGTTGTGAGCTTTCGCGAACCCTGGATCAAGGCGCAACGCTTCTTTATAATGATAGACGGCTTCATCCGTCCGCTTCTGGTCTGCCAGCACAAATCCCAGATTGTTATGAGCATTCACATGTCCGGGGTTCAAACGCAGAATTTCGGTGTAATGATAAATCGCTTCATCTGTTTTCCCCACGTCTGCCAGAGCAACCGCGAGATGATTGCGAGCCAGATAGTTTTTATGGGATGTGGCGTCAAGCGCATGTTTTAAAAGCGTAATGCTGTTGGCCCAGTATCCTGTCTGCCGCCATGAGACTGTCATAAGGACTAAGATAATCACTGTGCTTATGATGGCAAGCCCTCTGTTTTTGTATTCTCTTCCGATATTCGGCATTCGGGCTGCAAGGATTTCGGGAACTCCCCACGCGATCATAACAAAGATGCCGATGAGCGGTATGTATGCCCAGCGGTCGGCCATGGCCGGCCAGAAACCCGTCTGCACCAATCCGCTGACCGGTATAAGCGTTCCGATGTACCACAGCCATCCTGTGATGAGATAGGGCATCCGCCTGAGCAGACGAATTGTCAGAAAGGACACACATATTAACAAGACAGCGGCACCCGCTGTCTGCCATAGGGGTATCGCGTCGGGATACGGATAATAAAATGCCATATTCCGGGGCCAGATCATTTTTTCAATGTAGCGTATGTATGAAATCAGAGCATTTGCAATACGGAGTTCCATCGGCACTGCCTGAACAACGGTTATGTTCTGATAGTGCTGAAGGGATAATGAAGAGACTATGACTGAAGCTGCTGAAAGAAGAAAAAGAGGGACTTTTTCCAGGAGAAGATTGAAGATTGAGGATTGGCGGAAAGTCCCTTCAGCGGACAATCGGCAAAGGGGCCAGTAGTCTGTCAGAAGAAGCACAAACGGCAGGGTCACGAGCATGGGTTTCGTCATCAGGCCCAGCAAAAAGGCAAGAAAGACGGGCATGTATCTGGAAAAACCTGGCTGTTCTGTATAACGGACATAAGCCAGCATGGTGAGCATCCAGAAAAAGGTGCTCAGAACATTCTTTCTTTCCGCGATCCAGGCCACCGAATCGACATTCAGGGGATGCAGGGCGAACAGGGCTGCCACAAACGCGCTCTTCCGGACTTCCCCGGTCATCCGTCTGAATACCAGAAACAGGAGTATGCTGTTTGCAATATGAATGATCAGACTGGTCCAATGATGCATACCGGCGTTTAGCTCGTAGAGATGGCAATCCAGCGCATGGGAGAGCCATGTCAGCGGCTGCCAGTACGCGCCTTTTTTATTTTCAAAACTGAAAGCCCATGAGATCGTCTCCGATGTCAGGCCGGCTCTCACATAGCGATTTTCTGCGACATAAACATTATCATCAAAGCTGATAAATTCATAATGCCTTACCTGCCAGTAAACAACAAGGACAGACAGGATAAGAAGCAGACAAACCGTAAAATCCGGGCGTATGTTGAAAATTTTTTTCATTATTTGTCGGTTGTCGGTTGTCGGTTGTCGGTTGTTGGTTGTCGGTGGTTGGTTGTCGGTGGTCGGTGGTCGGTTGTCGGTTGCCGGTTGCCGGTTGCTGGTTGCAACAGACCACGGACAACTGACGACGGACCGACAAGCGACTGGTAATATGAGGAGCCTCTGATGTTTTCCAGGTTACTGTCAGTTTTGAGAAACTCCCAGTTTTTATATCCTTTTTCAACGGATTTTTTAAGCCAGTCAACCGATTTTTCTGTCTTTTTTTGTCTGGCGTATATGCAGGCGATATAATAGTAAGCGTCAGCATTATCCGGTTGAAGTTCTGTCACCTTTTCCAGCAAAGAGATCGCTTGGTCATATTCTCCCCGTACAGCATACATAACCGCCAGATTGTTCAGTGCGGGGACAAACTCCGGCTGAACAGATAATGCTTTCTGATATTCAGCGATAGCCTGCTCCACTTCTCCGTGCTTTCTGTACAGATTTCCGATCTGATAATACGGATCAGGGTTTCCCGGAGTGTTTTTAAGCGTTTCCCGGATATTTTTAACAGCCCTGTCAACATCCTTTCGCGCTGCCAATGCTTTTTTCAGATTGTTACGCGCCTCAGTATAGTCAGGATTCTTTTGCAGGGCTTTTTGAAAATAAAAGGCAGCCTCCCGGAGCTTTTTGTTCCGGAGCAGCGCAGCTCCCAGGTTATTGCAAACTTCCGGATCATCAGGATCCAGACGCAGGGCCTGAAGATAATATCGGATGGCCTCATCTGTTTTGCCCTGATTTGCCAAAGCAATTCCCATATTATAATGCGCTTCGGTGTAATCGGGATCCGAACGCAGCGCCCGGGAAAAATGACGGATGGCTTCATCTGTCTTGTCCTGCTTTGTCAAAACAATACCGATATTGTTATGCGCCCTGGCATGATTGGGATTTATCCGCAATACCTCGGAATAATGGCTGACCGCCTCAGAGAGTCTCCCCTGGTTTGCCAATTCAATTCCCATATTATAGTGGGCCCGGGAACTGCCGGGGTTCACATCAAGCACATGCTCAAAAAGAGGAAGGGTGTTCTTCCAGTATTGTACCTGTCTGTAAGAAGCTGTCATCAGCATAAGAAGCATTGCCGCGCTGATTATGGCAATCCCTTTTTTTCCGTACCGTCCGAGGAGCGTCGGGGGCAGGCTTACGAGCATCCGGGGAACTCCCCACGCAATAATAACAGACAGTCCGATCAGCGGTATGTATGTATATCGGTCTGCCATGGCCTGTGAGCCGACCTGCACCAGTCCGATGACAGGGACAAGTGTTCCCAGGTACCACAGCCATCCCACAATGAAACAGGGCATTCGTTTCACAAGAATGATTGCAAGCAGGGATATGGATACGATCAGCAGGCCGGCCCCTGCAACCTTCCCCCCCGGCAATACTCCGGGATGCGGGTAGAAGACAATCAGTTCGGAGGGCCAGATCATCTTTCCGATGTAACTTATGTAAGAGACCAGTGCGTTTCCAACCCTGACATGAAACGGGTAAACCTCCAGGGAAGCGACAGCCCCTCCGCCTTTCTGAACCAGAAGGGTGATGACACTTGAGGCAACTGTGAGAACGAAGAAAGGTGTTTTTTCAAGGACTGACGATTGAAGACTGAATTGGGACGTCCCGGTTTTCAATGGGGACGGTTTGAATTTCAATCGCCTGAGAGGCCAGTAATCCAGCAGAATCAGCACAAACGGCAGTGTCACCAGCATCGGCTTGGACATGAGGCCCAGCATAAAGAAGAGGATCGTTAGGAGATACTCGTTTCTTCCCGGATGCTCAACATATCGGACATAGCTCCATAAGGTCAGCATCCAGAAAAACGCGCTTAACACGTCTTTGCGTTCCGATATCCATGCCACCGACTCGGCCCGGAGCGGATGGAGCGCAAACAGGGCCGCAACAAACGCGCTCTGCCATAAATCGCCGGTCATCCTCCGGAGAACAGAAAAGAGTAAGAGCGTGTTCGCGATGTGAAAGAGCACGTTGGTGAGATGATGCTGTCCCGGATTCATCCCCCAGAGCTGGACGTCCAGCATATGGGAGAGCCATGTCACCGGATGCCAGTTTGCCGCTTCTGTGGAAGAGAACGCATACACAATGCTTTCCGAGGTCAGGCCGGCCCGGACATGGGGATTTTTCGCAACATAATCATCGTCGTCCAAGGTGATAAAAGCATAATTCCTCACCTGGCCATAGATAGCAAGAATGGCGATAATCAGAAACAGGCAGATCAGAAGATCACAACGGATGTTGAAGAAGGTCTCCTTATGCGTATGATTGTCACTCATGGTTGTTTTTAACATCTTCCTTCCGAACTCTTGTCAGAATTTTTTCAAGGTTGCCGGATGCATCCGCATAATCGGGCTTTATTCGCAAGGCGTTTTGAAAACAGAGAATCGCCTCGCCGGCCTTCCCTTTGTGGAACTTTTTCCAAAAAGATTAAAGACCGCCCAACCGGAAAACCGGACAACCGACAACCGACAACCGACAAAGCGGCCAGCAGTCAAGCAGGAGAAGGAGAAACGGCAATGTCACCAGCATCGGTTTGGCCATGAGGCCCAAGGCAAAGCAGATAAAAACCGGCAGGTATCGGATCACTCCGGGATGCTCGGCATATCGGATATAACTCCTTATGGTGAGCATCCAGAAAAAGGTGCTGAGCACATCTTTGCGTTCCGACACCCAGGCCACCGATTCCACATGGAGCGGGTGGATTGCAAACAGGGCCGCCACAAAGCAACTCTGCCATAAATCTCCGGTCATTCGTCTGAGGGCAGTAATATGAAAACGTACCCATCGAGCATTTTGAACGACAAACCGTACCTATCTGTATGGTTTGCCGTGTCACAGGCATTAATCAAGGCAGACGCAAATACCTCAGTAAAAAATTTCCCCTCCCGTTTCTGACCAAAAAGCAGGAGTCAACATATTTCAGAAGCGCTTCGCTTGGATAGGTACGGTATCTCGTACAAACCGACAAATAGGTGCGTTTTCATATTACCGTCCTCGAATGAAAAAGAGCAGTAACGTGTTTGCGATATGGAACAGCACATTGGTCATAAGATGCTGCCCCGGGTTCATTCCGTAAACCTGAACGTCCAGCATGTGTGACAGCCATGTTAGGGGATGCCAGTTATTCGCATAAGCGGCAGTAAATGCCCATGCGATGTTTTCTGAGGTCAGCCCGCCGCGAACATGGGGATTCCTGATGATATACACGTCATCATCAAACGCGACAAATTCATGCTCCCTCACCTGCCAGTAGGCTGCAAGTATGGCGATGACGAGAAACAGGCTGATCAGAAGATCAGGGCGTATGTTGAAAAATGTTTTTTTACCGGACATCATTGCTTTTCTTGCTCTTGCTCCTGCTCCTGCCTTGCTCTTGCTCTTGCTCCTGCTCTTAATCCTGCTCCTGCCCGCGTCCATTCGATTAAGAGCAAGAGAAAGAGAAAGAGCAAGATTACTTAATTAGTAAAAGGAGTTTGTCATATTCCTTTCTGACTGTATCTACTTTCGCATAATTGTCGATGTTCAAAGCGTCTTTTGCATATCCGGGCTGGGGACTGAGTGCTTTCTGATAATACTCGATGACCGCATCCAGTTCCTTTTTTCTTTCAGACAAATTTTTCAGGTGGTGTTGAGAATCCGGTTCTTCCAAACTGATCTTCATTGCTTTATGCAGATTGGCAACTGCTTTGTCAAGCTTTCCTTTGAGTGCCAATGTTCTGCCAAGGTTTCTATGTGCATCGGCATAGTCAGGTTTTATTTCTGTCGCCCTGCGAAAATGAGCATCGGCCTCCTCAATTTTTCCGATGCGGATGAGCGCGAGACCCAAGTTGTTATGGGCCTCGGGAAATTCAGGATCCAGCCGCAAGGCTTCAAGGTAATGGGCAATGGCTTTGTCAAGTCTGCCCTGTGATGCAAAAAGATTGCCCAGATTGTCATGGGGTTCGGAAAACTGGGGATCGATCCGCAGGGCCCTGACATAAAGGCTGAACGCTTTGTTCGGCTGTCCTGTCCGAGCCAGCACAAGCCCCAAATTGTTGTGCGCTTTTGAAGATTCGGGATCCGCTCGAAGCGCGCTGAGATAATGCGCACCGGCTTGATCAAATCTGTCTTGGGAGAAAAAGGCATTTCCCATGTTGTAATGGATGGTATAGTTGTCACCGGTTACCTCAAGCGAATGTTCATAGAGGGTGATGCTGTCGCTCCAGTATCGGACTTGCAGCCATGTGAGGGCCGTAAACGCGGACAGGCAGACGGCTGTTGCTGCGAGCATTGTCTTGTGAAGAACGGCTTCATATTTTTTTCCGCGCCAGCGCGCCAGAATATCAGGAATCCCCCAGGCAATAATGATAAACAGGCCGATGAGCGGGATGTAAGTATATCTGTCAGCCATGGACTGTCTTCCGACTTGGACCAGTCCGATCACCGGCACAAGGGTCCCCATATACCACAGCCATCCCACCGCAACAAAGGGACGCTTCCGAATCTGCCAAATAGCCAGCAAGGTTACAGATATGAGCAGCAGACAGGCACCGGCAATCTGCCACGCGGGTAAAACTTCCGGATGGGGATAAAAGACCGCCAGATTGAGCGGCCAGATCATTTTACCGACATAACTGACGTAAGAGACAAGGGCATTGGCAATTCTGGCAGTAAGCGGCAACGCATCCAGCGAGCCTACAGCACCTTCGCTTTTCTGAACCAGAAAGGTGACAATGGCTGAGATAGCCGCAAGCGCGAAAAGAGGAATTTTTTCCCAAAGAACTGAGGCGTGAAGCTTGAAACCTGAAGTTTGAACATCAGAGGCTCCCTCAACTGACAACTGACAACTGACAACTGGCAACCGGTTAAGGGGCCAGTAATCCAGGAGAAGCAGTACAAACGGCAAGGTGATCAGCATCGGTTTGGCCATAAGGCCCAGGACAAAGAACAGGAGGACCGGCAGGTATCTGTTCAGCCCCGGCTGTTCAACATATCGGATGTAACTTCCCATGGTCAGGAGCCAGAAAAGCGTGCATAAGACGTCTTTACGCTCTGATACCCATGCAACCGACTCCACATGGAGCGGGTGTAGCGCAAACAGGGCAGCCACACAAGCGCTCTGCCAGAGCTTGCCGGTCATTCGTCCGAGTATAAGAAACAGCAGCAGGGTGTTCGCGATATGAAAAAGAACATTGGTCAGGTGATGCGGGCCCGGGGTCATTCCATAGAGCTGAACGTCCAGCATATGCGACAGCCATGTGACCGGATGCCAATTGGCCGAGTGCGCGGCGGTAAATGCCCATTGAATGCTTTCCAACGTCAGGCCGGCCCGAATGTGGGGATTCTTATAGACATACTCGGGGTCATCGTAACTCACAAATTCATAATTTCTTGTCTGATTGTAAACAGCGAGCGTTACGATGATCAGAAACAGACCGATCAGGAGATCGCAGCGTATATTCAGAAAGGTCTCTTTACGAGTTTTTTTCCAGTCGAAACAGTCCATATCCTCCCTTGGAAAAGAGCGGGGTTAAATGTTCTTTTAAAAAAGTGCCGAGCATCGCCGCTTTTCCCCCCTCAAAGTTGTTGCCGCGCCACTCATTGAAAAGGTCATATCGAATCAGAAGATGAGTAATCTCCTTTTTGCCAAGGTCGGATGCGATTTTTTTCGGTGAAGCGGCTTCTTTTATCGTTTTAAGCAGCCCGTTTATATCAAAGACCATATCTCTGTCACAGTAATAGCGGCGATCTCCGATGAAGATACCTAAGATTTTTGAATTTTCAGAAAGATTGCTGTTGGCAAACTGAACAGCGGGATATTCTCCACGATACCTTTTAATATATTCATCCCGCCCGGTTTTGCCGGTTATGTAGCTTATCGGATCAACATATTTGAACTGCCCATAAATGTAGGCTGCATTGATGCCTGCCACAGAGAGTACAATGATAAATACAAGAGACTTTCGGAGTTTTGGAAACTTCGGAAGTATGGCGCGTATTTCATGCAGGCCGAATACGGCTAATATGACAAGCGGCGGAATCATTATGGCCGTGTATCTCAACTGACACATATTGGTGGTAAACAGAACAAAAAGTAGGACTAATATTGAAAAGATGATAAAAATCTTTTTTTCGGTGATTAGGACGGGGGAGTCTTTATGATACTGCCAAAATGCAAAAAACGGCAGGAAAAACAGAAAAGGATTCAGTTTTCCATCAAAATAGCGGGGATTCCCATCCTGGCCCTGGAAGAAAATTCTGACGGGCAACAGCGCGATCTCCCACCAGGGTTCCTCCTGAATGACGCTTCTTAACTCAAAATTCATAATCGTCAATATGGAATATGCGGGTGCCGGATTTTCAGGATTGAACCAGTTATCATAAAGCGGGTATATGGGATTCTGAGTCCATGCATAATTTCTTATCATCCAGGGTGAGAAGATCAGGAGGGCGGTAAGCATAAAAAGTGCTCCGTACCCGATTGCCCTGTACTGGTTCTGAGTTTCAGGTCCTGTGGAACGTGAATGGACAAAAGGGACAAACAGGGTCAGAAGAAACAAAACCATGAGGCCGTTATATTTTGTCCCAAGTGCAAGACCGCACCAGATACCCGATATGATCAGATATTTCAGCCTGAATTTGTTTTCAATCCATCTGACAAGATAAAAAAGGGAGGCTGTTGAAAAAAAGACAAGCCCCAAGTCAACATAAGCAGTGATTGAAAGCTTGACAATTAAGGGAATCGAGAGGAAGAAAAGCGCGCCGAAAAGTGCGTATAAGGTGCCGAGTCGTTTTCTCAGGTAAACGAATATGAGCCAGGCTGTCAGCAGGGCAAACGTGAAATGGATAAATTTCGGGATAATATCATTATTGAAACAAAGGGGGATGGCATATAAAAGGTGCAGGTTTGATGGAAAGTAAGAAAATATCAGTGAAGGTATTTCACACATCCCCCCGTGTCTGAGGTAAAGTTTGGGTAATGCAAGATGATAGACCAGCGCGTCCCGGCTTACAGGGGGAACACAGGAAAGGATAACCACTGAAATGATAAGCATGGATAAGAGGATGATGCAAACATGCTCAACATATTTTGAAGTCTTTAATCGTTTGAAATAACAATAAATCACAGGAAATCCGCATGTCTGAAAAGAAAAAGCGGAAAAAGATTGGGCCTTTCTCCGCTCTTTAATACCTAAGTTTTACTGGATTACGGTTATGTTTCCGCTGGTATCCGTCTCAAAGGTCTTATCTCCTGACGGATGATACGATGTCATCAAAAAGTCAGTTTGGCCACCTGACATACTTACTTCCGTATCTGCTGACTGTTTGAAACCGGACTTCGTTGCATCAGCCCAGGAGCAGGGGTCATTCGGCGCGTCCTGGAAATATGCCTGGCAGGATGTGTAAGCATTCTTGATGTCAGCATTTGCCTGGGAGTTGTAACCCCGTCTCCGGTAAGCGATAAAGTTCGGGATGGCGATAGCCGCCAGGATACCGATGATGGCGATAACGATCATCAGCTCGATCAGTGTAAAACCTTCGTCATTTCCTCTTAGCTTTTGAAGCATTTTTAAATCTCCTTTTTTGTTAAAAAAAATTAAACTTGAATTAAGTTAAAAGTATTAAATGAATCTTCCACCTGAGTTTTCTTATCACCCCCCTTGTAAAGAATGT
>JAUCGI010000114.1 GCA_030378035.1 Desulfobacterales bacterium HSG2
GGCGGGCGGTGGATTTGCCAATCCCCCGCGAGGGTCGGGGGTTGCCCGGTTCGGATGGGCAAATCCGAATCGTGGCGGGCGGGGGATTTGCCAATCCCCCGCGGGCGTCGTGAGTTGCTCGGTTCGGCCCTCCTGCTCGGTTCGGATTGGCAAATCCGAACCATGACGGGCGGGGGATTTGCCAATCCCCCGCGAGCGTTGGGAGTTGCTCGGTTCGGCCCTCCTGCTCGGTTCGGATTGGCAAATCCGAACCATGACGGGCGGGATTTGCCAATCCCCGCGAGCGTTGGGAGTTGCTCGGTTTGGACTGGCAAATCCGAACCGTGACGGGCGGTGGATTTGCCAATCCCCCGCGAGCGTTGGGAGTTGCTCGGTTCGGATTGGCAAATCCGAACCGTGATGGTGGATTTGCCAATCCCTCGCGAGCGTCGTGAGTTGCTCGGTTCGGATTGGCAAATCCGAATCGTGGCGGGCGGTGGATTTGCCAATCCCCCGCGAGCTTGGAAGTTTTGAGTGAAGTTGTTTGGATATAAATAATTTCGGTAGTTCATAATTTATATTTGACTTTGTCTGGAAAACATAGTATCAGTAGTTCATAATTTGCTTGGTTGGCAAATCCGAACCGTTCCCTTCGGATTTGTCGATTCCGGCGGAGCAGGTGAATTGAAATTGTGAACTACTGAATCTGTTCATTCATTGTCAGATCAAATCAGGGGAATCTGTCCCATCTTTAAATGAGTGCTGAAATGATATTTTAGCACATTTTTTCAGAGGACTGCGGGGCTTGAGTGTGCTAAAATTTTATTTTAGCACTCCTTTTCAGGGCTAAAATTTTATTTTAGCACTCTGGATTGGGGTTTAAAAAAATTGAGTTTTTCTTTATAAATCGGTGTCTAATAAAATACATAAAGATTCTTATGATGAGGCCAGGCTGATCTCTCTCCTCAAGCAGGGGGACGAGGAGGCTTTTCGTATCCTTGTTCAGCAATATCAGAGCAGGCTTTTCGGCATTGCTTACGGTATTATCTTGGAGAGGGAGGAGAGCTTGGATATCGTGCAGGATGTTTTTCTGAAAGTCTGGCAGAAGATTCATACATTCAGAGGCGACTCATCTATTTCCACCTGGCTCCGGCGTATCACCGTCAACCAGTGTCTGAACTGGCAGAGACGGTGGAAACGGCGGTTCAGATGGCATCACCACCCTCTTGAAAGGGATGACGCGGGGGATTATCCGGAGATGGGAACAGATGATTATCTTCCGGAGACCCTTTATCGGAAAAAGGAACTTGAAGAGATCATTCAGCAAAAGCTGGGGGAATTACCGGAAGATGCAAGGGCCGTGTTTGTACTCAGGGAAACAGAGGGACTTTCTTATGATGAGATTGCCAAACTGCTGAAGATAAAACGGGGAACAGTGAGTTCCCGGCTTTTTTATGCCCGGAAGAAGTTGAAAGAACTGCTAAAGGAATATGTAAACGAGGAGGACCTATGAACAAGAGCAAATGTGATCCGATCCTGTTAAGCCAGTTCTTTGACCATGAGCTTGAGCCGGAAGAGTATGACCGTGTCAGTGAACACGTCAGAGACTGCCTTTCCTGTCGGAAGTCGCTCTTGGATAATCAGTCGCTTTCCGGCTTCTTCAGGGCCGGCCTTGGCAAAACTGTCGCCAGGACCCGCTTTGATAATCTTGAAGAGAGGGTGTTGAGCCAGGTTCGGAACCGGAAACCGCAAATCGGGAACTGGAAGTTTCTTATTCCGGCCGCGGCCATGGTGGCGATTCTCTTCCTTGTTTTCCCTCTGACAGGGCCACGTGTGTCTGTGTCAGGCCCCAGCGCCATCGTGGAATCCTTGACAGGTGATACTTCGTCTGTTATGATTCTGGAAACTCCGGAATCACGCCAGACCATTATCTGGTTTAATGAAACCTTAATTTCGGAAGATGAAAAGAATGAAGTTCAAGAAACGGATCATACTTCTATTATTGGCTGTTCTGACAGGAGGGCTGGCAGAGCCGGTCCGGTCCGAACATAAGATAAATATTGTTATCAAAACCGTGCTGGCCTCCCAGGGCGACAAGTTTGCCGATCCCCGTCTGTCCGATCTGATCCGGGAATTGGAGTCTGTTTTCAAATACTCTTCATACCGGCTTCTCAGCCGGAACAGCATGAATCTGAGGATGAAAGAGACGGGAACAGCCTTGCTCCCGGAGGACAGGGTGTTAAAGATCACCCTCCTGAAAATAAAAGGTGACAGAGCCTCACTTCGCCTTGAAATATCCAAAAAGAATCGGCAGATATTTCAAACAGTGATCCAACTGCTGAACAAGGGCGCTATCACGGTGGGAGGGCCGAAATACAAGGGGGGCTATCTGCTTTTTAATATTTCCAATTCATTTTGAATTTTTTTTGAAACGCGGCGTCTAACGCTTCAAATAGGAAACAGGAATTTGGGGATTGGGGGTTGCGGACACAGCGACTTCAGACCGATCTGCAATATGCTGATTTCACAGAACGGGTCTCAACCCTTAATTCGCGTTCTTGATCTTGCTCTTACCTCTTGCTCTTGCTTTTACCTTGCTCTTACCTTGTTCTTGCTCTTACCTCTTGCTCTTTCTCCTGTTCGCGTTCATTCGGTTAAGAGCAAGAGCAAGAGCAAGAGTAAGATTAAGATGCTGAAATTGGAAAAAACTGTTAACAAGGAGGTACAAAATGAAAAAATTCTTTGTCACATTGATCGTTGCAGTTGTGTGTCTTTCCTTTTCGGCGGCGTCAGTCTGGGCCGGGTCCAAACAACGGCGTCGCTGGGAGGGAGTGGCCATCGGCATAGGTGCCGCCATCCTGGGACACGCCCTCATCAACAAAAATCATCATCGTAGCAGTGCTGCTGACAAAGGGGCTTATTATGCGCCCTCGTGTCGTAGCAGAGAGGTGGCGCGGCCTGTCTATAGGAACCCGCCTGCCCATAGGAACCCGCCTGCCTATAACGGCCCCCCGCGCAGGCATAGCCGCGGGCACTGGGAAATGAGAAGAATCTGGGTCCCTCCGACATATACAGAGGTCTGGAATCCGGGCCATTACAATCACAGACGTGAATGGGTTCCCGGGAAGTGGATCAAAATTATCAATCAGGAAGGTCAATGGGTTGAAAAAGAGGTCTGGGTAGGGCGACGGTAATTCTACAAACATGTCGGCTCTGACGAGCCTCTGATCAGAGGCCTGTCAGGGCGACATATTTGTAGCTGTATTTGAAAAATGCTGATTATAACGGATTTAGGGAGGTCGGTAACATGACAGCGGATTTCAGGATGAAACGGATATTCCCGGATCAGACATTCCGGGGATGACATATCCGTTTCATCCTCCCATCCGCTGTCATATTTCCTCCCTGAATGAAATAGGTTCAACCAGCTAATCATTCTCATAAACATTCACGTTCACGTTCACGTTTAAGTTTAAGTTCACGTTTAAGTTTAAGTTCACGTTCACGTTCACGTTCACGTTTACGTTTAAGTGTGGAAACGAGGAAGATGTCCGGGAAAAAGTTTGTTCTGAGTTTTATCTGCATATTGGTCACTGTTACGACAATCCATTGTTCGGAAAAAGGTCGGGATCGGCAATCCCGCAAGGAGAAAGGGCTTTTCGGAAAAGGCCGGACACTGGTGACCCAGGGAAAATATCAGGAGGCGATTCCGCTCCTGCAAAAGTATCTGAAAAAACATTCTGCTGGTCCCAATGCCAGCCGGGCGCAGTTCTTCATCGGCAAGGCGTATATCGGTCTCGGGAATCCGGACTACGCGGGAGCAGCGTTTGAAGCGACTATTCAAAAATATCCGCGAACCTTGGAAGCTCATAAAAGTTTCTACAAATTGGGCATGATTGATTTCTGGCAGGGACGAACGGATAAAGCCCGCCGCCGTTTTGCGGTATTAGCTCAGACGCCGGATGGTCCTATGGCCCCTGAGGCCGCGGCTATGTATAATTATCTCGGCTTGGCAAATGGCGCGGTGCGGAGTCGGTAGGCATCCTTTATTTAAGTTCATAGTACAAGCAACTTGTAAATTCGTCACCCTATCTTATAATGACAAAGGGGGACGAATTTACAAGTTGCTGTAGTAGCCCTAAACGCCGGAACTACGAATTTAAAACTTGAAAACATGAGGCATTTGAATGACAGAAAACAGATTGAAAATCGGGAACCTAAAAAAAGTGATCCGTAGCGCCGCCTAAAGGCGGAACTACTACACCACTTTGTAAATCCGTGACCCTCCAGGAAGCTGACAGACTGATTTTACATGACCAGCCAAAGTCATAAGGGGGTCACTAGCTTCCAAAGTGGTGTACTACGAACTTAAGCATCTGAATGACAGAAAATCGGGAACCTAAAAAAAAGTGACCCTGTAGCGCCGCCTAAAGGCGGAACTACGAACTTAAGTATCTGAATGACAGAAAACAGATTGAAAATCGGGAACTAAAAAAAGTGACCTGTGGCGCCGCCTAAAGGCGGAACTACGAACTTAAGCATTCGGGAGGCATCTGAATGACAGAAAACAGATCGAAAATCGAGAATCTAAAAAAAGTGACCCTGTCTGTCGAAGCCGGCAGGACTCAGGATTCTATGGACTTAACCCAACCCTTTCAATTTGAGTTTATATTCGGGCTGGGTACAGAGGGTCTGACCCCTTTTGAATATGAATTGGCTGACAAAAACGAGGGCGATGAAATTTCCTTCTGCTTAAAGCGGGAAAAGACCCGTGAAATCTTTGAACACTTATGCCTGCCATTCCATCACCTTTCCGAGCGGCCGGATTCTTTTTATCTGAAAGCGCGTGTCGTAAAAGTGGCACAGGCGGAGAATACGGAGGTTGTCAGGGCGATGGCAGGGATTACCAGTTGCGGCGACCATTGCTGCGGCGATGACAGTTGCTGTCATTTCTAATCATCGGTCTTACATGATCCTGCCGGCAAGCCAGAAAAGAAACATACCCAGAACGACCGTCCCGCCCAGGGATTTTGTTTTCAGGGCAAATATGAAGGTGGGGACGGCAACCAGCAGTTTCGGCTGAAAAAGGGTTAATTGCCTGGGGTCGCCCGTTGTCAGAAGTTCCGGCAGAAGCAGCGCGCTCAGGATGGCGGCCGGAATCAGATCGAGCCACTCAATAACTATGTCCGGAAGATTGCGTTTTGACAGAAAGAAAAGGGGGATCCACCGAGGCAGAAATGTCACAATCCCCATACCTATTATAAGGATGATATATTCGCTTTTCAATGCAGACTCCTATTTTTCTTGCTTCTTGCTCTTGCTCTTGCTCTGCTGCCTGCATATGTTTGATTAAGAGCAAGAGCAAGAGCAAGATTAAGATTTTCTGATAAAAACCCCTGCTGTCGCCGCGAGGACAGAGGCGATAATAATGTACGAATTCCCGGGGATTATCAGGGACAGAATAACAGCCAGAATGCCGGCAATGATTGCGGTTATCACATAT
The DNA here is from genome assembly GCA_030378035.1 of Desulfobacterales bacterium HSG2. Taxonomy (GTDB): domain Bacteria; phylum Desulfobacterota; class Desulfobacteria; order Desulfobacterales; family 4be13; genus JAUCGI01. The sequence continues at coordinate 5,483 of JAUCGI010000114.1, forward strand.
TCACGGCCTCTGAGCTGGAATATCAGAAGGCAGATAAACATGGCAATGAGCGCATAGTCAATGCCGAAGGCGCGTTCAGGTATGAACTGTCCGCTGTATCCGCCGACAACCGTGCTTGTAATCCATGTGAAATTGGCAATGTGATTGACAACAAGCGAGCGGTCCAAATCCCAGTCACCCTCTTTGAATTTTATAAAATTCACGGCAAAACTTTCATCTGTGACTCCGTAAGCAAACAGGGAGAGTTTTGTTCTCTTTTCCCTGCCCAGAAAGACGGACAGGGACGAACTCATCAGAAAGTGCCTCAGATTGACCGTGAATGTTGTTATAATAACAGATGCGACTGTGGCGCCGGCAGAAAGCATGGAGACCGCGATAAACTGGGAACTGCCCGCAAAAACAAAAACAGACATCAGCCCGATTTCAAAAGGGGTTAAGCCGGCCTTCTGGGCAAGCACACCGAAAGCAAGCCCAATGGGAAGGTATCCCAGACAGATGGGCCAGCCAGCCGTTACCCCTTGGGTAAGTGAAATTTTACTGTTCATGTTTAATTCCTTTAGCACAAACTAGGGAGTGCTGAAATGAAATTTTAGCACAAACCAGAAAATTTTAGCACAAGCCAAGGAGTGCTGAAATGAAATTTTAGCACCTCAGTCCAGCGGTCCTCTGAAAAATGTGCTAAAATTTTATTTTAGCACTCCGGGGTTTTGCTTATTTTTTTTCAAAAAACGCTTGACAAAATTATTTTCCCATTTTATAAATCCCGTTTTTCAACAATCAATTAAAGGGGTATAAATGAAAGTGTTCGCTGAGTGTCTGGGAGATCGACCTTGACGGTGACAAAAAAATAGGTCTTTCAGAAGCGGTCCACGCTTTACGGGTAACATCGGGAGTAACCGAACCAGCAGCAAAGCAAAGATAATCAGAGATTGCTAATAGACGGGGGCGGATTTGAGTCCCGCCTCAACTTGATCCGATAACATTAGCTAAATCCCCATTTGGCGCAATGCGCTGAATGAGGGATTTTTTTTATGTCAAAAAGAGGGAACAGATTTTCTGAAAGACCGGGTTTTTTAAAAAACTCGGTTTTTAAAATTTTAAAAGTTGCACATCAAGCGAAACCTTTGTATAGGTTAGGCATCTTTCATAACGGCATTTTATGTTTTTCCAAATTGAAAGCTGAATGTTGAAAGCTGAAACGCCCTGAATGTCGGATGCCGGATTTTGAACAATTTAAGGAATAGGTAACATGAAAGACATCCAGAAACTGAGAAACATCGGCATCAGCGCGCATATTGATTCCGGCAAAACGACGCTTACCGAAAGGATTCTCTTTTACACCAAGCGTATCCACGCCATCCACGATGTGAAGGGAAAGGACGGCGTGGGCGCGACCATGGATTCCATGGAACTTGAAAAAGAGCGCGGCATCACCATTGCATCGGCCGCCACATCCTGTGAATGGGGAGAACATGAAATCAATATTATTGACACCCCGGGACATGTTGACTTTACCATAGAGGTTGAAAGATCTCTGCGGGTGCTCGACGGGGCAATCCTTGTGCTCTGTTCCGTCGGAGGTGTTCAGTCCCAGTCCATCACGGTTGACCAGCAGATGAAACGGTACAAAGTCCCCTGCATCGCGTTTGTCAACAAATGTGACAGAAGCGGCGCGGACCCCTTCCGGGTCATCCGCCAACTGAAAGAGAAACTGGGCCACAATGCTGTGGCCATGCAGATCCCCATCGGACTTGAGGCGGATTTGGAGGGCGTTGTTGATCTTGTTTCCATGAAAGCCATCTGCTTTGACGGAGACAAGGGGGAGAATGTGCGGGTCGGGGATATTCCGGCAGACATTCTCCAGGAAGCTCTGGAAAAGCGGGAAGAGATGATTGACGCGGCTTCCATGTTCTCGGACGAACTTATGGAGGCCGCGCTTGAAGGCGAAGTGACTGAGGATCTGCTCATTCCGGCCATACGCAAGGGGACCCTTGCCCGGGAAATCACGCCTGTTTTCATGGGATCGGCTTATAAAAACAAAGGTATCCAGCCACTTTTGGATGCGGTTAACCGTTTGCTGCCCTGTCCCTCTGATGTGGAAAACCGGGCGGTTGATCCGGCTGAGGATGAGGCGGAGGTCATCCTTTCCAGCGATCCGAAAAAGCCTGTGGTCGCGCTTGCGTTCAAGCTGGAAGATGGACAATACGGCCAGCTCACCTACATACGCGTCTACCAGGGGAGCCTTTCCAAAGGGGATACCATTGTTAATGTCCGCACACGGAAGAAAGTCAAAATCGGCCGGATGGTCCGAATGCATGCCAGCCAGATGGAGGATATTGAAAAAATTCCCGCGGGATATATCGCCGCGCTGTTCGGGATTGACTGCGCTTCCGGTGATACCTTCGTATCCCCCGGGATCAGCCTGAGCATGACCTCCATGTATGTGCCGGCACCGGTGATTTCCTTTGCCATCATCCCGAAAGACAACAAAGCTGAAATCAGTATGTCCAAGGCGCTGAACCGCTTTACCAAAGAGGACCCGACCTTCATGACGTATGTCAGCGAAGAGACCGGCGATACGATTATTTCAGGAATGGGGGAGCTTCACCTTGAAGTGTATGTGGAGCGGATGCGGCGGGAATACGGTGCCGAAGTTGTCACCGGCATACCGCGGGTGGCTTACAGGGAAACGATCACCCGGCGGGCTGAATTTAATTATGTACATAAAAAGCAGACCGGCGGCGCGGGCCAGTTCGGCAGGGTGGCAGGTTACATGGAGCCTGTTTCCGATGAGGATTTTGTATTTGAAAGCCGGGTTGTCGGGGGATCCATTCCGACCCAGTTTATTCCCGCGTGTGAAAAGGGGTTCAGAGCACGCCTTAAAAAAGGGCCGAAAATGGAATTTCCCGTTACCGGGATCCGGATCGTTATCAATGACGGATCTTCCCATGCGGTGGACTCTTCTGACATGGCGTTTCAGGCGGCTGCCAAAGGCGCGTTTTCAGAGGGATACGCCAAGGCCGGCCCGGTGATCCATGAACCCGTTATGAAGGTTGTCGTTGAAACGCCGACCGAATTTCAGGGATCTGTCATGGGATCTCTGAATCAGCGCCGCGGGATGATCGTCTCCTCACAGGATGAAGGCGTAATGTGTGTTATCGAAGCCCAGATTCCCCTTGCGGAAATGTTCGGTTATTCCACGGTCCTGAGATCACTGACACAGGGCAAAGCCCAGTTCACCATGGAATTTGCCGCTTATAAACGGGTACCGAAAGGGATTGCGGAAGAGCTTGTCAGAAAAGCCGCGGAGGGAAAAAAGAAGGTTGCATAAATCAATTTTGAATCATAAATTCGGATTTCAGATTGCGGAACCAGATTCAGGATTCAAAATCCGAAATCCGAAATCCGAGACCCAAAAACCGGAAATAGTGATTTATCTCAGAGAAAGGAATTTCAATATGCTGAAAAAAGAGCTTGTTTTCCGAAACCCCCTCAGACTTATGGGGCATGAAACCGAGGATATCCTCAAGCCGGGCGGATTTGGGGCGGTTCTGGCGCGCGCCGGTCTGGGAAAAACAGCAATTCTTGTCCAACTTGCCCTGGACAGCCTGCTGCGGGGCAAAAAAGTCCTTCATATCAGTCTGACAGATCCTGTCAGGAAAATCTGTCTGTGGTATGAAGAAGTGTTTCGGAATATTGCCGATCAGTACAATATCCAACAGACGGATCAGGTTTGGGAGGAGATACTGCCGCATCGTCTTATTATGGCGTCGAATATTGAGGCTTTCAGTGTGTCCGGCCTTGAAAAAAGGCTGGCCGACCTGACAGAACAAGGCATCTTTCATCCCCGGATGCTTCTGATTGACGGCCTCCCGTTTGATGAAACCGCCAGAGCGACGCTCACCGGTCTTAAATCACTGGCAAAAGAGCATTCCATGCATCTCTGGCTCACAGTGCGCACCCATCGTCACGAAGCTCCGGGACCAGACGGAATACCGGCTCCCCTTCTGAATGTTGCTGACCTGTTTGATGTGGTGTTCCAACTTCTGCCCGAAGAAAAAGAAATCCACCTGAGGACTCTGAAAGGGGGACCGTCAGACTCCGATTCTCCTTCTTTGCTTCTGGATCCTTCGACAATGCTGATAAAGGATAAGGGGGATTAAGTCGGTTGTCAGTTGACGGTTGACAGTTGGCGGTTGGCGGTTGGCGGTTGGCGGTTGGCGGTTGACGGTTGACGGTTGGCGGTTGACAGTTGACAGTTGACGGTTGACAGTTGACAGTTGTCGATTGTCAGTTGTCGGTTTTCCAATTGTCCGCTGGCAACTGGCAACTGGCAACCGTCAACTGGCAACCGTCAACTGGCAACTGGCAACCGTCAACCGTCAACCGTCATTAAATAATGGTGAAATGTATTGCCTGAGGCGAATCGGAGGTAACTTTTCGCCCGAGCCCGATTATACCGCTTCCATGCACTGGCAATTCATCCTGTTTGAGATTCATACCCTTTTTTCCCTTGATGAACACATAAGTGCCGTTCGTGCTCTGGTCAATTAATACAAACTTGCCCTTGCGATATTCGAAGCGGGCATGTGATCGGGAAACGCGATTATCCTGAACGACAAGATCATTGTGACGCTGGCGTCCCATTGTGACGTTGGGCCGTTCCTGGCTGATCTCAATAATATGATCATGGAACCGCAGTTCCAGCAGATGCAGCGGCTGGGATACGGCAACACTTGTCGGCGGAGGGGACCCCGCTGAAGGGATCAGGAGTATTGTATCGCAACTACTGCATCTGGGAGGGGGGTCCGGTTCTCCTCCTGCGATGATGTTGGGATCTATGTTATTTTTTGACCCGCACTCCTCACAAAACACAAGCATTGCTAAAATCTCCTGTTCAACTTTTTCCGATCTCCGATATGTGCAAAGATCTGTACACAGTTCACTTCCTGTTCTATTTGAATTAACTTTGTCGGCTTTTGTCGGTGGTTTCGGAACATCCGGAAAGCTCTGTGGCACCACTTTTTAAGCTGGTCACCCTGATGAGCGGTAATATCAGCCTTTCCAAACCCGCGTTAGGGGACGGATTTGCAAAGTGATGTATCGCGTGTACGGAAGTCCTGATACTAAAAATGCTTATGAATTCCAAATGATGTTCAACAGCAACATTGGTATCAAGATTTTCGGTACACACCGCTTTTTAAGTTCGTCACCCTGATGAACGGTCAAACCCGCGTTAGGGCGGATTTACAAAGTGATGTATGTTTTTGTTACCGAAACCTGAAGATAATTACACCCACATTGCACATTAAAACTGTATGTTCAACTAACATGCGCAGATTTGACGTCCCTCTTAACATTCTGCCGTTACGATGAAAAAAAACACCTGCTTTTCCTTACTGGCTCTCTCGCCATAATTTTAATTCTTTTCTCAGTGCTCCGATTTCAGATTTAATTGTCTTATTGATCTCTCTCAAAGCCTGAATGATATCCTGGGGGGCCACATCTGACAAAGAGTCGTCGTCTTCATCCTGATTGTTGTTGACAGGGGGGGTTACGACAGGTTCTTTCTTGGTCTTGGCTTCCTTTTTTGGCTCGCCGTCTTTCTTTAACTCCTCCTTCAACTTTTTATACTGGTTAACCTGAGCCACAAGCATTTTTTTCTTTTCCGCCTCGCTCATGTCTTCGGATGACATTACCACTTCCAGTTGTTCATGCACGGAGTTAAGCAGGGATATGGATTCGGGATGAGCTTCGGCTTTCTTTTTCTGAATGTATTTGCCGAGTGAGTCAAGCAACTGAAGGAATGCAACAACAATTTTGTCATTTTTGTATGCGCCCTTTAATTTATCGATTTCCTCGCCGAGCTTCTGCATTATCTGATCGTTTATTTCCCACTCCAGGGACAGAATGACAGATTTCAGATTCTCAACCAGGGAACTTTCCGGACCGGCCTCCGAACTGCTGCTTTGCACGTTTTTTTTCCTTTTTTTAGCAACATCCTCACCAAAGCTGTCTTCTTCCGCAGCTTTATCTGTTAAATTATCACCCTGGCTTCCTTCTCCGAAAATATCGTCAAGGCGGTCACCTACCTGGTCGGCAATGGCGTTGTTTTTAGTGGGGCTCAATTGCTTATCCTCCTGTTTCAGTACCTTCTGCAACACATAAACTCATGCCTCGGCAGCGAAGCACGGTCCGTCTACCATACGCTGTTTATTTTTTCGACAGCTTCCGCGACCTTCAGGCGGAGCAGTCCCAGCGATACTTCCTTGCCGAATATGGTGATAAGCAGGAATTCGATATTGACCTTGCTGAAGTGGATGTTTTCATTTTCACCTTTATGGAAAAGCAGGGAAAACTCCTCCTCTCCGACAATTTTCGCCATGGTGTCAACCGCGGCAAAGTTTGCCGATGCAAGGGCTGCCAGGGAGTACATGTCATGCTGGCACTGTCCGTTGTCGCATCTTGCAATGATGTTGCCTGCCATGTCGATAAGCAGGGCACTGTGGACGCCACTGTTGATCAAATCTTCTGTCAAAACAGTTTCAATACGTTCCAGTTGCTCCTGACCTAAAGTGTAATCCGAAACATCGTAATTGGATCCCAATGGTTTATCCTCCTATTTCAATACATTTTGCAAGGAAGTCATGGTTAAGGATATTATTTTCTTCATGGTCGGAACGACATTCTCTCCGGTTACGGCGCTGGCCGGGAAAGAAGGAACTTTTAACTGGCTGTTAAGATCTTTCTCAAGCGTCTCCATGGGCAGAAGGGTAACCCCCTCTTTTTCGAGGTCTCTTTTGTTGTATTGCAGAACCAAGGGAACTTTGAAAATGCTTTTTTTATAGATTGCCAGATTTTCCTGAAGGTTTTTAAGGGAAAGAACATTCTTTTTCCTCTGTTCAACCTGGGAATCCGCGACAAACACCATTCCATCGACCCCCTTCAGAACCAGCCGTCTGGTGGCATCGTATTTCACCTGCCCCGGAACCGTGTATAACTGTATTTTCACATCGTATCCCATGATCTTTCCGATGTCAAAGGGAAGAAAATCAAAAAAGAGCGTCCGATCTCCGTGGGTTTTTATGCTGACCATGTCCGACTTGATCCGTTCCCTGAATTTGCTGTAAATGTACTCCAGATTCGTCGTCTTTCCCCCTCTGCCAGGACCGTAATAGACGATTTTAGCCTGTACCTCTTTACTCTTCATGTTGACAAATGCCAAAACATATCCCTCCTCACCGCGAAATGTTAATTAATAGTCACAACATCCTGATTGGAAAAGAAAACCGGAACAAGATGCCCTGTCATTAGTTCCACACACTGTTTATTTTATCAACCGCCTCTGCGACTTTCAGGCGCAACAACCCCAGCGACACTTTTTTTCCGAATATGGTGATGAGCAGAAACTCGACGTTCACCTTGCTGAAATGGATGTTTTCATTCTCTCCTTTGTGAAAGAGCAGTGAGAACTCCTCCTCTCCGACAATTTTCGCCATGGTGTCAACCGCGGCAAAATTTGCCGATGCAAGGGCTGCCAGCGAATACAGATCATGATCACAATCCCCGTTGTCGCGTTGAGCAATAATATTGCCGGCCATATCGATAAGTAAGGCGCTGTGAACGCCGCTTCTGATCAGGTCTTCTTCCAAGACGTTCTCTATTTTTTCCAGCTCCTCTTGGCCCAGGGTATAATCCGTAAAACTGACGTCGTCATAATTGGATCCCAATTGTTTATCCTCCTCATGCCCTCCCGGTCTCAGGCCGGTGCCTGAGAAGGGAGAGAGCCTGTATTAGTTCATTTTTCAAGGAAGCCATGGGCGGAATGTACCCTTTTCTTCCTGATTCAGCGAGACAGCCCGAGCTTGCCGCCTGAAGTCTTACATTCTCTCCAAAGGCGATAATTCCCGCATAAGCTCCGCTGTATTTGTTGTTAAACTTCCAAACGGGTGCATTCCCGAAGTGTCGATAATAAAAAGCGGCAAATCCGTGTAACCTGCCGAAACAGGCTTATGAAACCCCGGTATCAGTAACTTCAGCCGGTTACCATATTTACCGTCACTTCGGGAATGCACCCCTTCTAAATTTCAATATCATATCCCATTATCTTTTGTATGTCAAAAGGAAGAAATCTGAAAATCTGAAACACAGCGATCAGATTCTGATTTTTCCAAGTATGATCTTTGCATGCGAGCCTGAACAAACCGGACGGTTTCAGCCTCAATATTCAATCTTGTTTATGTTCACCGTGGACAATCTATTCATCTTTCCGAGTCGAAGTCAACGGCTTTTTATAAAATCTTTCGCAAACACAGGGAGTTTTTTTACCGAAATCGGAATAAAGTGTCAAAAAATCAGCAAAGTTGTCACCGTTTCAATTATATTAAGGTTCAAATTTTATTGATAACTATTGATAATTGTTGACAAGTCAGCGATCTGCAATGCGGGATGAACCGCCCTCTGTCCCTCAGTTTTCTGAAATCAGATTCCGGGACTGCTTTTCTGATGATGCTGAATGCTCCGCTGGCAGTGTGCCGTCCGAAGCCCTGTAAAGACCGCGGCGGACTCTTCCGCCGAAGGTGCGTTTCACCCGGTTCGTGCTTTTCCGGATCATTATCCGTAAAGCTGGCGTAACTCTCAGCTAACATCACGACCTTTATGCCGCGCGCCTCAGACTTGTATCCGATCCTCCTCTCGTTACCTCAGGGGAGCAGAACAAGCCATGCATTTTATGTACATTACTGAAACATGGCAATTAAATCAATAAGGAATATCAGCAGATCGAAAAATTATGGAAAGCCCTGGTACACCACTTTTTAAGCTCATCACCCCTGGTGAGCGTCAAATGCTGTAATATCAGGCTTTCCAATACCCGCGTTAGGGTACGGATTTACGAAGTGATGTAATATTACAGCAACTTGGAAATTCGTCACCCCTCTTTTATCTTTTACCATGAAAACAGATTTTCATCATCGGGTGAAAATTTTTTTTACCATGAAAACAGATTTTCATCATCGGGGTGAAAATTTTTTTTCATGGAAGTTTACCATGAAAACAGATTTTCATCATCGGGGTGAAAAATTTTTTTCATGGAAGTTTATAATGACAAAGGGGGATGAATTTACAAGTTGCTGTACTAGCATAAAAAATACATCCGATTTTTGGCATCCTTCATAAAAGCCGAAAGCAGTTTACACTTTTTCCAGTCAGCATTTTATATCCCACACAGAGGCACAAAGGGCACAAAGAAAAAAGGAATTCACCCTGACACCCGAAAGTGTAAACCGACAAATGAAGGATGCCCAATTTTTCATAGTCAAAGACAAACTCATAGCT
>JAUCGI010000115.1 GCA_030378035.1 Desulfobacterales bacterium HSG2
ACATCCGACTTTTCCGAGAGATCTTCAGCGGCCGCCAGGATATAGTCCCCAAATACTGGACATCCCGCAAAACAGGAAAAAGCGGCTATTCCCCCTTATGCAAAAATGAATGGCGTCCAGTATGTCAGAAGGGGACGCGGATAAGGGGCGCGTGCAGCATCTGCAAAAAAAAAGAGCACATCCCCCTTTCAGATTCACTTGTTTATGACCATTTCACAGGAAAGCATGTCTTAGGGGTCTATCCCCTGCTGACAGATAACACCTGTCATTTTGTTGCCGCCGATTTTGACAACCACACCGGAAACCGAAACCCGCTTGATGATGCAGCGGCCTTTTACGAGATCTGTCAGGTGCAGGATATCCCCTGTTATGTTTTACGATCAAAGTCAGGGAAAGGGTGTCATGCCTTCATCTTTTTTAAGAAGGCCGTTCCCGCATGGAAAGCCAGGGCGGTCGGTTTTGCCCTGCTCCAAGAGGCGGATGTGATCGGCGATGACACGGAAATATCAAGCTTTGACCGCCTGTTTCCGAATCAGGACAGGCTTTCCGGCAAGGGATTCGGGAATCTGATCGCGCTGCCGTTTCAGGGGAAGGCCTCAAAAGCAAATCACACGTTGTTACTGGATCCTTATTCCAAGTTCACAACTGCCCATGTCGATCAGTGGAAAGCTCTGGCCGAGGTTGAAAAGATCAGTGAATCCGTTTTGGATGATCTGGCAGGGGAGTGGAATCTGACTCAGTCGGATGAGCCGGAAAGGGAGCGGAATCCGAATCAGTCGGATGAGCCGGAAAGGGAGCGGAATCCGACTCGGGCCTCCGGAGTATCCGAAACATACAGGTATCAGGCTTCGGAAGTTTCCGAAACTCCGAATTTTTCAGCAATGTATCCGTCAGCCGATTTTGATCAGATAGCGGAAAGATGCGCGTTTATCGCCCATTGCAGGGATGATGCCGAAACGCTGCCCGAGCCGGACTGGTATATTCTGCTGACCATATCGGCCAGATGTGAAAACGGCGAGCGTCTGTCACACAGACTCTCTGAGGCGTATCCGGAATACAGCCAAGCAGAGACAAGCGCGAAGATATATCAGGCGATGAACAACACCGGGCCTTATTGCTGCCGGACAATTAAACGAATCAGCGGAAAATATTGCAAAAGCTGCAAACACTATGGAAAGGTCAAAAGTCCCATTATTCTCGGGTGGACAAACGGGATGCGTCAGGAGCGGCCTGTCGATGTGCCGGGTGTCCGTTACGGACTCACAGAAAAAGAGGAATCGCTGATCAGAAGATATTATGCTTTTTACCGCTCCCTTGACGAAGGCACACGCAAACCTCAGACCGCGGAACAAAGGCAGTTTGAGGCGGTGTGCCGCGGATATCGGAATGCCCGGACTGTTCATGAAAGGGCTTACCTTAAATATAAGGCTGGCACAAGTGTAGCTCCCTAAATCTTGCTCCTGACCGGACTGTTTGTTGGAAACAGGCGCAAAGCAAGCTTTGCACTCCGGACTGTTCCTTGGCATTTCCGTCAGACTATGATAAAAAATTTTATAAATAAGCGCTGAGAGAGACTCGGATAAAGATGACTTTGTACGGGTAAAACGCGGGCAGCAGGTCGGAAACGTCGGCCGGCGTATTTTTAAAATGACCGACTATGAGCTGGAATTTGTGGAAACAGTTCTGAAAAGAAAGCCCAACCTGCAAATTTATCGCCCGAATCAGAAGAGTTATATGGGGGACTTTGTTGTTATCGACTGTTCGGATGTGAACAGCCGTGTGGGATGGATCATCGAACGTAAAATGGCCGAAGATTCGTCACATGCCGGCACACAGCTTTCAAAGGCATCGGCAAAGTGTTTTTATATGGGAGATGATTTTAAAACAGTAACAGGCAATGTTGATGAAGTAATGAACATACTGACCCCGGGACGCGGCAAATGGAACAAATGAGGAGGTTATATGAGACATAATAATGATATGATTTCAGAAAACCGTGAATCTGAGAAGGACTGGGAATCCGCTGTCAGGCGGATTCTGGCTGACCCCGGATTTGCCCGAAATGTGAGAGGACGGCTGATATCCGCGACACGTCTCCTTCCTGCCCGTCTGCATCCGGAGCTTGCCTGCGACTATGCCGGACATGTTGTCCGCATCTGCGAGAACGCGTCAGGAGGAAACCGGTGCTTTCGGAACATGATCGCCAGAATCAGAGAATTTCTCCGCGGCGGATCTGCTGAGAAGGTCATAAGCGCGAGAAGTGACCTGTTTGATCTTCATTATCACCTGAAAAGACATTCCGATGTGAAAAAGAGAATTGCATCGGAAGCTTCATGGACAATCGCCATTGCAGTGAATGTGTGCTGTCAGAGAGAACTTGAAACCCTGGGGGGTGATCGTCCGCAGCCGCCGTCAGCCCTCCGCCGTCGATGTGGCCGGGCAGGCATGTTATGCGGCGGCCCGCCGGGCCGGCGGAGAGAACTGGAATTCGGACAGTCCCGAACTGCGGGCCGATGCAAGGAGACGCGGCAGGGAGGCATCGGACATGGAGGCGGAATGGCAGGTGGGACGGCTGAAGGCTCTCATTGAACCGACAGAATCCGAATATCCGGTGAAAATGTTCCCTTTTCCCGCTCCTGCAGGATTTGCAAATCCGGCGGGAACTGTTCCGGGTTCACCGGGCCTGACCGATCAGCAGGCATCTTAATTACCGGGCCTCTGTTCGGCGGCGTTCCATGGTTTCTGCAAATATGTCGTCTTGATTGGCTATCCCATAGTTCGCCAGTCAGAGGTCCGTTAGGGCCGACATCTTTGTAGCCCTTTGCCAATTCCCGATCCATTTTCAGCCCAGATTTGATTAAATTCAGATCAGGTTTTGGGTTGCAATGCCTATTTTGGTTACCGCTCCCTTGACAAAGGCACACGCAAACATCAAACCGCGGAACAAAAGCAGTTTGAGGCGGTGTGCCGCGGATATCGGACTGTTCATGAAAGGGCTTACCTTAAATATAAGGCCGGGTTAACGCGATGTGCGGCTTTTTTTAACACAGAGAGCGCGGAGAGTTCCGCAGAGACTCTCTGTGCTCTGTGAACACTCTGTGCTCTCCGCGGTTTGAAAAAGTTGCATATGCAAACCTCAGACCGCGGAATAAAAGCAGTTTGAGGCGGTGTGCCGCGGATATCGGAATGCCCGGACCGTCCATGAAAGGGCTTACCTTAAATACAAAGCCGGATCACGAACTTTTCAACGATTCCAGATAAATTTCAAAAAGCCTCGCAATCTTCAACCAGTTCCCTTTTCCAGGGAATCTCCAGACTCTCCCGGCTGACGATAAGACATCCCTCGGACTCGCGTAATACTCCCTTTACTCCATTTGCTCCATTAACTTATTCTCCAATTTCATGTTAATATAAATAACTAAATAACTGGTAGAAATACGTTGAAAATCAGCTATATATATCATTACTCTTTTGGTCCCCCCCAAATACTCTCCTTACCCCATTGACCGTTTTCTGTATTCTATGAAATAAAAGCATAAAAAACAAACAGGTTTCGGAAAAACAATTTAGGGAAAATATAGGACAATTATACGGAAACCAGAAACTGGGTTTACATTATTTTTCTTTCATGCCCTTCATGTTTACAAAAAAAGTGTAAACCAATAAATAAAGATGCCAATTGTTCAGATGGAAGTCCGTCGTGATAACAAGAGCAACGGCGGATTCTGGGCCAGTTTTGCCCAGAATGACGGGTGGAGGTGGGACACCTCCCAATTATTGGCATAAATTGTACTTTCAATATGAAGAAATATATTCTGCATCTCTCAGATATCCACCTTGGTGAGTTAGCCGAGGCAAAGATATATCGCACACAACTTGAAGCTGATCTTAAAAGAAAACTAAAGGTCAGACCGGATTATATTGTCATTACAGGTGATATTGCCGACCATTCGACACCTGACGAATACAAAGCAGCATTTTATTTGATTCACGGATTGGTCAAACGCTTTGGAATAAATCTTAATCGTATCGTCGTTGTGCCGGGTAACCATGATTTGAATTGGGAATTCTCAGCAAAGGCATATGAAAATGTACTCAAACACAAAATGCCCAATCCGTTAAACGAAAAATACATACAGATAGGGAGTGCGGGTGCGCTAAAGCGTGATGAAGCGCTTTACAAAAAGAGATTCGACAATTTCAGCACACATTTTTATAAAAAAATCTATGGGCGTAAATATCCTCTTGAGTACGCCAAACAGGGGATCCTTCACTGTTTCCCCGAAGATCAACTTTTATTTTTAGCGCTCAACTCGTGTTGGCACATTGACCACCATTTTACTGAACGTAGCGGTATCAATATGGAAGCATTGAGCAGAACGCTAGATCAAATGTCAGAAGCTAATTACGATGATTGGCTTAAAATTGCCGTATGGCACCATCATGTAACTGGCCAGGAAATGATGAAAGACGAATTTTTAGAATTACTTGCTGTTCATGATTTTCAAGTTTGTATGCACGGGCACATCCATGAAGCCAAAGAAGGTTTTTATAAGGATGATTCCAGTCACGGTATTCACATTATCGGAGCCGGAACTTTCGGCGCACCGGCAAAAAATCAGGTATCTGGTATCCCTTTACAGTATAATCTTTTGATATTCGACCCGAATTCTGAAACCATTACCGTCGAGACACATAAGAAAGAGAAACCTGGGGGCGCATGGTCAGCCGATGCACGTTGGGGTGACAGAAACAATCCGAAGCCAAGATATATTATTCATTTGAAAGCGGATTTTTCTAAGGAAAAATCTCAGATAGATGATCATTTTAAATCTCCTACAAAGCCCTTCAAAAAAGAACGTCGTGTTGATGTCGTAGCCCCCAGCAATGCACAAGTGGGGCAAAGCATAGATATTTTAGTACAAGTACGTTTTTCAAACTCCCCATTATTAGGTGCTGAGAATGAAGATTGGCCACTTAAACGGAAACCATCTTCAGTGGAAAAGGATTCAGAGCCAGTTGAATTGGAATTTATAAGGGATCCAATTACTGGAAAATTGAAATCAACCCTTTTGGAGATTAAAGTTGTATCGAAGGATTTTATAACACATCAGCGCATAGAGGTTCCACCAGATAAATATTCAAAACGCGTCGCATTTTTGTTGACCGCGAGGAAAATGGGTAATTGTGGAATCAATGTTGAAATTTATATCGCTGATCATCATATAATTCCAGTGGATAAAATATCTGAGACTTCAAATCAAGATCGTCGTTTCGATAACGGCATTCCAGGAGGGTCAATGGGAACAGGAAATAAGCGGCGCTTATGCCAACAAATTCTTAATACACAAAAAAGATGGGAGCTGCTTAACCAAAAACTTGCTGGATTAAAAGAGCAGTATATAGTGGAAACTCGGCGAGAAGAAAAATTTCGTTTAAAACAACTGATTGCTGAGACTGAAAAAGAGTATAATCAAGTTGAGCGAGAATTACAAGATTTGGAAAAACTATCCTCTGTGTCTGTAAACCACATTAAGACAGAAGGAGAGTATAATCAAATTGAGCGAGAATCGCAAGATAAAGAGCAAGATAAAGAGCAAGATAAAGAGTAAGAATACACTGACAAGTAAGGATGTTTTCAAAATGAGCGCCACATATCCGAAAATAAAAGACTTGGAAGTAAACCTTTTGTTGCTGAAACGCTCCGAGGTCGTTGTCACAGAGAAGATTCACGGTGCCAATTTCCGAATTCTGATTCCCGCGGGTGCCGAGATGGATAAGATTTCATTCGGCGCAAAGGGATCGCTTATCAAAAAGGGCAGTTTTTTTGCCCAGTTCATCGATGATATTCAGTCACAGTTGCCGCTGGACAATATCCTCGCAGGACTTGATGACAAGCGGAACTGGACATTGTTCGGTGAATTGTTCGGACCGAGGATTCAGAAGGAAATCCCTTATCTCCGTGAGGGGGTGGCCATTCGCTTCTTTGATATGATGAGGAATGATGAGCTGATAGAATATGACGAATTCACGGAACTGGCAGGGAGTCTCTCTTTGCCGACTGCTCCCGAGCTGTATCGGGGAATCCCCCGCATGTCGGTTTTTCAGCAACTGGTCCGCGAACCGTCATCAGTGGGAGAGAACGGTCCGCGGGAAGGGATTGTCATCCGTGATCCTTCCCTTGATCCGATTGACGGACAGCTCCCTGTGGCAAAATTCAAAAATGAGCCGTTTCGGGAGAAGTGCTACAGCGTTCCGGTTGAAGCGTTCACGAGATTGGCGGATGAAGAAGAAAAGGTGCGTCTGTTTGTGAAGAATTTTGTCACAGAGACGCGTATCAGAAAAATGGCGGATGTCCTGAGAGAGCAGGGAAGACTGACGCGGTCGCACAGAGACATTCCCGCACTCACTTCGGAGCTGATAAAGGATATTCAGGCCGAGGATGCGGAGTACTGCGCCGAACTGGAGGAACGAATGATGTCCCGGATTATCACCCAGAAGGTGAATCAGATATTCTCCGCTCTTCTCAGGAAGGGCGTTTCGGACAGTCCGTAGGAGTCCATAGGAGATACCATGAATAAGCTGAAACAAAAAATTCTTGCCGAAGTTGAAGAGGACCTTTCAGAGATTGAGACAGCTCTCAGAGAAAATCTGAATCCCCACTTTGATCTGGTCCGTGAAACTGCCAGTCACATCCTGTTCAGCGGGGGCAAGCGTCTGAGGCCCTTGCTGATGGTCCTCTGTGGAAGACTGTGCGGATACTCGGGAGATTATGACAAAATATTTTCCGTTGTGTTTGAGTACCTGCACGCGGCCACCCTTCTGCATGATGATCTTGTGGACGGTGCCAGTCTGCGAAGGGGCAAGCCGACCGCACATTCCGTGTGGGACAATTCCACCGCGGTTCTTGTGGGAGACTTTCTGCTTGCGCGCTCCCTTTCCATCGGGACTGAAACAGGGAATCTCAAAATCATCAGGATCATATCGGAGATCACAGAGAACATGTCCCAGGGGGAAATCCGCCAACTGATGAGAAAGGGGAATCTGAAGCTTTCAGAGGCGGAGTATATGGATATCATACGGTGTAAAAACGCTGTGCTTATTCAGGGCGCATGTCGTGTGGGAGCGCTCATTGCAGATGCGGGAGAGGAGGAGGAATCCGCACTCTCCGCTTACGGTTTCAACCTGGGAATCGCTTTTCAGATGGCCGACGACCTTCTCGATTACACATCGGACAGCGGAACACTCGGGAAAAATGTCGGAGCGGATCTGAAAGAGGGAAAACTGACGCTGCCGGTCATCTCTTCTCTGGAAGCGGCTGATCCCATAGACCGTGATGAGATGGAAGAAATAATAAAAAACAAAGATTTTTCTCTCCGGGATTTTGAAAGACTGGTTGAGATGTTGGAAATCTATGGCGGGATCCGATATACGAAACATCAGGCGACAAGGTATGTGGAACAGGCAAAAGAGGCCATTTCCATATTTAAAAACTCGAAAACAAAACAGATCCTACTGAATATCGCTGATTTCGCCCTAAGCAGAAAGCATTGAAAAATTCTGATTATAACGGATTCAGGGAGCCCGTGAACTTAAACTTGAACTTAAACTTGAACTTGAACTTGAACTTAAAGTTAAACTTGAATTTAAACTTGAACTTGAACTTAAACTTGCCTGCAAATGAATGAATGTTCCTGATTCTACCGCTTTTTGTGGTCCCGGGAAATATGACACCGGATTCCGGGATGAAACGGATATCCGTCCGTCATGTTCCGGCTTATGCCGGACCGGGAAAATCCGTTTCATCCTCATATCCGTTGTCATATTTCGGAACCACAAAATCCGTTAGAACCAGGAATGTTCACGCTCACGTTCAAGTTTACACCATATGAAGAGGATTACATTCTGATCGTTGCTGTCATGCATCTGAGCCGCGAGCCAGGTTATTGGAGAAGTCGAATCAGGAAGAAATAGGGTGTAATCCTTTTCGCTACTGGCCGAGGACCCGGAGCGGGAGACACCCAGGCAGGGGCTTGTAACCGGAATGATAAGACCCCGTAACCGGTTTGGTCCGATGACGATTTGT
Organism: Desulfobacterales bacterium HSG2; assembly: GCA_030378035.1. Taxonomy (GTDB): domain Bacteria; phylum Desulfobacterota; class Desulfobacteria; order Desulfobacterales; family 4be13; genus JAUCGI01. The sequence continues at coordinate 8,087 of JAUCGI010000115.1, forward strand.
GAATAATTCAGACCCGAGAGGTAAAAAAAATGGCGACCCACTTTATCCGAAAATCACCCTCCTTACTTTTTTTCCTTGTGGTTGCACTCTTCTTATCCGTCGCCTCGCCAACCCGGGGACAGCTCGCTGTAAAAACAGTGAAGGTTATCGGAACCAGTACGATCCGCAGTAAGGACATTGCCAAAGCAAGGGAAGCGGCTATCTCGGACAGCCTGATTGCCGCGGTGAATCTGGCCGCGCTGGAGATTCTCTCCGCCGACAATCTGATCGACAATTTTAAGAAATTGGATGAGATTCTGTATGACCACACCAACCGGTTTGTCCATGCCTACAGAGTATTGGCAGAGTTCAGAAATAAAAAGATATACCGGGTGATGCTGGAGGTCACTGTTTCGAGGGAAAAATTAGAAAGGGTGAAGGAACGGTTGTCAGGAGGAACCGTTGCAGTAAAAGATACAAAGCCTCCCGGAAAAGAATTGTCAGCAGGCCCCGAAGCGGTGAGAGATACAAAGCCCCTCGGAATTCTGTTTCTCATTTCAGAGCAGAATCTGGCAGATCGTTCACCGCGATACTGGTGGGGAGGAGCGTCGGGATCTGCGAATGCCATTTCAGAAAATGCCATGGGTGACAAAATGAGAGAAAAAGGGTTCACAGTGGTAACCCACGGATACCTTTCCGCCGATTCGGGAAATAAAAAGACGGCAATCTATCAGCCGGACCTTGACAACCAGGAAGCTGCCAAAATCGGCTCCCGTCTGAAAGCGGATGTGGTCATTGCGGGGAAGTCTGTCGTATATAAAGTTGAAGACCCCCGATCATTCAGCGGGACGGTGTCCGCGCGTGCGCTTTGGACAGATACAGGCAAGGAGATCGGTTCCACCTTTCAAACCACTGTCAAGAAAAATGTCGATGAGATATCCGGAAGCAGAGACGTGCTGATATCCGCGGGACACCTCGCAGGAGACAAACTTTCCTCGCAAATCGCAGCAGCATCGCGGAAAGTATCCCGAGCCGACCGGAAACCAGAAGCATCCAATTTCAGCAAGCAGATTTCAACTCGGAAACCCAATCCCTTGGAGCTTATTGTCAGCGGAACCAGCGACCTCGGAAACTTCGTGAAATTTCGCAGAACATTGACTGAAATACCGGGAGTAAAGAGAATATATATCCGGAAGAAAAAATTTAATGAAGCAATTATCGGCATCGATTTTATGGGAAGCGCCGAAGAATTCGGAGATGCCCTGAAACTGAAAACCTTCAAACTGTTTGCAGTCAAACTCCATGATGTCTCTCAGAACATGTTAAGAGCTGAACTCATTTCAAAATGATTTATCGGTTTACGGTTTACGGTTGACGGTTGACGGTTTACGGTTGACGGTTGCCAGTGGTTCGTGACCGTCAACCGTCAAATCGGTTTACGGTTGACGGTTGACGGTTTACGGTTGACAGTGGTTCGTGACCGTCAACTGACAACCGTCAACCGTCAACCGTCAACCGTCAAACCGTCAACCGTCAACCGTCAACCGTCAAACCGTCAACCGTCAACCGTCAACCGTCAACCGTCAAACCGTCAACCGTCAACCGTCAACCGTCAACTATGAATGTTCCCAATATTTTATCCATTATCCGAATACTGCTGACCCCTCTTTTTGTGATCTGTCTGCTGAGAGGGGTCCTTACCCCAGCGCTTTTGGTCTTTACTGCGGCAGGAATCACTGACGCGTTGGATGGACTTTACGCAAGATGGTTTAACCAGAAGACGGTACTGGGCGCTTATCTTGATCCGATTGCCGACAAGCTTCTTCTGATGTCAGCTTTCATCACCCTGGCCGCGCTGAAAATCATTCCTCCCTGGCTGGCGGTCGTTGTGATCAGCCGGGATATTGTCATTGTGATGGGATATGCGGTCTTTGAAATAACAGACATGCGGAGCAAGATTGAGGTAAAACCGAGCATCATCAGCAAACTCACCACATTTGCCCAGGTGCTGACCGTTTTTTTTGTCCTTTTGGATCCTGATATTTCAAAAGCCCTTGCCATTCAGAAGTTTTTATACTGGTTTACGGCACTGGTAACCATAACATCGGGTCTGCACTACATTTATATCGGTATGAATATCTTCCAGAATGGCGGATCCGAAAATTAAATAAAGATGATGAAGCAACCTTCCCCATGATCGGGCTGATAAGCGGATTCAGCGAGTCATCGCCGGGCGTATTCACGATTATAACGGATTTAGGAGGCCGTAAACTTGAACTTGAACTTGAACTTATACCTGAACCTGCCTGTAAATGAATGTTCACGTTCAGGTTCACGTTCAAGTTCACGTTCAAGTTCAAGTTCAAGTTTAAGTTTACGGGCACTCCCCGACGGCCCGGTCTGTGCCAAAATTTCATTTCGGCACTCCTCCCCCAAATCGCAAATACGCCCGTCATCGCCCACTATGAAAAGCAGAGGTCCCTCCGATGTCTGACGATATTTTCAAAAAAGTTTGTGACGAGCTTGAGTTTGAAACCGGAGCCGGGTGGTATCCGTTAACCGGCTCTGTTTCCCAACCGCTTCTGAATCAGGCCCCTTGGACTGAGCAGGCTCGAAAACTTGGTGCCGAGGCAATCTTCTTTGTAAAAGATCATCCCACAGTCCTGTTCTTCAAGCTTGATTTGGATATTGACGCTGATACGGAAGCCGTTGAGAATGATATTCGTCAACTGCATCTGAAAACATGGAATACCAGCCATGTCCCTCTGTTTTTCGTGGCACTGCCTGCCGAAGTTCGGGTTTACAGTGCTTATCAGAAGCCGGTGCGGGATACTGAAGAATGGAAGGCGACGGATCGCTGGCTAAAGCGGATAAAATCCGTGACAAAAATCGCTGAGTTGCAGGAGTTTTCACGATCCCAGATTGAAAGCGGGAATCTGTTTCACCAAAGAAGCGGAGATTTTGACCGTGAAAACCGGGTTGATCAGTGCCTGCTCAGGAACCTGCGTTTGTTGCGGAAGGAGTTGGAAGGGCCCGGTGGGAAAAATCGTGAACAGGCTCACGCTCTGATCGGACGGTCTGTTTTTATCCGCTATCTTGAAGACCGGAAAGTATTGGTGGAGGATTATTTTACCGACAAAACCATCAGCAGGGATGGAACGTATCGTTGCTATGCAGATGTTCTGAACAGCAAAGCGGATACTTATCATCTGTTTCACAAACTGAATGATGACTTCAACGGCGATCTGTTCCCTCTGAGTCATAAGGAGGAGAAAGTCATTCATATCTCGCATTTGCGATCATTGCGTGACTTTCTCCTCGGAGAGAGTATGGGAGACCAGGCATATCTGTTCTTCTGGGCCTACAAATTTGACATCATTCCGGTAGAACTCATCAGCACCATCTATGAGGAATTTTACCATGAACACGGCGGTAAGGATGACAGAGGCACCCATTACACCCCTACGCCTCTGGTTGACTTTGTTCTCTCCCAAGCGTTGACATCGGAGAGACTGAATGCAGACGCACATCTGCTGGATGCATCATGCGGATCAGGCATTTTCCTGGTGGAAGCGTTCAAGCGAATGGTTTACCATGAATGCCACACTCGGGGGAAGTCTCGATTATCCCGACAGGTGTTGACAAAGTTGCTGACAGAACGCATTGCAGGTATTGATGTCAATGAATCCGCCATACAGGTGGCCGCGTTCAGTCTTTATCTGGCCTTTTTGGACTTTCTTGAGCCGAAAGATATCCGAAGACACAAACAGCTTCCCCGACTGATTTGTCATCCGGAAGAATCTGAGAGCAGTTGTGTCCTGTTTCACGCCAACGCGTTTTGTCTTACCGTTGCTGAACGGGCCGAACTGAAAGCTTCTCTTAAAAAGAACAGACGGTATAAAGGAAGATCAAATGATGTGATTATGAGCAACTCGCCTGTTTTACCTCTGGAAAATAGGCAGTTTGATGTCATTGTCGGCAATCCTCCATGGGGATCAGCCAGAGGATCAGATGAACAACTGGGACTTCGATGGTGCCAGGCGTTTCTGTGTCCGGTGGGGGATAAAGAGATTTCCCAATGCTTTATGTGGCGGTTGCGGCGATTGCTGAAGCCAGGCGGTGAGATCGGTCTGCTGGTTTCAACAGGTGTCCTGTTCAAACATCAGGAGAAAAGCAAGGCATTCCGTCACCAATGGCTGAAGCAGAATCGCATCCGTGCGGTCCATAATTTCGCTCATGTCCGCCATATATTCTTCCGCAAGCAAAAGAAGGACGCTGTCGCGCCGTTTGCAGCGGTCTTTTTCTCCCCTGCGCTGACAGGGGAAGTATTGGACAACAGAATCTCTTATGTTTCAGTCAAACAGGATGCGTTTATTGAACAAACACAGGCTGTTGTCATAAACAAAACCGATTTTCACAAAGTCAGGCAAAGCCGGTTTCTGGCCAATGACTGGCTTTGGAAGACTTATATGTGGGGGAGTCTGAGAGACGCGGAGCTGATTGAGGAATTAAAAAGCTGTCATCCTCCGTTGCAGGAGACTGTAAGCGACTGCGGAATGGGATACCAGGAGAGCGGAGTTCCCATAGCCAAGTCCACGAGGGACTTAGGCGTTGATTTTGAGTTGCACACGGATATGTTTCACCGAAATGCTGAATTTTCAAATTTGGTGATCCCTCTGAAACATCGGCGAATACATCGTTTAAGGAATGTGGAAGTTTATAAGGGACCCAGACTCCTCGTGAAACGGGGGATATCCCGCGCGGATAAAAAATTCGGGGAAATTCAGGCCAGACTGGCTTATGAACCTTTTGCGTTCCGAAATTCCATCATCGGATTCCGTTTGGACAAGCTGGGCAAAGCGGAGCATAAAGTCCTGTTGGGAATCATGCTCTCCTCCCTGACAAAATACTATCATTTTCTGACCTGTTCGATATGGGGATTCTGGCATTATGAAATTCACGTTGAAGAGCATTTAAACCTGCCGGTTCGTTTTCCGAAGAATCGAAGCCTGAAAACCAGAATCATAAAAGCTGTCGAACAGATGACAACGAAAAGCGATACGCCAACCCTGTTTGATCCGGATAGCCCGGACTGGCAAACAATGCAGGGTGAGCTTGATGAAGCGATTTTTGATCTTTACGAACTATCCCGGGAGCAAAGAGATTTGGTGGGGGATTTATGCCAAGTCACACTTGAGTTTTTCTATAACGGAACGGGTTCTCAGGCAGCCAGGCCGCCGGATATGAAATGTCTGAAGAATTATCGTGACGCTTTTCTGGAAATATGGCATGAACGTCTGGCACCGAAGGGAAAAGAATTGGAAGCCAGGATTTACGCGCCGCTTCATGGCCTGCTGTGCGGCATCTCTTGTGAGCTAAAAGAACTGGGAACAGCGGTTTCCCACAAACCTGTGAGGAAGCAGTCAGAATGGAGACGCTGGTTCAAACGTCTGAACAAAATTCTGAGAAAAGAATACAGCGAAGGAATATATATTGATCGGGTTGTCAAAATGTTGGACGATTCTTCAATGTTTGTTGTCAAACGTGCGGAACGTCGCTTTTGGACCAAATCACAGGCCCGGCAGGATGCCCATGAACTTCTGACCGAGGTTTTCAAACTTGAATGGCGTAACAGAGGTTGACGCATAAATGACTTTCGCATCTTTAAACCTGTGGGCTGATGAAGAGCAAAGAATCCATGAGTGCCTTAAAGAAGCCCTCCGAGAACTGATTTCAAAGCACATCGTCCTTGAAACCGATGAAGAAAAGGTTGTTACCGGAAAACTGAGGCCCTTGATAAACCGTGTAAAAAAACGTAAGCATCTGAACTGGACATTCCATCCGGAATCATCTTCCTTTGAAAAAGAAGAGGATCCTGAAGCTGTCGGTCATCCGGATATCCGATTCTCCTGCCTTGATACCGAGTATAATCAGTACGATTACGATGTGGAATGTAAGCTGGTTCGGGTCAAAAGACCGGACGCAGAGACGGATTATTGCTATAACTACGTCAAAAAAGGTGTGCTGAGATATCACTCAGAGAAGTATGCCCAATCGTTTCCACCCATGGGAACAATGCTGGGATATGTCCAAGCAGGAGATATCCCCTCACTGTTCAAGACGATCAAACAGAAGATCAAGAACCAGCAGAAAAAGAGGCGAGGCTTATATGTAATCAAATTAAAGGGGAAATTTAAAGACGGAGACATCACCCAGATCACCCAACATTTGAAACGAGAGGCAGATGATTTTGAGTTGTTTCATCTGTGGGCTGACTTTCGAGATAACAAGGGAGGTTAGGCAAGTGAAAGCAGACAGCAAAGAATTTGATGTTGTCGTTGAGAAAGGGAGGTGTAGCGCGGCTCACCAAACCCAAATCATCGTATTCAGTCGGTGACACTTGCCAACCAGTTCAAATGGCAGGAACTGATCATTGTTGAACAGTCTGACCATGCATCGTGCTTTCGCCGGCTGGAAGAGGGACAGGTTGAGGCTTGGCTGGATGACTATCGCATGGGCGATCTATGGGAGAAAAATCTGATCGGGGGAACGCCTCCATGTTGAGGATCGGCATCAGTGTGGAAGGCGCGACAGAACGCGAGTTCTGCATAGAAGGTGTTTGAAAACTAGCCTGCACGCGCATCCCCTGCCCAAAAATCGGGCACGGACACGGGCGGAATCAAGGCCAAAGGGTGTTTTCAAACACCCTCTAATAAACAGGAGGTATATTAT
>JAUCGI010000116.1 GCA_030378035.1 Desulfobacterales bacterium HSG2
TTCTCCGGGTCTGAACGGCTTTGAGACATAGTCATTCATTCCCGCCCGGACACACTTTTTCCGATCCTCCGCTGTCGCGTCCGCGGTCATGGCGATGATCGGGATCCCGTGGCTGTGTACCCCGGACTCCGGATCCCGGATGATGCGGGTGGCTTCCAGGCCGTCTGTCTCCGGCATCCGGATATCCATCAGAACAAGGTCGTAATGATCTGTCCCGAGCATTTCAACCGCCTTGCCGCCGTTGCGGGCAACGTCGGCCGAAAACCCGAGTTTTTCCAGAACGCCCAGGGCCACTTTCCGATTCATCTCGCTGTCTTCCGCGAGGAGAATGCGGAGGCCTTGTCTCTGTTCCCCGGAAAGGGGGGAGTCCTCTTCCGCCGGGAACAGGCCGGCACCCGGGCCCGCGATGATTTCACGGCCCTCCGGCACTTTTTCAAAGCACGCGGTGAACCAGAAGGTCGAACCCTTCCCCTCCTCGCTCTCCGCCCCGATCTCCCCTCCCATCATTTCCGCCAGTCGTTTTGATATGGCCAGCCCCAGTCCGGTTCCGCCGTATTTCCGGGTGGTGGAGACATCCGCCTGGGAAAAGGATTCGAACACGCTGCTCACACGGTCTTTCGGAATCCCGATGCCGGTGTCGGTGACAGAAAAACGGAGCAGAACCCCGGCGCCGCTCTCCTTTTCCCCGGAGACACAGACCGTTATCTCCCCTTTTTCCGTAAATTTGACCGCATTGTTGGCAAGGTTGAGAAGAATCTGCCGGAGCCTCACCGGGTCCCCGCGAAGGTGCGTCGGAACATCGCGGTCTGTCCGGCATGTCAGCGCGAGCTTTTTCTCATCCGCCGGTATTTTCAGAATGCTCACCGTTTCCGCAATCACATCCCCGATACTGAAATCAGTGATCTCCAGATCGAGTTTCCCGGCCTCGATCTTGGAAAAATCAAGGATATCGTTGATTACGGTGAGCAGAATGTCCGAAGCCGAGAGCACGGTACTCACACAATCCCGCTGTTCCGGATTCATATCCGTGTCCGACAGGAGCCAGGTCATGTTGATGATGGCGTTCAGGGGGGTTCTGATTTCATGGCTCATTCTGGCAAGGAAGTCACCTTTGGCCTTGCTGGCGATCCTGGCTTTTTTCGCGGCTTTTGCCAGGGCCGCGGTTCTTTTGTCCACCAGTTCCTCCAGACGGACGTTTACGGCGGCCAGTCTGTCCTCGGATTTTTTTCGCTCACTGATATCGGCAAGGGAAACCAGGACTCTGGAGAGCGTCTCCTCATATCCCGGAGAAACCTGCCACCGGACGCTGACATACCGGGGAATTCCGTCCAGAGTCCGTACAAGCGCGTCCGTTTCCACCTGATGCCTGCCTTCCCGGATTGCCACAAGCTCTTTCATGAACGCCTGATAGGAGTCCGGGGTGAAGGTTGTCGCAAGGCCTTCAAGCAGTTCCTCCTTGGTCTCCGCGCCGTGGAGTTTCAGAGAAGCCTGGTTGATGTCAATGATTCTGACGAGTTCGGCACACCGGGCGGGCACTTCCGGGTGATCTGCCAGATATTGCTCAAAGCTGTCGCCGACATCATCCTCCAGACTTCGGAGATAGGATTTCACCTCGGAGAAGTCCTCTTCCCACAGGGAAACCGGGCTGTTTTCAAACAGGTTGCGGAATCGCTCCTCGCTCTTCCTCAGATCCTCTTCCATTTTTTTACGCTCCGCAATTTCATTATTCAGCTTTTCATTCGCTTTTTTAATAATCCCGAGATCCCTGTACGACCGCAGAGAGGATATGAGGGCTGTGAAAAGGTTCTGTGCTGTCTGTCCGGCTTTTGTCCTGTAATCGTTTATATCGTATTCGATAACAACTTTCTTTTCAGGCGCCTTCCCGGGCTGACCTGTTCTCAGAATGATACGCACAGAACGGTTTCCCAGCTCCTCCCGGATATGGCGGACCAGTCCCAGGCCCGCGTGATCCGTCTCCATCACCACATCGAGAATGATGACCGCGGTATCGGGATGCTCCCGGATCAGACGCTTTGCGTCTTCAGCGGAATAGGCGTCCAGTAACCTGATCCACCGGTCCTCGAAAGAAAAGTCCTCAAGCACCCTCATTGTCGTCTTATGAACCGCGTTCTCATCATCGACAATCATGATTTTCCACGGATCCCCCTTCTCACCCGCGGGCGATTCATCCGCGGGTTCGTCACCGAAAACAAATTTCTCATCCCCGTTATTCATCGATCCTCCGCTTCACTCGTTAAATTCTCACTCGTCACAAGGCTGCCTTCAAGCATCCAGCATCCAGCATCCAGCATCCAGCATCCAGCATCCAGCATCCAGCATCCAGCATCCAGCATCCAGCATCCAGCATCCAGCATCCAGCATCCAGCATCCAGCATCCAGCATCCAGCATCCAGCATCCAGCATCCAGCATCCAGCATCAAGCATCAAGCATCCAGCATCAAGCATCCAGCATCTTGCTCCTAAGTTTTTCTATGACAAGATTAAAATCTTCAAAACTGAGCAATACAAAGAGATAGCCCTGGATATCATCTTCTTTGATACACATCTCACTTTTGACAACAATCGCCTTATCCAATTCTCCCAGGTCCTTCAAAAGATTTTGAAAATAACTCTCGGATATCTCAATGGTCACTTCGGGAAGCTCAAAGGAAATCCTGGCTTCTATCAGATTGCTTATTTCTGACATGCATGTGACCATGATGATATTTCCGATTTCATTGAGGGTCGCAATGCCGCTTTCGGTCAGAGATGATGTCATTAGGGTTTCTCCGTAAATGGCGTTTAACAAGGATATGGCGCATTCTTTTGTGTAAAAAAGGACCGTCTTTCCTTTTATCATCTCTTTGAAGTTCTGGGATATATAGACGCTGAGAGATGCTGCTTCTTTTCGGATGTATTCATGAACAGCCTCTGCATCCATGATACGGACATCCGGCGTCCTTATGATCACCCGTGTGTTTACGAGCTTCGACAGGGCATCCGCGGCCTCGCCAACTCCGATATTTATGACCTCAGTGATAATGTCGAGGGAGTTATCGTCGCACATTTAATGATCTCCTTCTCTGTTATGGTATCTTTTTTCCTGACACGGACCGGCGGAATGTCCGACTCTCTTGCAAAGACGCGGAGCCGTGACTTTTTTCCCGGCTCCTTTGTGCCTCTGTGTGAGAATATAAACTATAGCGAATCATCAAAAATACTCTTCAAAGTTTCAAGCAGCTTTTCAGGATCAACCGGTTTGGCAATGAATCCCGCCGCGCCGACTTCCCGGGCTTCATCCTGTCGGAATTTCTGTTTGTCTGTTGAACAGATAATAATTTTAGCCCCGGGATCAGTTTCCAGTATTTTTCTGACAGCATCCATGCCATCCATATCCGGCATAAGAAGATCCATCGTAGCTGCATCCGGTTTCTCTGTTTTAAATAATTCCACCGCCTCAGTTCCGCTGCCGGCTTCTATCGTCTGATATCCTCCGGCTACTATCATCTGTTTCATGATATTACGGCTAAAAAGCGCGTCATCAACAATTAGAACTTTTTTCATATATTCCTCCAAATTGATGCTTGATGCTTGATGCTTGATGCTTGATGCTTGATGCTTGATGCTTGATGCTTGATAACTTGATGCTTGATGCTTGATGCTTGATGTTTGGTCAAGCATCCAGTATCCAGTATCAAGTATCAAGTATCAAGCATCAAGCATCAAGCAATCCAGCATCCAGCATCAAGCAATCCAGCACCCAGCATCATTTCGTTTTTTTTATGAACGCGTTGAGTTTCGGCCCCAGTTCGTCAATTGTTTTCTTGTACTTATCTGTTTCTTCGGAGGAGATCAGTTCCCGCCGGATGCCTTTGCGCAACCATGCTTTGGTTTCCTCAAGCGATCCCCGTGCGTAATAGTAAAACCGTTTCTTATCCGCCCCGCTGTATCTTCCATATCCCTCGGCAAGATTCGCGGCAATACTGTCCGAAGAGCGAACAATCTGATAACCTATCGTTCTCTGAGCCTTAACCGTCCACTTATCAAAAGCATCCCAAATCATATCCGACAATTCTTCAGACAACCTGTACACATCCATCTCATAAATCTCTTTCATCTAACAACCTCCTTAGTTTGATGTTTGATGCTGGATGCTGGATGCTTGATAGCTTGATGCTTGATGTTTAGTCAAGCATCCAGTATCCAGTATCAAGCATCAAAAATCAAGCATCCAGCATTCAAACCATTCCCATGGGATCAATAACCAGAACAACGCCTCCGTCTCCTAACAGGGCCGCGCCGGAAAATTCTTTTATCCCGGCAAGACATTTTTCAAGGGGTTTGATCATAATGTTTTCCCGATTCAGGATATCGTCAACAACAATACCCCGAATATGGCCTCCGAAACTGATGACTACGACGGATAGCTCTTCATCCGAATCGTTTTCCCTGAGTCTCCCCGTTTTTGCGGTTTCCAATATCTCGCCGAGATATTTGACGGCAAGCACGGTGCCGTCAAAAAGGATGAACTCCCCCTTCTCAGGTCCGTGAATATCCTTCTTTCTGACCTTGACAGTTTTCAGTATTGAGGAAAAAGGAAAAGCATATCGTCGGCCGGCCGTCTCGGTTAAAAGCACATCCGCAACGGAAATGGAAACGGGTACTCTCAGCCTTACCCGGGTCATAGCGTCCCGCGTGCCGGAAAGGATGACACTGCCTCCGATCATTTTAATATTATTCTTAACAATATCAAGGCCGACGCCTCTTCCGGAAACATCCGCAACTCCGGATATCGTACTGAATCCGGGCATAAAGACCAAGTTAATGATATCTTCTTCATTCATGGACACGAGCATGTCCCGGGTGATGAGATTCTTCTTCAATGCCGATTCACTGATCTTACCCGCATCAAACCCTCTCCCGTCATCGATCACATCAATAACCGCGTGACTTCCCTCCTGATACGCGCTGACCGTGACAACGCCTGTTTCCGGCTTCCCTTTTCCGGCCCTTTCATCAGGCGGTTCGATCCCGTGATCCACCGAATTTCGGATGAGATGAATCAGCGGATCAATGAGCTGGTCGATGGTCCTGCGGTCGATTTCAGTTTCACCGCCTGAGAGATTCAGGTCAATATCCTTTCCTTCCCTCTTGGAAAGGTCCCTCACGATTCTGGGAAGCCGCTCAAAAAGGGTATTGATCTTGATAAGCCGCAATTTTATGACATTATTTTGGAGGGTGTCTGCGATCCGGCTTATATCCGCCGATACTTTTTTCAACTCTCCGGCCAACCCGGAAGCATGCTTCTGTGAAATCACTTTTTTTGTCACATAGTTCAGGACATTTTTGGCGATGGTGAACTCTGAAACATGGGACATAAATTCATCTATTTTTCCAAGATCGACCTTTATTTCCTGCTCAAGCATGTTGGAAAAGAGAACCGAATACGGCGCTGCGGACTTTTCCGTTCCGGCACCCTCTCCGCCGAGTGCTTTTACCTGACGGATTCGTTCGCGGATGTCGGAAATATCACTTTCTTCATAAACTTCGTCTGCAATTCGCCGATTCATGTCCCTGAGAAGGTCAAGCCCTTCAAACAGAATGGCCAGAACATCCTCGTCAACAGAAACCCTGCCACTCCGGATCTCATCCATGATATCCTCAAGCTCGTAGGAAAGAAGATTGATATCTCTTATTCCCAAATAGTCGCTGTTTCCCTTGAGACTGTGAATATGGCGAAATGCGGTATGAATCGCTTCGTGGCTGCCGGGCTCTTTCTCGAGCACCATCAGCATCTTCTCAAAATTGTTCAGATGTTCCGTTGTTTCAGAACGGAACTGACGTTTCATCTCCGGCGTTATTTTGATAGCATAGGTCATTTTTGGCCTGTTGTCAGTTGTCAGTGGTCGGTTACCAGTTGACGGTTTCCGGTTTCCGGTTTCCGGTTTCCGGTTTCCGGTTTCCGGTTTCCGGTTTCCGGTTTCCGGTTTCCGGTTTCCGGTTTCCGGTTTCCGGTTGACGGTTTCCAGTTGACGGTTGACGGTGGTCCTTTGTTCAGTGGTCGGTTGCTGATGCCACTGTCAACCGTCAACCGTCAACTGGTAACCGGAAACCGTCAACCGGAAACCGTCAACCGACTACCAACAAATCAGTTCTTTGCATAATGTATGGAGTTCCTCATCTTCTGTTTTTTCCATGATTTTCCTGATAAGCCCGGGGATGCGGCCTTTTCGGCAGATGCCCTTGAACTCCTGTTCGGCTTCTTCAATGGCATGGATAACGTCTTCGGCATATATCTCAATATCATTTATTGTATCCGCTATTCCGGATATGACCTCCGGGTCGCCGGTTTTTGCCGAAAGACGTATCACCTGGGGCAGACAGACAGGATCGATACGGATGAAATCACCGCCATCCGCGAGGATTGAAAAAACATTCATAATATCCGCCCGGTCTCCGACCAGGCAAAGCGATTCCAAAACGGATATCCTCAGCATCGGCTCGGTTTCCTTACGGATAAGTTCAATCATCTCACTGACGCTCTCTCTGTCTTCCAACCGTCCGAGATATTCCACGGCTGTAATCTGCACATTCATGGACGGATCATTCAGCGCGCTCCGTATCACCTGAATGGCGTCAGGGACGCCGGCAGCAAACAGGGCGTCAAGAATGAGCTTTCTCACCTCCCCATCCGCATGATTGATGTGTGAATAAAGAAAAGAGACCGCCTCATCCCCTTCCGAACCGAAAATACCGATAACCGCATTTCTCAAATAAGCATCCGGCGAACGGAACAGTTCAAAAAGTCTGGCATAAATCCCGGAGCATGGCAGATTTCTGAGGGCGAATACAATCGCGTCTCTGACCGCCTGTGATTCTTCGTTCGTCAGCCTGTCAAACAGATGGACTGCCATATCAGGATTATTTGTCTCCGCAATATCCTGAGCCGCATAAATCCTCTCAACCTCATCAGGACTGTTCAGCTCTTTTATCAGTTCCTCCATGTCACCTCCAATATTCGGTTGACGGTTGACGGTTTGCGGTTGACGGTTTACGGTTTACGGTTTACGGTTTCCAGTTGACGGTTGACGGTTGACGGTTGACAGTTGTCCATCGGACTGTAGCAACCGTAAACCGTAAACCGTAAACCGCCAACCGTAAACCGTCAACCGTAAACCGTAAACCGTAAACTGGAAACCGTAAACCGTCAACCGTAAACCGTCAACCGTCAACCGCCTTAATAATCTCATTGGCAATATCCCAGCTCGGCGCGATGACCTGCGCGCCGCCCAGCTTAATCGCCTCCTGGGGCATGCCGAAAACAATGGAGCTTTCTTCGTTCTCTGCAATGGTGATGCCGCCGGTCTGGCTGATCTTCAGCATACTCTCAGCCCCGTCGCTTCCCATCCCTGTCATTAACACCCCGACGGTATCTGTCCCGAAAATATCCAAAACGGATTTCATCATAATGTCTACCGAAGGCATGAAGGTCTGCTGCGGCCTTTTTGGTGTCCGGATCACGATATCCCCGTTCAGCTTCCGAAACAGGATCAGATGATATCCGCCTTTTGCCAGGTAAATCCTTCCCGGTTTCACACTCATTCCGGCCTTAGCCTCCACACATTCCATGAGGCAGTGGGAATCAATTCTCCGTGCATAAGATGTGATAAATTTCTCCGGCATGTGCTGTACCAGAAATACCGCGGCCGGCAGATCCTTAGGGAGATAAGGGAGAACATCAAACAGGGTTTTGGGACCTCCGGTGGAGATACCGATTGCAACAGCCTTGAATCCGGCTCTTTTTGCAGAAAAGCGTTTATGGAACGGCGTCCGCCTCGGTTTCATCGAAACAGGGCGATTCTGGGTCAGTCTCCTGAGCACTCCCGGACGAGCCGCGGCCTTAATCTTCCTGATAATCTCAGGTGCGACCGGGCCCATCTGCACCGTAACCGTTCCCCCTGGTTTTGAAACATAGTCAAAGGCCCCCAGTGCTATGGATTCAAAGGTGACAACCGCGCCTTCCTGGGTCAGAGAAGAGACCATGAGAACTGGCGCAATCCCTTCGTTAACAATAATCTGCAACGCGGTAATCCCATCCATCCCCGGCATATTCACATCCATCAGAACCACATCCGGATGCAGATCCCGGGCCTTGTTCACCGAGTCTTCCCCATCCCTGGCAGTAGCGGCCACCAGAAGCCGGGGGTCCGACTCAACGATCCTCTTCAAAGACCGCCGCATCAGAGCGGAATCATCACATATCAGAACACGGATTTTTTTCATGATTTTGGTGTTTTGTTATTTGGGGTGTGTCCCACCCTACCTGTCATTCCGGGCAGAACTGAAAAAATGGGACATTTTTTCAGTTCTGACCCGGAATCCACCGCCTTTCAGTTTTGACCGGAATGACATGACGGGTAGATGGGACACACTCGTTATTTGTTATTTGGTGTTTGGTGTTTGGTGTTTTGTTGTTTTGTATTTGGTGTTTGGTGTTTAGTGTTTAGTGTTCTGTATCTTCCAAACACAAAACACAAAACAACAAAACACAAAACACAAAACACAAAATAAACAAAATACCAAACTCTACTCAGCAATCTCCAGCTTCTTCTTCCTCGGTTTCTTCTCTTCCGCTTCCGACACCGGCGCATCTTCTGAAAGCGGCGGGCTTTCTGTTATATCTCCTCCCTGGGATCCCTGAACATGCGGCCCCTCGGCCATCTCTGTCAGGCTCCTGAGTTCGTTTTCATCCAGTATCTTCTCCACATTAAGCAGAACGACAATACGTTTGCCGTCGTCAATTTTACAGACGCCCTCCATGTAGGCATTGACGCGGCCGGTAATGACGATGTCCGGAGTTCTGACAATGTTCCGCTTTTCAAGACGCAACACCTCATTGACCTGATCCACCCGAAGCCCGGTTTTATTCCCTCCGATGTCGACGATAATCACCCGCGCCCGGTCATCCACCTCCCGGTCTTCGAGATCGAAAAGCTTGCGAATGTTGATCACCGGAATGACATTGCCGCGCAGGTTCGTCATCCCGTCAACAAAATAAGGGGCCCGGGGCACACTGGTAATCTCCGTTATCCGGTTGATCTCCTGCACCTGCATGATTCGGATGCCGTATTCCTCGGTGTTGATGGTGAAGGTGACCAACTGCTCTTCGTCCATGCTCTGCTGGGCCAGGGATCTTTCCTTTGTATCCCTTGCTCTCTCCTCGTCCCCCTCCCTCTCCTTTTGTATCTGATCCGAAAGGAGGCGCGAAGTCTCGAGGGAAACCAGAGCGGATTCATCCATAATCATAATCAGACGTTCTCCCTTATCCAATTTTGCCACTGCTTTGACTTCGTTCCGATCCGAAGAAGCCACAGCAGGGGTTTCGTCAATGACCGTCTTGGGGATTCGGAGGACCTCATCCACCCAGTCCACAAGATAACCGATGGTTATCGAATCCGACTCCACCACCAGGGCCCGCTGATCTTCCAGGATATGCTGCTCCAGCGAGCGTTTGAATTCGGCCAGAATATCGGTGACAACTTCCAGCAGGGGGGGAATGGTTTCATTAAAAAAAGAGGTCACCTCTTCTTTGGATGTTCCTCTCATCCCCAATGCCCTGACAGCCGAGCCGAACAATTCAACCCGTCTTTTTTTCAGCCGCTTGATGATGGCTTCAACCTCAACGCTGGAGGTTTTGTAGTCCTCGAGCCAGAGGCCGAAGCGGGTCTCTTTTGCAATCAGCCCCCCTGTGAAATGGGTTCCGGCTTCCAAAACGTGTTGCAGATTCTCCGCCCATGTCCGATGTTCTTCGACAGCCCTGTCAATGGCCGCATAGCGTTCTGTGATAAGGTCGGGAAGGCCGAGCAGTTCCCGCAGATTAATGATGGGCAGCAGATGATTCCGAATGGTGAGCAGGCCTTTGACATAATCGGGAACATTGGGAACCGCTGTGATTTCCGTGACTTTGATAATCTCGCTCACCTTGTCAATATCAAACGCGTACTCATCTCCGGCCACTTTGAAGGAAACCAGTTGCTCTTCTTCCACTATCTCCTCTTCAATGGCCCGCTCTCCTTCGTCCGATGTCTGTTGCTGATCGGCACCCGCATGGGACGCTGAACTGTCGGCCATATCAACGGACAGAATCTCGCCGAGGTTGAGCTTCAGTATCAGACGTTTGCCGTTATCCACCTTGACCACGCCGCTGAGAAACTGACGGTCAATCCCCTTGCAGACATCAGGGGGTGGCTCCTCATGGGAATGGCTCATGCGCATGACCTCACGGACACTGTCAACAATCAGGCTGGTCTGCACACTCTCGGACTCCACCACCAGCAACCGCGTGTGATCCGTGGATTCCCCGGTTTCCAAGGAAAACCGGAGCCGGGTGTCAATGACTGGCAGCACATTCCCGCGCAGATTACAGATGCCGGCCACATAATCAGGGCTCCGCGGGATCGGGGTGATGTCGGGTAGCCGGACAATCTCCTTGACATTTTCGATCTCGACCCCGAATTCCTCCTCTAACAGCCTGAACACCACCAACTGCCTTTCATCCGATTGGAATTCGGGTGCCGGTGCCCGGCCCTCGGAAGGTTCCCCGTTCCGAACGCCGATTTCCGCATTCTCTATTTCATTCATTTTCTACCCCCCTATGTTCTGCATTTCGTCAGCCTGGCTGGCGATATCCTCAATCGCCTCGGAGATGACCTGCATTCCCCTGCTCCCTTCTTCCGATGCCTTGGACGCCTCATCCGAAACCTTGCCGGCTTCTTCGGCTGCGTTCGCGATTTCAATCACTGCTTTGCCTGCCTGTTCCAGCGCCGTCTTAATCTGCTCTGACACGACATTGATATCCTGGATGCCGCGCTGCACCTCATCCATATCCGTTTCAATGCTAGCGAGATTGTCGGTGGTCTTTTTCGCGCTCTGCACTTCGTCAGCCGCGATCCTGCCGACCATATCCAGATCATTGGCCACCATATTGATCTGGGCCTGCATGGTCCGTACCATATCCTGGATTTTCTCCGCATTTTCAGATGAGTCCGCGGCGAGGGTGCGGATATCTCCGGCAACCACAGAGAAACCTCTGCCGAATTCCCCGGCCCGGGCCGCCTCAATGGCGCCGTTAACGGCCAGCATATTGGTTTGCAGGGCCACGTTGACAATCTTGTCAACGATCTTGTTGATGTTATTGGTCCGGTCATCCAGTACTCTGACATTCTCAACCGACTTCCTGGAAGCCTCTGACGACTTCTCGATATTGCTGATCAGATTATCCACATTCACCTTGTTTTTGGCGATCACGGCTTTGAGTCCATCAATTTTCTCTTCTGAAATCTGGGCGCGTTCGGCCATCCCTGTGGAAGCCGAATCCAGTCTTTCGCTCAGACTTCGGTTCTGATCCGCTACCTTGCTTTGATTCTGGGCACCTTTGGCGATCTGCTCCAGCGCGGTCATAACCTGGCCTGCGGATGCGGTTGCCTCCTCAATGTTGGCCGAGAGTTGTTCAGCAGCCGCAGCCGCCTCCTCAGCGGACTTTGTGCTGTCAACCGCGCTTCTGAGACTTTCAGTCAGTTCGGCGAGATTCTCCGCCGCGCCCTGCATTTCAGTGAACGCCTTGTTCTGTTCACCCACCGCTTTTGTGGCCTCTTCGGCCGCGCTGCTCTGCTCTTCGGCATTGCTGGCAATATCCTCCGCGCCCTTCATAAACTCATCCGCGCCGCTGAGGATGTCTGAGGTGTTTTTAGCGATATCCGCGGACCCTTCCACCACATATTCCAGATCAACACCGACTTTTGCCAAGTCTTCCGTGATGGTCTTGGCTTTTTCAACCTCTTCCAGGGCATCTTTGGTGGAAGTTTCAATATCATCCACCACCCGCTGCACCTGCTCCTGAATTTCATCCACCACATTGCGGATGTTCCGGGCGCTCTCTTCGGAAATCTCTGCCAGATTTCTCACTTCATCAGCCACCACAGCAAATCCCCGGCCGTGTTCTCCTGCCCGGGCCGCCTCAATGGCCGCGTTCAGGGCCAGCAGGTTGGTCTGATCCGCAATCCGCACCACCGCGCCCACGATTTCGCCGATCTGCTCGGAATTTTTTTCCAGATCCCGAATCAGGTTGGCAGATTGCACATTGGCGTCAGTTGAAGTTTTGACTCCCCGGATCAGGGCAGCAATATCCGAAGCGGCGCTGCTTACCAGCCCCTGAAGGATCTTCGCTTTTTCAAGAGATACGCCGCTCCGCTCATTTGCAAGTTCCGCGGACTTGGCGATTTGACCGATCGCAGACCGGGATTCCTCAGTCGCCGCGGAGGTTTGCTCCGCGGCAGTTGCAACGGCTTCCATGGTCTTTCCCAGTTCTTCGGAAGCACCGGACGCTTGTTCCAGGGAAGAGCTCAGTTGCTCCACAGCCGCGGCCAGTTTTTCAGCGATAGCCTGCTGGCGGGCCAAAGTCCGCGCTCTAGCCTTCTCCTGAGCCATCTTCCGCGCCTCTTCACGCTTTTTGGTCAGTTCCTCAGTGTTTTCTGTTTTCGTTGTGCCCGTCTTCGTAGTTTCGGGTTTTGCCAATTTTTTTGCCATTTTAAACATCCTCCTTATGTCAAAGGTAAGGGTTAAGGGGTTAAGGGTTAAGGGTTAAGGTCAAGGGTTAAGGGGTTAAGGGTTAAGGGTTAAGGTCAAGGGTTAAGGTCAAGGGTCAAGGGTTAAGGTCAAGGTTAAGGGTTAAGGTTAAGGGTTAAGGGTTAAGGTTGGATTGAGGTTGAGGGTTGAGAGTTAAAAAACTGAATTAATCGGGCGTTAACCCTTAATCCTTAACCCTTAACCCTTAACCCTTAACCCTCAACCCGACAATATATCAAGATTCTTCTTAGCTATTTCGTTGTCCGGTTCGTGATCTATAACTTCATGCAAGACTTTTTTTGCCCTGTCATAATACGCCAGTTCCGCATAGGCAACGGCCAGATTGATCATTGCTTTCATGTTTTCAGGCTCATAAATCAGAACTGCCTGCAACAGTCCCATGGCATCAATGTAATTTTCCTTTTTCAATTCCCGGATCGCTTTTTTAAACAGTGCATCAATATTAGAGGCCTTTTCTGTTTCCATCTGCCGGATATGTTCTTTTTGGCGCGCCGATTCTTCTGAAAGGGTTTTGTTTTCCTGCCTCAAATTTTCATTTTCCTGTCTGCCAGCCTCATTTTCACGTTTCAGAGTTTCAATCTTCTGTCCCAGTGATTCAATTTTCTGTTCCAGAGTTCCATTTTCTTGTCCCAGTGATTCAATTTTCTGTTCCAGAGTTCCATTTTCTTGTTTCAGAGTTTCATTTTTCTGTTCCAAAGTTCCATTTTCTTGTTTCAGAGTTTCAATTTTCTGTTCCAAAGTTTCATTTTCTTGTTTCAGAGTTTCATTTTTCTGTTCCAAAGTTTGTTTCAGAGTTTCATTTTTCTGTTCCAGAGTTTCATTTTTCTGTTCCAAAGTTTCATTTTTCTGTTCCAAAGTTTCATTTTCCTGCTCCAAATGCTTTATCCGGGCTTCGTAATGGGCAGTTTCCGTGTTTTCAATACCCTTTTGCAGGAGAAGCTTGCCCAGACGGGTTCCCACAGCACTCTCTTCCGTTTTGTTTTCTTCCATAATCCCCATCTTCTGTCATCATTATGTATATATCATTTGTATATCATTTAGCAATCCGGCAGGAGTGCATGAAAAAACCTGCTCGGCCCATGCTCTGCTCGGCCCCATGCTCTGCTCTGCTCGGATTGGCAAATCCAAGCCTGCCGAATTTACCAATCCAAGAGCGCATGAAAAAAACCTGCTCGGCCCCATGCTCTGCTCGGCTCGGATTGGCAAATCCGAGCCTGCCGAATTTACCAATCCAGGAGCGCATGAAAAAACCTGCTCGGCCCATGCTCTGCTCGGATTGGCAAATCCGAGCCTGCCGAATTTACCAATCCGCCAGGAGCGCATGAAAAAACCTGCTCGGCCATGCTCTGCTCGGATTGGCAAATCCGAGCCTGCCGAATTTGGCAATCCGCCAGGAGCGCATGAAAAAAACCGGATTGGCAAATCCGAGCCTGCCGGATTTGGCAATCGGCCAAGAGCGCATGAAGAAAACCGGATTGGCAAATCCGAGCCTGCCGGATTTGGCAATCCGCCAGGAGCGCATGAAAAAACCTGCTCGGCCATGCTCTGCTCGGCTCGGATTGGCAAATCCGAGCCTGCCGGATTTGGCAATCCGCCAGGAGCGCATGAAAAAACCTGCTCGGCCATGCTCTGCTCGGCTCGGATTGGCAAATCCGAGCCTGCCGAATTTACCAATCCAGGAGCGCATGAAAAAAAACCTGATTGGCCCCATGCTCTGCTCTGCTCTGCTCGGATTGGCAAATCCGAGCCTGCCGAATTTACCAATCCGCCAGGAGCGCATGAAAAAATCTGCTCGGCCCATGCTCTGCTCGGATTGGCAAATCCGAGCCTGCCGATCTGTCAATCTGGCTCCATGCTCTGCTCGGATTGGCCCCATGCTCTGCTCGGA
>JAUCGI010000117.1 GCA_030378035.1 Desulfobacterales bacterium HSG2
ATCTCTGGGCCATCCAGGAATGGCTTGATCCCGAGGACGGATATGCTCAGGATTATCTTCTGATGCTGATTCTGAGCAATCGGAAGAGAAGCCGGCTGGCAGCGGAGCGAATGGCGCGGGATGTGCCCTTAGAATACCAACATTACAAGACCAAGCTGTTATCTCTGAAAGACAGGGCTGAAGACTTATTAAAGGAAGAACTCCTTCTGCATAACAAACGGATAGAGAAGATCATATCAGACGAATTTTTCCAACGCGTGAAGGCGATTGAGTCTGATTTGCAAAAACTGCGGCATATCACGCATGATGGAATATTGTTCGACAATACAGAATGGCTGGAAGATGATCTCCGAGAATACGCAAAGCGTTTTCTGATGAATTTCCATGATATGACCCTGGTTAAATGGGAACTTGAAGAAAATCCTTTTCAGACAGTGATAAACGCCAAAGGATTCCGGGAAAGATTTGCCGGCACAGAGCAGCTTTTCAGGAAATATTTCGGAAACTTTGATGTCATACAAGACCTTTTTCCGATCCTGCGGGACAGGGAATATGATCCTGATCTCTGGTGGCTGAAATGCTTTCCGATTTGAGCAACAGTGATTTTATTTTGAAAACAAGAATCGGCTGAAATACAATCCGATTTCAAGATCAATGGGGGATTTGAAAAATGTTAAACGATTATGAAGAAAGACAGACCGACGGTTTTTTGTACTCCCCCGCGCTGGACCTTCTCCTGACCTGGGGAAGTGCATCCCTGTTTCAGGGAACAGAAGATGAGGGGGAGTTTGTTCAGGGAATCGAGGAAGAGTGGCATTCACTCAGGGAGGATTCGGATGTGAACTCCGAGTTGCACTCCGGTTTGGAGGCACTGACCCGGGATATCGATGACGCCTTGGAGTTCCTTTATCATACAATTCCGGAGTCAGACAGGGAGACTGCACTGGCTCAGACCGCTCTGGAGATACTGGATCATGGGGTACGCTTATTCCAGACAGCACGAAATTTCACTGAACAGGACCTTTTCCCGGAAGATTTTCAGGGCAGGGCAGAGGTGTTGTTCAGAAAGCTCACCGTTGATCGTGTGCCCTCTTATCTCCGCCTGATTCCTCTGAACTATTGGCGACAGTATCTGCGCGGGAATATTTCGGAGCATAGCCTTCATCTGTTTCCCTGGTATGATGAATGGGCCGATCTCCCTTCAGAAACCATAGAGATACTGATCGAAAACTGGAATGAGATCAGCCGCGGAAATTTTGAATGTTCGGAAATGGACGCGGAGACATTGAAGTCTCTGTTCGCTGAATTGTCAAACGACCGGGGTCTTTTGAATTATATCCGCGAAGAAGCCAGATTTGGCCGCATTCTGCCCCGGGCAATCGGGAAAAGCCTCAGCCTGCGCCTTTTGATGATAAGGACTGATGATGTGGGGAAACACGCTGCTCCCCAAAAGGTGATAGAGAAAGGATTTGTCGCGTGTGCGCGTCAGATTATCCAAGAAATAAAGAAAACCTTTCGCTCTGAAGAAGAGAGATTAGAAGGGATTTTCCTCGGAGGGTTTTGCGGTCCGTTTTTGTATGAGAATCAGAGACTCGAACTGTTTAACCAAGTGGAGGACGGACTGAAAACTCTGGATGTCTCTTCGCTGCGTCCCGGAAGTCTGCTTGAAGAACTTTATCAATGGTCTCAGGGAAAGGTCGCTGATGAGGCATTCTCACACAGCGTGTTTGACCGATGGATAGAGAGCATGAGCAATGCCGCTAAGATGGTGACAGAATCGGTTCCGGAAGAGGCTGCTGTTTTTCTTCGGGCGGTCACGGAGTTGGAGATTCAGAGACTTTATAAAGCAGAACACCCAGTGATAGACAGAATTTGGGAGACCATTTGTGAGCTAAGTCGGCCGACTGTTCTTTGGAAGAAAGCGTATGGTACTATGAAAAAAACGCATGAAGCCAAAACAATTGAACTCTCCGGCCGGATTCAGATGTTTGCCCGACAAGATGAAGAGAAGGTTGTGCTTCTGGAGGATTCTGACAGTAATTCGCCTGAATTACAGGATTTGATTCAATCTATTAAGAAAGGGAATGATTTCTATTCCCTGATACTGGCCCAGAACTCTGGCGAAATATGGACGGTTTATGAAGAACTTAAAATCAGGAAACTTCCTGTCAAAGTTAAATATCCTGCCCATGACCGATTTATCTTGCTTATTGATCGGGGAAAAATGAAGCTGAAAGAGAGTGCGGAAGTTGTAGCAAATACTCTTAATGGTTGTGATGATACCCCGAATAAAAAGGTCTCATCCAAAACAATTCTTATTGATGTCAATGTATTAAAAGACAGGAGGAAGTAATAAATGATTTCTCCTTGCACGCCGGATCGGTTCACGGAACACAGTTGTCTGTTGGCCCAGGGCACCGGAGCAGGGTGCGAAAAGTGCCATATCAAACTGTCCGGACACTGCGAAGAATTTCTCACGCTTTTGAAAGTCAAGGAGCTATATCTGAAAAAAAAAGACTCTCTCCAAAACAAGGATCGTGAAGATATTATCGCAGAATTTGTCTTACAAGTTCACTTCTCAGTGAATACTTTTGAAGGAAGGAGAGGTGCCCAGTTCAGGACTTGGGCAAAGACCATATTTAACAATGTATGGGCTGATTTTTTTGATAACATGAAACCTTCCAAAGCAGTCTCCACCCCTGACGGAATCTATTTCCGCAGGAAACCTAAGAGGGAAGGTGATGAATATAAACCTGGCATATTTTTTCCGATCACAAAAAAATCGGAAAAAGCTGCTATTGAGGCTCGGAATTTGGTAAAAGCCATCCTTGAACTGATCAGAGTTGATGTGCCGGGATGTTACCGATTCATGCTGAATTATTGCAATTGGGAAATGGAAGGACTGAAACAGAAGGAGATGGCTGAACGCTACGGTTTGAAACAAAACACGTTTAACCAGAAACTCCTTCGGTGTAAAACTGCCATCAAAAATCTTTTGGCTGAGGTGGAATTATGACAATTTCTTCAATTTGCTGTCAGCCCGGATATATTTTCCCGGAAGGAGAATGTAAAGGAGAGGTTCCCGGAGATGCATATCAGGTCGTTGTAAAAAGCAATCATTATACAGGGCCGGCAGTTTTGGAAAAAGACTATGTGCCTGAAGGAATGACACTCACTCGTGGAAAAGTGATCAAGGAACTCGTAGTCATCGGGTATGACCCGGACGCAAATATGATTCGGGTGGCAAAGGATAACTTTTTTCATGTGCTTATGGAGTGTTATTTTCAGTGTGACAAAGGCGTTCGAGTCAAAGATGAGAGATTTCCGCATTGGGAGAATGACTGGAAAGCTGGTTGTTCCCAAAAAGTGTTCAAAACAGGAACTTTTCAGCTTGTGGGGAAAACACATGAGAAAGAACGGTGGTTTGAGTTAAGGGGAGCAAAGTGCTGCGTACCTGTGCGGGAAATTCCGCATTTGAAAAAAGAGAATTTGGAAGGTCACCATCAATTCTTGCCTGCGTCTTTGTACTACCAGAACAATGTGCCGAGAAGCTTATATAAACTTGACGGACCTGATGAAGATATGCCCTTATGTTTTCAAGTAAAAGTGGCGCTGAAAAAACGTCCTGAACGGAGAGCGCATGTTGTTCTTCATGGGTTTCCGTCGCCCGCGAAGTGGCATTATGGGGTGTGGCAGCATATTCTGAAAAACAAAGCGGAAAAGGAAAGATGGGAGGCATTTGAAGGAGAACCAGTTCCGGATTTACCAAAATCTGTATTCAGAGAATGCCGCAAAAACTGGAATAAAACGTCCTGTGATGAAGGCCATTGCCTGAAAAACAGATTGTTTCCAAATGTTCATGAAGAGATCAGGGAACTTTGCCATCGGTATTTAAAACAGGCTGTCACATTTTTCTCTCAGGAAACGACTAAGACAATCAGAATGTGGCAGGGAAATCCTTTCGATCCCCAAAATGACCCGAAAATAGCAGAAGTGAAATGCTCAAACCGGATTGAACTTACCGAATTTGCAAGACAATTGGGATCAAAGGAGACAGAAAGAGAAGAGATATTGATTCTGAGGGGGCATACTTATGATTGGGAGTCCGCCGAAGAGCCGACGTTTCATCTTTCTGTCGTGACCCTTTATGCTGGCAAACTGGAAGGAAAAACATCCTCGCACCCTTACGCTCCGTTTGAAAAAGGCAGGTTTATGGGGGATGGAAAACTTAGTATTTTAAAGTGATTAAAATGGATATAAATTCTTATAACATACTGACGGATATGCTTTTGGAATGGGGACAGGTATTTCTCCAGGAAGATGCTTTCCCGGAATTCCTTTCGGAACTGGAACACGAAGTTTTGGCTTTGGAAGATTCCCTGTATCCCTCTCTGAAAGAAGACGCTGCCCGTATTATGGAAGGTGCTGATACTGCCGGGAATATCCTGAGACTTCCTGCGGTCATCGGAGTCACCCCTGACGATGAGGAATGGTATGAGGTAAAATCCGCATTCGGTATGCTGGATCATGTTGTTTGCATGGCAGAGGCTGTTGACCGTATGGTACGCAAAAAAGATCCCAGGTTGGCTGATACACTGGTCGCAGAACTGGATGAACGACTCAGCCGGGCAACCGAGTTTTTCTACGAGGATAGTTTCTCGTGTCTTCGGATTACCCCGTTCAATGAATTGAGAAGGAACATGTCGGAGAGCGTGGCCGAGAAGCACCGATATCTTTTTCCGTGGTACAATCTTTTATCCCGGGAAGACTCGGGCATTCTGAACCATCTGACGACTCATTATCATCGTATGGGAAACGGGTCTTCTGGAAAACTGCCTGAAGATATAAGGGAAAGGCTGGCTTTTTATCTGCATGAGATTCAGGGAGATTCTGAACTGGAGAATTATCTCAGAATGGAAAACGCGCTTTCCCTTTCCCTAAAAAAAACCTTTGAGAAACATTGGGCATTCCGGCTCCGCCATGCAGCTCGATCCGAAGGATACAAACGATTGCTGCCTGAAGCTGTGGAAAACATCGGCATAGAAAATGTCTCTCGGGCCATATTTAGCCAGAAAGTTGTGACTCCGACAGAGCGTCTTGTTTTGGGAATAAGCGGGGCCTGCTTTGCTCCAACTATTGATGAAGACCGGCGGGTTCGGATTTTACTCGATACAGAGGTTATGTTGAAAAATCTGACCATTGATGCGGCTGCGGATGATGCGGCTGTGTATTGTGCCAAGGATTTGAAAAAACTGGATGAAAAGCCGATTGACGCCATTCCTGCGGCAGTGTCTCTGCTTGATTTCTGGTTTGAACAACTGGAAAAAGCTGGCACTGAATACGGGGATGTGCAGAAAGATATGGCTGTGTTGGTGGAGGAGATGCTTTCGGGACAGGTGGAAACCGAGGTTTTTTCAGATGATGAGAGGGAGACGGAGAGAGATGCTTTCCTTACCGTTGTTGCCTTGGTATGCTGGGAGAATATCAAATGGTGGAAACGTCGTCCGTCGAATATGAAAGGTAAGGGAACAAAAGAAAAACTTATGAAATTCCCCGGACTGATCTTGGTTTCGGGCCGCCGCGAAGAAAATGTTGTCATTCTGCTGGAGGATTCCGATGACAATCCGCCCGATTTGAAGAAAGCGATTCGGAATATAAAACGCAACAAACTCTATTGCCGAATTCTGGCTCAAGAACCTGATGGCAAATGGGTAAGATCGCATAAGGAGTTATCTAAGATCACAAAATCCCCCGTGAAGATTGAAGATCCTGTACATGACCGATTCATCCTGCTTGTTGATTGGGTGAAAACAGAACTGGATTATAGTACGAAATTTCTCTTAGACGCGCTTAACAATGCCGGAAAGGAAGGACAAAAAGTTTCACCTAAAACCCTTGTCATTGTCATCGAAATTCCGAAAACAGGAGGAAATGATAAATGAAATCAGATTGCAACGCAATCAGGAAACTCTCGGAAGCTCTGAGGAAGAATGACAAAGCAAATCTTCCCCTGCGGATCCTCGAGTTTGAAGCAGCGGATGCTGAACTGGTAACAGCGCTTTGCCAACGGGGACTCTCCTCTGCAAACCAAGCGGTAAGCCAGATCGCTCAAATAAAGAGGAAGGATAAGTCCGGGTATGAAAGCGCGCTGTGTGACATAATCGAGAATCGGCTGAATTCATACCAGGTTTGTGAAGGAGATTCCACTCATAAGGAGCGGCGACAGGAGCTTGAAGCTATCATCCGTATCCTTCAGCCGGTAATAAATGAAAGAAAAGAGAGTGAACTGACCCATCACCTATTTACCTTGCTTGCCCGGGCCTATCTTTACAGAGGTTCTCTTTTCAGGCCCCGGGGATTTACCACACCGGCAAGAAAAATAGAGGCAATGAAAAAAGCAGTGAACTTGTCCGAGAAGGCCCTCAAAGCGGATGCTGATAATATAACAGCTCTGAAAATACGGGCTTATGCGGCATTGGAACTGAAAACGATGAAAGACTATGATTTTGAAGTTCCTGATGAATGCTTGAAATACGCGGCCATCCATATTAACAAGGATGGCATATCCGACCTCAGTGATATACCGGTTCTTTTGGAATATGCTGAAAACAGAGGGGATATCAGTTTTGTTGAGGATATTCTGAAGGAAACAAGAGATTGGGATCGCCCTTTTGATCTCTCTCTTTTCAAAGCCAGAGCTTCCTTTTTGCAGAACAGAACAGATCAAGTAAGGACGTATGCCGAGGATGCCATTCAATACGCTCCGGATGCGTTTTCCGACTCTTTTTGGGATGGTCTGGTCGAATTTCTGAAATCTCTCAGGGCCAATGAGAAATCTTTCGGAGATTTATGGAAAACTCTCTCTCTGTCAGCATATAACCTTTGCATCAAAAGAGAGAAAGAGATAAGCAGCAGCATTTATCTGAGACGCCACTGGTCCAGGCAAAAAGAGCTTTATGATCTGGCTTTTCTTGCCGCAGACAGCCTTTTGGAAAAAGCTCAGATAGCTGATTCTCTCAAAGGGAGGGCAATCCTCAGAGACTCTGTTTTAAAGGAACTGGGGGATGATGAGGCTGAATTGGTGAATGAAGCTAGAGACGGGCGTTATTTAAAGAGAAATCCGAACATATCAAAGAAGGTTCGGAAAGAGATATCCAGGCAGATTAAGCAGAAAAGCCGTATTTCTCCGGAAACTTTGCCTGAACCATGGATATCAATTCATTTCTATTTGAACAATCTGGAGGTTTCGGAGGGTAAAAAAGGAGGCCATGCGCTGATCTTTGATTCTGAGACTGGCAAATGGGAAGAGCGTACCTTTGGTTATGGCGAGCTTTATCAGAAATTTCTTGCCTGGCAGGAAGTTTATCTTGTGAATGAAGATGATAATGATAATGATGAGGATGAAAGTGACGAGGATGATGAAGGTGCCTGCTACGATAAGGGTGATGATGACGATGATAGTGACGATGACGATGATAGTGACGATGACGATGATAGTGACGATGACGATGATAGTGACGATGACGATGATAGTGACGATGACGATGACGATGATAGTGACGATGAAGGTATGCCCCAGGCTGACGCGCTGGTTGAGCTTTGCCGCAAGATCGGCAGAGAAATGCAGTTTCTTTTTGAGCTGTCTGAAAGACGGCCGGTGCTATGGATACCTCACGGATTTCTCCATCGACTTCCGCTCCACGCGGCCATAAAAGATCAGGAAAATGAAGTTTTCCTGGAAAAGCATGTTTCCAGATATCTCCCTGCATGGCACATGCTGAATAGAAAGCCGGCTCAAAAAGGAACTGACGGATGTCTGCTCAAAAATTTTTCAGAGTATTGTTTTAATTCTCTTAAAAATAACAACTTGAATTTACTGAAAATAGATCCTGCAAGCGATGCTGATTTTGAAAGGTACACGAAAAATAATCCGGCTATACTAACACTTCTCTGTCACGGTCATGGCGATGTTTTGAACCCTTTCAAATCAGAGTTAGTTTTGAAAGGAGCCGGAATGAGTGTTCTCAATATTCTTTATAAATCCAAGCCAAAACTGTCCGGTACCCGGGTTCTGCTGGGAGCATGTGAATCGGATATGGCTCCGCCGACCGAGCATATCATAGATGAGCATCTTTCATTAAGTACTGTATGCCTCTCCTGTGAAGCGAGTGAAGTAGTAGCTGGGTTATGGGTGATTGACCCGCTCAAAGTGGAGGAGTGTTATTGCGATCTGCTTGATAGTTGTGATCTTGCGGAAGCATTAAGGGAATGGCAGAAATTATACATAGAGGATTGGATTGGAGACTTGGAAGAATTCTATCGTTTCGCCCCCTTCCGAGTCATGGGATTCCCAATAGAACCCTCTAAAACCAACGAAAGCGAGGCAAAATAATGATTATGAACATCACCGTCAAATTTCTCGAACCGTTCCGCATGCTTGAGTGGACTGATCCTGACAAGCGAGCCCATAAAAACCGGAAATTCATGCGGGGCCAGGCCTTTGCCAGATGGCATAAACGCGCTCAGGATAAAGGCGGAGGCGAACGGCCTTATATCACCGGAACCCTGGTCCGTTCAGCGGTGATCCGGTCCGCGGAGAATCTGCTGCTGCTGTCAGGCGGTCAGGTTGGAGAGAAAAAATGCTGCCCGGGCAAGTTCCGTACCGAAAATCAGGAAAAAAAAGAGATGATGCTCAATCTCCGGCAGCGTTCCACCTTGAAATGGACGACACAGGAAACTCCTTGTGACTCGGCCCCCGTGTGTCCCCTGTGTGAGTTACTCGGACGGCGTTTTGACGATACTGAAGAGGTCAGGAAAAAGACAAAGGAAAATGATCCGTTTCGGATCCATTTTGGAAATCTGAGTCCCTTGAAATGGTACGGCAGTCCCTCAGATATAGCGACGCAAAGAACTCTGAACCGTGTGGACTACTCAACTGGCAAGGCCCATGACTTTTTCACCGCGTGGGAGATTGATAATTCTCTGCTTTCGGTCTTTCAGGGCGAGATTACCATTGATGATGAGGTGAACCGTGAGGCCATAAAACTTCTGACGGACAGCCTCCGGTTCACGGATCGTTTGTGCGGCGCGCTCTGTGTCATCTCCTGTGAAGAAAATGAAAATTCCGCTGGTGAGAAGCATTCCAAACCAGATGCGGAGAAGACTGATGCGGAGGATTTTATCCAAAAAATCGCCGATAGCATCGAAGAATCGGAAAAATTCAGAATTCTCGCGGATGCGGTACGCGCACTGAGAACGGGGAAAGACACGGTTTCCCAACTTCCTTGTGACCATGAGGACAAAGAGAACCATCATCTGTGGGATATCGGCGAAGAGAAGAGCATCAGGACGTTGCTCCGGGAAAAAGCAGAATCGCTTCCAGCTAATCAATGGCGGAAATTTTGCGAAGATGCCGGGGAAATGCTTTACCTGAAATCCAAAGACCTGATCGGCGGGCTGACCGTTTCCCAGCGCATCTTGGGAGAGGATGCGTTTTGGGGCAAAGCGGATCGTCAGTTGAATCCGTCCGCGGTTTCAATCCCCGCGACAAAGGAGACGCTGATTTGCGGAAAACTGATATCTGAAACCCCGTTCTTCTTTGGCACAGAGATTGAAGACGCAAAACATACCAATCTCAAAGTCCTTCTGGACAGGCAGAACCGTTACCGTCTGCCCCGTTCCGCTATTCGGGGGGTGCTTAGGCGGGACCTCAGAACCGCATTTGGTGGCAAAGGATGCAATGTGGAACTCGGGGGCCGGCCCTGTCTCTGCAATGTCTGCCGGATTATGAGATGCATCACCATCATGGATGCCCGAAGTGACTATGCCGAACCGCCGGAGATCCGTCACCGCATTCGGCTGAATCCCTACACCGGAACGGTGGCCGAGGGCGCGCTGTTTGACATGGAAGTCGGTCCCCAGGGGCTGTCCTTTGATTTTATCCTCCGTTACCGGGGAAAAGGCAAAAGTATTCCCAAAGCGTTGAAGAATGTCCTGAAATGGTGGTCCGAAGGACAAGCGTTTCTCAGTGGCGCAACATCCACCGGCAAAGGCAGGTTCAGACTTGATGGTATGAAACATATTCCTTTCGATCTTTCTGACAAAGATAAAAGAAAGGAGTACTTGGAGAATTACGGCTGGCGGGATCGCATCCTCACTGAGCTTTCTAACGAACTTCCCTTGGAAGAACTGTCTCTGGAGATGAATGATTATACTGAACCCTTGTGGCAAAGGGTTTCCGTAAAAAAAATCGAAATAGGCTCCCCCTTCCTGAACGGCGACCCGATCCGGGCTTTGATTGAGAAAGACGGGGGCGATATTGTCTCTTTCAGAAAATATGCGGATGCTTCCGGAAAAGAGGTCTATGCGTACAAGGCCGAAAGTTTCAGGGGCGTGGTCCGGGCTGCATTGGCCAGGCAATTCGATGAAGACGGAGAACCTCTGCCCACACTGATTCATCAGGACTGTGAATGCCTGATCTGCCGTCTTTTTGGAAGCGAGCATGAAACTGGCAGACTGCGGTTTGAGGACTTGGAATTTGATCCTCAGCCTGAGCCAGTGATATTTGATCATGTTGCGATTGACCGCTTTACCGGGGGTGCGGTGGACAAGAAGAAGTTTGATGACTGTTCTCTTCCGGGAACCCCGGGACATCCGCTTACGCTCAAGGGGTGTTTCTGGATCAGAAAAGAGTCAGAGAAACCAGATAAGGATAAAGAAGAGCGGGAAGCTCTGGGCAAAGCCCTGGCCGATATTCAGAACGGCCTTTATCCCATGGGCGGGAAAGGGGCCATTGGATACGGTTGGGTGACAAGTCTGAAGATTGAAGGGGCCGGGGATGTGATCGAAGCGGCTTTGAAAAACGAATCTTCTGATGGCACCGAGTGCGAGCATGAGCGTAAGAAGGCTGATTCCGAGCTGAAACTCTCACTTGATGACGGGAAGGCAGTCTATTATCCCCATTATTTCCTGAAGCCTGCCTCGGGAAAGGTTAATCGGAAACCGATCCCCACGGGACACGAGACGCTTCTTCACAGTGATCTGCTCACCGGCAAGATCAGGTGCCGGCTGACCACGCTCACGCCCCTGATTGTCCCGGATACGAGCAATGACGATTTCTTTCAGACAGGTGTTGAAGGCCATGAAAGTTATGCGTTCTTTTCTGTCAACGACGAGATCATGCTCCCCGGGTCTGAGATTAGGGGCATGATCAGTTCGGTTTATGAAGCCCTGACGAACTCCTGTTTTCGGATATTTGATGAAGGGTATCGGCTTTCCTGGCGAATGACCGCTGACAAAAATGTCCTGACACAATTCAAGCCCGGAAGAGTTACCGATGACGGGAGAATAGAGGGCATGAAGGAATACAGGTATCCCTTTTACGACAAGGACTGTCCCGACCAAAAATCCCAGGATGCATGTTTTGATGAATGGGAAAGAAGTATCTCTCTGACCGATCATTCTCTGGAAGAAATAGAAAAGGCAGCGGGGAAGAAAGGATATGTTTCCCCAAAGGATTTAAAGGTTTTGAAATCCCTGAAAGGCATAAAGTATAAAAGCACCGAGGGACTTCTGGAAGCTTTTAAAGACAAGGGAGGGGGTACGGGGGGAGATATCCTGAGTCTGATTTTCAAACATGCCGAGCGGATAGGAGATGTGCCCCGCTATGAACATCCTACGGACACGGACAGGATGATGCTATCTTTGGCAGAGTGCAATCGTAATCAGAAATCAGACCGGAAAAGAGCCTATAAGATAATCAAGCCTGCCTCGCAACTGGGAAAGGGTGCTTATTTCATGTTTGCCGGGACGCCTGTTGAAAATAAGCGGATTTGCGGTCCGGCCTGTGCTGATAAGGCAAATAGATATGTTGAAGGATATCTCAAAATTTCAGGACCTAACAAGCTGGAAAAATATAATATCAGTGAGCCGGAGTTGGATGGTGTCCCCGAAGGCAAAAACTGTCAGATTATCCATAACAGGATATATTTACGCAAAAT
Source organism: Desulfobacterales bacterium HSG2 (assembly GCA_030378035.1). GTDB lineage: Bacteria > Desulfobacterota > Desulfobacteria > Desulfobacterales > 4be13 > JAUCGI01. Next base: position 12,000 of record JAUCGI010000117.1, read on the forward strand.
TTTTGTGGCAAATGCCAAAAAGAGAAAAGAGCGTGATCGCTTGGTAGGTGAATTTGCCTGTTATGATCCTGAAAAAAAGGTCACTTACAGTATGACAAAGCGCTGTGAGCGGATTTTTATAAAAGACAGGGGGAGAATGTTTCCTATTACTCAGGAGGCATCCGAATTGTTTGAAATTCTTGTGAAAGAATACCGTGAGAATGCAAAGCGTCAGGATACCCCGGAAGTTTTTCAGACCCTTCTCCCTGATAATGGCAGGCTTAATCCCGGTGATCTGGTTTATTTTTGTGGAGAGAAAGGCAAAGCCGTCGAAATCATCCCGGTCCGCATCTCCCGGAAGATAGACGACAGGCTCATCGGCAAGCGTCTCAGAAAAGACCTCCGCCCCTGCCACGGCGAATGGATCGAAGGGGATGACCTCTCGCAACTCAGCGGGTATCCTGAAAAGAAGCTCTTCACCCGAAATACCCAGGGACTCTGCCCCGCGTGCCGTCTCTTCGGAACCGGCGCGTACAAAGGGAGACTCCGCTTCGGATTCGCCAAACTGGAAAACGATCCCAAGTGGCTGAGGGAAAACCAGAATGATCCGTCACATGGCGATCCGCTTACCCTGCCCCTACTGGAGCGTCCCCGCCCCAGTTGGTCCATGCCCGATGATACCCCGGAGAGACTCAGGAAAGATGGGAATCCGAAGCAAAAAAAACAGAAGTGTAAGGATAAGAATGAAGGCCCCCCCAAAGTCCCTGGCCGCAAGTTCTACGTCCACCACGACGGCTGGAAGGTTATCAACAGCGGGTGTCATCCCACGACCAAGGAGAAAATTGTCCGGGATCAGAACAACCGCACAGTCGAGCCGCTGGACAAGGGGAATACGTTCACCTTTGAAATCGCCTTTGAAAATCTCGAACCCCACGAGCTTGGGCTGTTGCTGTACACGCTGGAACTTGAAAAAGGGCTTGCTCACAAGCTCGGTATGGCCAAGCCCATGGGATTCGGAAGCATTGACATCGAAGTTGAAAATGTCAGTCTGAGAACCGATTCCGGCCAATGGGAAGACGCAAATGAGCGAATTTCCGAATGGACAGATGAAGGCAAAAGGGAGGCAGGCCAATGGTTCAACACGGATTGGGACGCGGCTGAACACATAAAGAATTTGAAGAAACTCCTTTGTCTTCCCGGGGAAGAGCAGAATCCCCGCGTTATTTATCCGGCCCTGAAGCAGAAAGATATTCCTGACAGCCAAATCCCCGGATATGAAGAATTGAAAAAGAACTTTAGGGACAAGAACAAGAAACAAAACAGAAGCGACTTGCTGACCACCCCCTGGATGCCCTGGCACCCAATTCAGCAGGAACAAAAATAATGGTGGGTTTCGTTGCGCTTCACCCACCCTACTCTTGAAGGGCCGGCGGCGGATTTGCCTGAAGATCATCCGGTCCTCATATCCACAGATATATCATCAGAAGATTTGAATTTCCCGGACTCGTGGCTGATTATTAACTACGATCTTCGCTGAAACAGAATCACCAAACAGCATGAAAGCACTGAAGCGAGAAGATATTTTCGATTCCGACATCTCTTATGAACACCTGTTTGAACAGGCCACCGAAGATATCAGTACCTATCTCTGGGCCATTCAGGAATGGCTTGATCCCGAGGACGGATATGCTCAGGATTATCTTCTGATGCTGATTCTGAGCAATCGGAAGAGAAGCCGGCTGGCAGCGGAGCGAATGGCGCGGGATGTGCCTTCAGAATACCAGCCATACAGGACCAGGCTCATACGTCTGAAAGACAGGGCTGAAGACTTGTTAAGGGAGGAACTCCTTTTGCATGACAAACAAATAGAGAAGATCATATCAGACGAATTCCTCCAACGCGTGAAGGAGCTTGAGGCTGATCTGCGAAAAGTGCGGCATATCACGCATGACGGGATATTGTTCGATAACACGGAATGGGTGGAAGATGATCTCCGGGAATACGCAAAGCGTTTTCTGATGCGTTTCCAAGATATGGCCCTGGCTTACGGGGAGCTTGAAGAAAAACCTTTTCAGAGAGTGATAAACGCCGAGGGATTCCGGGAAAGATTTGCCGGCACAGAGCAACTTTTCAGGAAACATTTCGGATACTTTCATGTCATACAAGACTTTTTTCCGACCCTGCGGGACAGGGAATATGACCCTGATCTCTGGTGGCTGAGATGCTCTCCAATCTGAGTAACAGTTATGAGACCATTCCCTCGGATGGAGATTTTCTGATTATAACGGATTTAGGGGAGGCCCCTAACTCCGCCTAAAGAGGCTGATATTAGTAGGTTATGCAGCCAGTTCTCATGATAGCGGAATCCGTTGAGCCGTTCCGCCGGGCTCTGCAATCCGCCG
>JAUCGI010000118.1 GCA_030378035.1 Desulfobacterales bacterium HSG2
ACAGAACCGCCACCTCCATCTACACTGATTGTGGATAAGAAGGGATTTATCTGAGCAAGCATATGAACAGAGACGATTTACAGAAACTTTCCCGCATCCGGGTAAAAGAGGCAAAGGTTTTGCTTGATAGCGGCTATTTTAACGGTGCATATTATCTGCTCGGCTACTCGGTTGAATGTGCCTTAAAAGCTTGTATCGCCAAACAAGTCATGCGATACGATTTTCCGGACAAGCAATTAACAACTGGCAGCTATACGCATAACCTTAACCATTTAATCACCACCGCCAGATTAAGGGATGAATTAGATGACGAGATCCGAAATGACCCGGATTTTCAAACAAATTGGACTATTGTCAGAGACTGGTCAGAACAGTCTCGCTATATTCACGAAACTTCAGAAGCTGAAGCAAGAAGTCTTTATTCGGCTTGTACAGCCCGAGGAAAGGGGGTTTTATCATGGATCAGGAGATATTGGTAAAAGGACCTTTGACAAAGGAAATGATCCAAGAAGGTGAAAAATTTATCCGCTATGTGGATGAATTGTCGGATTTGGAGGTTCACGCCTATTTTTGGATGTACTATGTCGAAGCAGACGATTGGTATCTGGTGGTCGCATCACCTGAGGTTCAGACAAAGGGACCCGGGGAAGTCTATAAAAAATTGCAGGCTGTCTTTGCAAAGATTCCCGAAGGTCAGACCATCATGACTCTGGAGGATGTTGCAGCGCTCGGGACATACAACAGAGTCGTAAAAGCCCTGAAAAAGACCTTTAAAAAGTCTCAGAAGGGTATAAGGCTTAAAAAATACGGGCTTAACGGGTATTTTATGGAGGACGGATATCTTTATGAAGTTAGAAAAAAGTATAAAAGCAGAAGGAAATAATATACTGACAGATTACATTCAGGAGACTATGTTTAAAGCGACTTATGAAATATTGCCTGACGGGAGGCTGTTTCGGGAGAATTCCAAGCATTCCGGGCGTATGGCAAACACGGACACAATGGAAACCTGCAAACAGGAATTGCAGGGAATCTTGGAAGAGTGGATACTCATCGGTCTCAGGATGGACACAGTTGAGCGCGTATTTGTTTCAAAACTCTTTGCTCATCAAGCGAATTAAGAGCAAGATTAAGATTAAGAGCAAAGATTAAGTCCTAGGTTTATATTTATGAATTTAAACAGAGACGGAGTTATTATGGAAATAGAAATTACAATTCCCAGCGTCGGCGAATCGGTGAAAGAAGCGATTCTCGCCGAATGGTACAAGCAAGACGGAGACAGAGTTCACAAAGATGAACCGATACTGGTTATCGAAACTGACAAGGTCACGCTGGAGGTCGAGGCTGAAGCAGACGGTACCCTGAAGATCATAATCGGTGAAGGTGAGACCGTTGAGATCGGGGCAGTTGTTGGAATGATCGACACTGAAGCCAGTCCTGCACAGGCTGAGAAGGAACCCGCGCCACCAGAGGTGAAAACACAGCCTCCGGCACCGCCTGAACCGGCAGAATCACCGGCTCCGGAGCCGGCAACGCAAGCAGACTCTCCGGTCCGGCAAATCATTCCCCCATCCGTGCGGCGTCTGATCGCCGAGAGAAAGCTTGATGTGACAAAAATCACTGGCACAGGCCCCGCCGGCAGAGTCACCAAAAGCGATGTTCTCCTTCACCTGGATTCAGTGATCTATGATCAGTTGCCGGCAACCACCGACCACCGACCACCGACCACCGACGATCAGCAAATTGAACGCAAACCCATGACCCCCATCCGCAAACGGATTGCGGCCCGGCTTCTGGAAGCCAGGCAGAACACGGCCATGCTGACCACGTTCAACGAAATCGACATGAGCCGATCTATGGCCATCCGGGCGCAGTATAAGGAGATGTTCCAGAAGAAGCATGAGGTCTCATTGGGGTTTATGTCCTTCTTTATCAAGGCCTGCGTGGAGGCATTAAAAGAATTCCCCGAGATCAACGCGTTTATCGAAGAGGATGAAATTGTCTATCACAATTACTGCCATATCGGTGTCGCGATCGGCTCAAAACGCGGTCTTGTCGTACCGGTCATCCGCCATGCTGAGAAACTCGGTTTTGCCGGAATTGAACAGGCCATTATCGATTATGTGACAAAGATCAAAGATAATCGCTTAGAGTTGGCCGACTTGGAGGGCGGAACTTTTACCATCAGCAACGGCGGCGTCTATGGCTCCCTGTTAAGCACACCGATTCTGAATACACCCCAGAGCGGCATTCTCGGCATGCATAAGATCGAAAAACGCCCGGTGGCGGTGGATGATGAAATCGTTATCCGACCCATGATGTATGTGGCCCTGAGCTACGATCATCGCATTGTTGACGGCAGAGAGGCAGTCACATTCCTCAGACGCATAAAGGAATATGTCGAAAATCCGGAACGAATGATACTTGATGTTTGATGCTTGATGTTTGATGCTTGCTTGATGCTTGATACTTGAAATTGGCAATCAATAATCCATGGAGATATTATGGTACAGAAACAAAATTATGATCTCATTGTTATCGGCTCGGGTCCCGGCGGATATGTGGCTGCTGTTCGGGCGATTCAGTTGGGGTTTAAGGTTGCGTGTGTTGAAAAATCGGCGCGTCTGGGCGGGATATGTCTGAATGTGGGATGTATTCCGAGCAAGGCGCTGCTTGACTCCAGCGAATATTTTCATCTGGCAAAAGATCATTTTGCGGATCACGGTATCAGAACCGGCGAGGTGAGCCTGGATCTGGCCGCGATGATGACCCGCAAAGAACAGGTTGTTGAGGAACTCACCGGGCAGGTGAAAAAACTTTTAGAGGGAAACAAGGTGGATATCGTCCACGGCACGGCGCGGCTCGAAGCCCCGGATCGTGTCACGGTCGTAAAAGGCGACTCAGGCGAGCCGGTAACTTTGCAGGCAAAAAACATTTTGCTGGCAACCGGCAGTATGCCTGTAACGGTTCCCGGTCTCCCGTTTGACGGCAAACATATTGTCAGTTCCACAGAAGCGCTCTCTTTTGATTCGGTTCCCGAACATATGGGAATTGTGGGCGGCGGCTATATCGGCTTGGAATTGGGTTCGGTCTGGCAGCGTCTTGGCGCGCAGGTGACGGTCATCGAGATGCTGCCGAATATCGCAGCGACCTTGGATGGCCAGATTATCCGTGCATTGGAGCGGCTTCTGAAACAACAGGGGCTTGCGTTTCGTCTGCGGACAAAAGTCTCCGAAGCTCAGATTTCCGATGACAAAGTGCGGGTAACGCTGGAATCCGACGACGGGGAAACGACTTTGGATTGCGACAAACTCCTTGTGGCCGTGGGCCGCAGGCCGCTGACTCAGGGGTTGGGACTGAAGGAGATCGGCGTGGAAACAGATCCCCAAACGGGTCAGGTGCTTGTGGATGAAACATATCGCACCAATATTCCCGGTGTCTATGCCATCGGCGATCTCACGCCGGGACCGATGCTGGCGCATAAAGCCTCGGCTGAGGGGATCGCGGCCGCGGAATGTATGGCCGGTCTTCCCGGAGAAGTGAATTACGATGCCATTCCCGCGGTGATCTATACTTGGCCGGAGGTCGCCAGTGTGGGGCTTACCGAGGAGCAGGTCAAAGAACGGGATATCCCGTACTGCACCGGCGCATATCCGTTCTCGGGCGCGGGACGCGCCCGATGCATGGGAGAGAAAGAGGGATTTGTCAAGCTCATCGCCCATTCCGAAACCGACCGGATACTGGGAGTACACATTATCGGCCCCCGCGCCGCGGACATGATCGCCGAATGTGTGCTGGCAATGGAGTTCGGCGCGAGCTCCGAGGATATCGCCCGGACCGTTCACGGCCACCCCACTTTTTCCGAAGCTTTGCAGGAAGCGGCTATGGCAGTTCGGAAATGCTCGATTTATGCGTCATAAAAAAATTTACCCCTTCCGCTCCCGCCGGATTGCCAAATCCGGCGGCTCGGATTTGGCAATCCGAGTTGAGGCTGACCATAAGTTTTTTGGCATTTTATATCACACAAAGGCGCAAAGGCACAAAGAAAGGCACAAAGGTGAGCACAAAAAAATTTATGCCCGGGTGGTACATCACTTTTAAGTCTGTAGGCATCCTTCATTTGTCGGTTTACACTTTCGGGTGTCAGGGTGAGTTCCTTTGTTCTCTGTGCCCTTTGTGCCTTTGTGTGGGATGTGAAATGCCGATTGGAAAAGTGTGAACCACTTTCGGCTTTTATGAAGGATGCCAGTCTGTACCCCTTCATGCTCCTTGCCGGACTGACAAATCCGACGGCTCGGATTTGCCAATCCGAGCCGAGCGAGGGGTACGAACTTGCAAAGTTGCTGTGAAATCCGACGGCTCGGATTTGGCAATCCGAGCCGAGCGAGGGGTACGAGCTTGCAAAGTTGCTGTGAAATCCGACGGCTCGGATTTGCCAATCCGAGCCGAGCGAGGGGTACGAACTTGCAAAGTTGCTGTGAAATCCGACGGCTCGGATTTGCCAATCCGAGCCGAGCGAGGGGTACGAACTTGCAAAGTTGCTGTGAAATCCGGCGGCTCGGATTTGCCAATCCGAGCGAGGGGTACGAACTTGCAAAGTTGCTGTGGTGTTATATCCCAAAATACTGTCGCAATGCTGCCAGCGGGCGGCGCATCAGGTAGTAAAACAGCGTCACCTCTTTGCCGTAAATTTTGGCAGTCCCTCTCAATCCGATACGGGGCGTTTTCCCTTTGTGGACAAATGAGGATTTCAGGCGGAATGCGAGTATTCCATCCGGCGTCAGATGGGCATCGTAACTGGCTTGGCGCAGTTTTGCCGGCAACGGCCTGTCCGGTTCAACATTGAGAAAAATCAGGACTTCGGCCCCTGTGTCCAAATTGATCGCATCTGCAACCGGAAGCCGGATTTCCGCCTCAACCCGGGCAGGATCGGCAATGATCAGCACTTTTTCTCCTGTCACAACTGGCTTTCCGATCCAGTCGTGAACATCTCCGAAGAGAGCAATGCCATTATAAGGCGCGAGAACCTCGCTGCGGGCAAGCATTTCCGCCATATAATCCGCTTGGGCGGATTTTTGTTCGATCTGCGCTTTCAGAAGGAGCAGATTTGCTCTGCTCTCTTTATCCGTAAACGCTTTTTGCGCGGTGCGCTTATATTCGGCCCGGGCCACGCCAAGGGCTTTTTTCGATACTTCATATTCATTGCGAATGGCAGTATCGTCAAGGCGAAACAGAGGCTGTCCCGTTTTCACTTCTTGGTTGGGCTGCATGTAAAACTGCTGTATGACGCCATCCATGGACGAACTGACAATAAAAAAACCGGAAGGCACAATCTCAGCAGGAGCAAGGACTGAGAGTCTCACTGGCAGTCCCATCAGTAAAACAAGGATTACAAACAGTAACAACTGCAATCCTCTCTTGTGCCAGCCTGACTTCAGACGGATACGCCAGGTTCTTTTGCGATATCTTAATGCCTGCCGGGCATGAGCGTAGGCGTCGGCCAGTCTCTCAAGAAGCGCAATCTCTCCCTTGTCCCATTCTGTCCGGCGTGTAAAAAGGAGACCAGCCGGCATCTCTCCCCGGGGAGTGATTAGCGGACACCATAAAGCCGCTCCCACGGACCATTCCTGCCAGCCGCTTCGATACTTCTCTTTCAGGTCTTCTTCTTGCAGGGTATGGATTTTGTGTTTGTCAGATTGACGGATAAGGTTTTTTAAAAGGCCCCGCATATAGATGACAAAAGGGGAATTCGGGTCGGGTCTGTCTGTGCCGGATACGGCTTCAATTCGGATTCTTCCGGTCGGCCCTTTCTCCCACAGTATTGCCTGGCGGTAGTTTGTCAGACGTAGCGTTTCATTCACGATGATGAAGTTGAGTTCGGCGGGTGTTTCAGCGTGACGCGCCTGTTTTTCGAGTTGAAGCAGTGTGCTGAGAAGCAGGAGTTGGTTTTCCGAAGGGGTCATGTCATGGGCGGGTATGTGCTAAAATTTCATTTTAGCACTCCGGATTTACGTTTTTAAACAAATAAAAAACCCGGATTCATTATCTGAACCCGGGTTTATATATAAATTTTTCGGCGGCGTCCTACTCTCCCACCCAGTCTCCCGGGCAGTACCATCGGCGCTAAAGAGCTTAACTTCCGTGTTCGGAATGGGAACGGGTGTTACCTCTTTGCCATTACCACCGAAAAAATTTTTCCAAATTTTATTACCGAAAAAATTTTTTCATATTTCAAACTGGATATAAGCACATAAAAACGCTTAAGTAATCTGTGTCAAAAATTGTGGCCAAGCCTCACGACCTATTAGTACCGGTAAGCTTAATCCATTACTGAACTTAGACATCCGGCCTATCAACCTTGTAGTCTTCAAGGGGTCTTTAGCCTGTATGTTTCCATACAGAGGGGATATCTAATCTCGAGGTTGGTTTCCCGCTTAGATGCTTTCAGCGGTTATCCATTCCGAACATAGCTACCCAGCAATGCCGCTGGCGCGACAACTGGAACACCATTGGTTCGTCCATTCCGGTCCTCTCGTACTAGGAACAGATCCTCTCAAATATCCTGCGCCCACGAAAGATAGGGACCAAACTGTCTCACGACGTTTTAAACCCAGCTCACGTACCACTTTAATTGGCGAACAGCCAAACCCTTGGGACCTGCTCCAGCCCCAGGATGTGATGCAACTCATTCCCATATTACTATGGGGTCAGACTATATCATCATCCAGCCTAAATATTTACGAACACTTTAAGCTGGCGTTCGGCGTATTATGGTAGTCATAGATTTACCTGTTAATCAGGCATATTCTACCATCTCAGCACTATGGCTTCAGTCGTTACGGGGTCAAAGAAGTTTGTATCCAACTTCCCGACTTCCCACGGTATTGTCCTCAGCATTACCTGTTCGGAGTTCACCGTTATAAGCCGAATATTTCCTATAGAATTACTCCTATAGAGGCCCGTGTTCGAGCCGACATCGCATGTTACTCCATTGTTTCCAATGGCATAGACTATATCTTCACCTTGGTGAGATTTTTTCTCACCGAAGGGTCGGCGTATTATGATAGCCATAAATTTATCTGTATTCAGATAGCGACTACCATCATCAGCGATATACGCTTCAGTCGTTACGGGGTCAACCTTTACGGATGACTTCCCACGGTATTGCCCTCGTCTTTGATCGTTAGGGTTTCACCGTTATAAGCCGATACTTCAAATAACATTTCTGTTATTTCACCCCTGATGTTGAGGTGCCAAACCGCCCCGTCGATGTGAACTCTTGGGGGCGATAAGCCTGTTATCCCCGGCGTACCTTTTATCCGTTGAGCGACGGCCCTTCCATACGGGACCGCCGGATCACTAAGACCTACTTTCGTACCTGCTCGAAATGTCTCTCTCGCAGTCAAGCTCCCTTATGCCTTTACACTCCACGGCTGGTTTCCAATCAGCCTGAGGGAACCTTCGCGCGCCTCCGTTACTCTTTAGGCAATTATGTTCGTCTTGCTGGAGGTAACTTATATTTCATTGACTCGATGATATGAGGATCAACCAGTTCTTCAAATCGCTCGTAAGAATGACCTGAAATGTAGATCTGGTATCCCCCTTTCTGCTTCCGTGGTTTCGCTTCTAATTCAAAAAGCGATCCCACAACTTTCACCAATCGATCTATCTCTGAACGATAGAAAGCATGTGTATTCAGGATAACACCTTTTGACTGCCCGGATTTTACGGAACCATCATCCATATACCAGTAAGCCATATTAACAGGCGTCAGCCATCGGTGAATCAGTTTGGGAACCTGTTTTCTTCCTTCTCTGTAAAACTGATGAGCATAAAAGCGGAATGAACCATGACTTACCGTTTGGAAAACCAGATTCACGCTTCCATGTTCTTTGGAGACAACTTCTCTCTTTCGCGGAGGCGCAAACACCCATTCTCTGAACAGATCGTATAAGTGAGCCACATAATCTGCATGCCGTTCACTTTGCTCAATCTTCAGTCGGTATGTACGTCCCCGGTTCTGCGTCTCCATATGGGCATCGCCCATCATCAGTCCGATCAGGACCTCTCGCTGTTTCCGAGAAAGTTTCAGTTCCTTTTTATATGCTTCTATCTTCTGAGAGTTCATGAAATTACCTATTCAAGACGCCGACGAATCGGCTCTCAGTTACCTGAGAGTTCAGACTGTATCATCATCCCTGTGGGATGTCCGGCGTACAGTCGTTGAGGGGTCATTAAAGACTTCCCTGCTGATTGTCCGCACCGGTCACATTTTCACTTTGTTATCAAAGTAGTGCCGGTACTACACCCCTTCAGCATTATCTGTAACGGAATAGATTATGCTTAGGGGACGGACGTTCCAGCATACAGCCGGATTTGCCTCTGACGTTGCCGCCAGAGCGCCCCACTGTTGAGGCGACCGCCCCAGTCAAACTACCCGCCAGACACTGTCTTTCGCCCGGATAACGGGTCGAAATTAGAACCCTAAAATAGCAAGGGTGGTATTTCAAGGGTAGCTCCACCGAAACTAGCGTCCCGGTTTCAAAGCCTCCCACCTATCCTACACATACTATTTCAAAATCCAATGTCAAGCTGTAGTAAAGGTGCCGGGGTCTTTCCGTCTTTTCGCGGGTAGACGGCATCTTCACCGCCAATACAATTTCACTGAGTCCCTGGTTGAGACAGTGCGGAAGTCGTTACGCCATTCGTGCAGGTCGGAACTTCGTATTATTCCCTTATTACTAAGGGTACAGACTATATCTTTATTCTCTCTTCAGAGTATTTCCTAATACCTGATGATTTGATATCCATCAGATTAACTCCTCAGAAAAAATACCGGCGTATTGTGATGCTTATAAATTTATTCTTATTCAGAATAGCAAACACCACCTCAGCTTATGCTTCAGTCGTTACGGGGTCAATCCTTACGGATGACTTCCCACGATATTACCCTTCTCTTTAACATGGTTCCTTGTAAACCACAACGAGTTAGGGCTCCACCGTTATAAGCCGGTACGGGCTCGTTTCACTTACCCGACAAGGAATTTCGCTTATTCTCTTTCCCAACAAATTTCTGTTGAGACAGATAACACTGCACATATTATCCCTGCATGTTGCCATGCAGATGGGACCATATCATTATCCAATGTCTTGGACATCCGGTGTATGGTCTCTGAGGATACTGATCAGCTTATGTCTGGATTTTTGGCGATTCATCGTTTGAGTAATCTCTGCAATTTCAATCAAACCTTTGCGAGTTAAATGAAAACCGTCTCGCATCAATTCAACACATTGCACAAATTTCTCAAAATCTTGTTGCTTTGAGGTATGTAAAGGGTTTTGCTGAAAAAACGGAATAATAACTTCCAGCAAATCTTCGCGCCTTCGCACAACATAACGATACAAATGCTCCTTATGATTATCGTACCGTCTGTTAATCACCACTTGTCCTACCTCAAAAAAATCACGCAGCTCATATAAGCAAGAAATACTTTTCTCACTTTGTGTTACAGCAAACTCATGAGCTACCTGATAGCCAGTTTTGTAGCCTTTACGGTTTTTTCGATTTGCTTGTCTGATAAAACCGATGGAAAAGCATCCTTCTCCATCCACAAAACCAATAATCCATCCACGCTGAATCAGTCTTTCCTGCTGATTACCTGCACCCAGCACTTTTTCACCTCCTTAAAATAAAAAGGTAGTGTGGGATACTCAGACTTTCCAGCATATGACCGGATGCACACCATACTGTTACCAGTATGGGGGGCAGCAATAATTCTACCTTAGGACCGTTATAGTTACGGCCGCCGTTTACCGGGGCTTCGGTTCAATGCTTCGGTTACCCTAACAAATCCCCTTAACCTTCCGGCACCGGGCAGGCGTCAGACCCTATACATCGTCTTACGACTTAGCAGAGTCCTATGTTTTTAGTAAACAGTCGCTACCGCCATTTCTCTGCGACCCCCTTCAGCTCCGCAAGCAAGTTGCTTCACCTACATGAGGGTACACCTTCTCCCGAGGTTACGGTGTCATTTTGCCGAGTTCCTTAACCAGGGTTCTCTCAAGCGCCTTAGGATTCTCTCCTTGCCTACCTGTGTCGGTTTACGGTACGATCACCTGATTATCTCGCTAGAGGCTTTTCTTGGCAGTATGGGATCAGTCAGTTTATTGGGACAAAGTCCCTCCTCATCACTTCTCGGCTTTGAATGAGCGGACGGATTTACCTCTTCCACTCAGCCTACCGGCTTGAACCGCCTATTCCAACAGACGGCTGACCTGCCCTTCTGCGTCCCCCCTTTCACTCTCACCTCGAATGAGGCATTGATAACCCGGTGGTACAGGAATATTAACCTGTTTACCATCACCTACGCCTTTCGGCCTCGGCTTAGGGATCGACTAACCCTGGGCAGATTAACTTTACCCTAGGAAACCTTAGGCTTTCGGCGAGCGGGTTTTTCACCCGCTTTATCGTTACTCATGTCAGCATGGTCTCTTCTGTCCTGTCCAGCCTTCCTTACGGTAAACCTTCAATCCGAACAGAATGCTCCCCTACCGATCTTCCCAAAGGAAAATCCCGCAGCTTCGGTAGTGTACTTTAGCCCCGTTACATTTTCGGCGCAGACTCACTCGACCAGTGAGCTGTTACGCTTTCTTTAAAGGATGGCTGCTTCTAAGCCAACCTCCTGGTTGTCTGTGCATTTCCACATCCTTTCCCACTTAGCACACATTTAGGGACCTTAGCTGGCGATCTGGGCTGTTTCCCTCTCGACCACGGAACTTAGCTCCCGTAGTCTGACTCCCGCAATAACAAGTTAACGGTATTCGGAGTTTGGTTAGGTTTGGTAATCTGGTGGGACCCCTAGCCCATCCAGTGCTCTACCCCCGTTACTGAGTTTGCGAGGCTATACCTAAATATATTTCGGGGAGAACCAGCTATTTCCAAGTTTGTTTGGCCTTTCACCCCTATCCACAGCTCATCCGAGCAGTTTTCAACCTACAACGGTTCGGGCCTTCACGCCATTTTACTGGCGCTTCACCCTGGCCATGGATAGATCACTTGGTTTCGGGTCTACTCTACGCAACTAGACGCCCTGTTAAGACTTGCTTTCGCTACGGCTACACCTAACGGCTTAACCTTGCTACGCAAAGTAACTCGCTGACTCATTATGCAAAAGGCACGCGGTCAGACTGAATATCGCCGAAACAATACTCATAGTCCTCCCACTGCTTGTAAGCAAACGGTTTCAGGTACTATTTCACTCCCCTCACCGGGGTACTTTTCACCTTTCCCTCACGGTACTGGTTCACTATCGGTTGTCAGGTAGTATTTAGCCTTAGGAGATGGTCCTCCCGAATTCCCACAGGGTTCCACGTGTCCCGCGGTACTTGGGTGCTGACCCAGGAAGACTGAGTTCATTTCATTTACAGGGCTTTCACCTTCTATGGCGCGGCGTTCCAGCCGCTTCAATTATGAATCAGTTTTGTAACTTCCCGAGAGATCCGAAACTCTCTCCAATCAGTCCCACGACACCGAATATACAACGCTTTCGGGCTTTAACATATATCCGGTTTGGGCTGTTTCCATTTCGCTCGCCGCTACTTTGGAAATCACAGTTGTTTTCTTTTCCTGAGGCTACTTAGATGTTTCAGTTCGCCTCGTTCGCCTCTACAACCTATGTATTCAGTTGCAGATGTCCCGACATTACCCGGGACGGGTTTCCCCATTCAGAAATCTCCGGATCAAAGTTTGTTTGGCAACTCCCCGAAGCTTATCGCAGCCTACCACGTCTTTCCTCGCCTCCTGACACCAAGGCATCCACCGTCTGCTCTTAGTAACTTGGCCACAAAAATATCGACACAGATACTTAAACGCTTTTATGTACTTATATCCAGTTTGTCAAAGAACAATTAAAAAAAATGATAACTCCAATGGAGGTGAACGGGCTCGAACCGATGGCCTCCTGCGTGCAAGGCAGGCGCTCTCCCAACTGAGCTACACCCCCTATGGTGGGCCTGGATGGACTTGAACCATCGGCCTCACGCTTATCAGGCGTGCGCTCTGACCAGAACTGAGCTACAGGCCCAAGCCGTATATCATCTTTTTCAGAGAGCATTTGATCTCTCAAAACTAAATAGTGACGAAAGAGTCAGGATTTTTTTTATCTTTCCAAAAGATATGTCATCCTTAGAAAGGAGGTGATCCAGCCGCTGGTTCCCCAACGGCTACCTTGTTACGACTTCACCCCAATCATCAGCCATACCTTAGGTGCCTGCCCCCCTTGCGGGTTGGCCCAACAACTTCTGGTACAACCAACTCTCATGGTGTGACGGGCGGTGTGTACAAGGCCCGGGAACGTATTCACCGCGGCATGCTGATCCGCGATTACTAGCGATTCCAGCTTCATGGAGTCGAGTTGCAGACTCCAATCCGAACTATGGACTGCTTTTTGGGATTGGCTTACTCTCGCGAGGTTGCAGCCCTTTGTACAGCCCATTGTAGCACGTGTGTAGCCCTGGACATAAAGGCCATGAGGACTTGACGTCATCCCCACCTTCCTCCCCGTTGACCGGGGCAGTATCTCCAGAGTCCCCAACCGAATTGATGGTAACTGAAGATAGGGGTTGCGCTCGTTGCGGGACTTAACCCAACATCTCCGAGTAACTCCTATAATTTCTTACAGGCTCAGACTATATCTTCATCTTGCTGATAGAAAAGCAAGAGCCAGCGTATTATGACAGCCATAAATTTGCCCTTTCAGACATAAAACTGCCATCTCGACTTAAGTCTCAGTCGTTACGGGGTTACAGGAAGTTTGTACCGTATTAAACTCTATCACAGACACTTCCTGAACTTCCCTCGGTATTACCCTTTCCTGATAATCAGAAATTAGGGCTTCACCGATATAAGCTGGATTTTTCTGTGAAATCACTTTCACAGGTCGCGATAAATTCACGACACGAGCTGACGACAGCCATGCAGCACCTGTCACCGGGCTCCCCGAAGGGCACTCTCTGCTTTCACAGAGATTCCCGGGATGTCAAATCCAGGTAAGGTTCTTCGCGTTGCGTCGAATTAAACCACATGCTCCACCGCTTGTGCGGGCCCCCGTCAATTCCTTTGAGTTTTAATCTTGCGACCGTACTCCCCAGGCGGAACACTTAATGCGTTAACTGCGGCACAGCAGGGGTCAATACCCGCTACACCTAGTGTTCACCGTTTACTGCGTGGACTACCAGGGTATCTAATCCTGTTTGCTCCCCACGCCTTCGCGCCTCAACGTCAGTATTGGTCCAGGAAGTCGCCTTCGCCACCGGTGTTCCTCCTGATATCTACGCATTTCACCGCTACACCAGGAATTCCACTTCCCTCTCCCATACTCAAGTTTTCCAGTATCAAATGCACTTCCGGGGTTGAGCCCCGGGCTTTCACATCTGACTTAAAAAACCGCCTACGCGCGCTTTACGCCCAATAATTCCGAATAACGCTTGCACCCTCCGTATTACCGCGGCTGCTGGCACGGAGTTAGCCGGTGCTTCCTTCAGTGGTACCGTCAGTGCCCGGCGATATTAGCACAGGGCAGGTTCTTCCCACTTGACAGAGCTTTACGACCCGAAGGCCTTCATCACTCACGCGGCGTTGCTGCGTCAGGGTTTCCCCCATTGCGCAAAATTCCTCACTGCTGCCTCCCGTAGGAGTCTGGACCGTGTGTCAGTTCCAGTGTGGCTGATCATCCTCTCAGACCAGCTAACCATCTCAGCCTTGGTGGGCTATTACCCCGCCAACAAGCTAATGGTACGCGGGCTCCTCTCCGAACAGTAGCTTACATGTAGAGGCCACCCTTGATCCCGAAGGCCGAAGCTTTCAGGATGTTATCCGGTATTAGCATCGCTTTCGCAATGTTATCCCCGATTCAGAGGCAGATTACCCACGCGTTACTCACCCGTGCGCCACTTTACTATCTTCTGCAAGCAGAAGAGTTCTCGTGCGACTTGCATGTGTTAGGCACGCCGCCAGCGTTCATTCTGAGCCAGGATCAAACTCTCCAATTAAACTTATTGAAACTTCGGCTTGTTAAAGTCCGAAGCATAAAATCTACAGAGACCCAACTCTTTCTAATTTGCCACTATTTAGTTTTCAAAGATCAAATCACCACCAAGCAATTAACTTAGGTAGCCTTCATTTGGAAAAGCATCTTATCATTACTTTTGAAGCTCGTCAAGCATTTTTTTTAACATGACAAACTTTTTTTCAATTAAATAGACGCTCTCCTCATATGCTTAAAAGATATTATCTATTTTTATCTTGTCAAGCAATTTTTTAAAAAAAAATTTAACGTCTCAAAAACGAAATAAATTACACTTACTTTGTT
>JAUCGI010000119.1 GCA_030378035.1 Desulfobacterales bacterium HSG2
GATCCGCCGCGCCGTCATAAAATTCGACATTCCTTACGCGACGACGATCTCAGGTGCCATGGCAACATGCAGAGGGATTACCGCGATGATGAAGAAAAAGCTTTCGGTAAAAACGGTTCAGGATTATAATTGATCCTTATCACTTTTTCCTTGCCCTCCTCATGTCTGACGAGAATAATCTCTTTTTTTGAGGCCCACTCGGTAAATCCGCCTGCAAGGGCAAACGCCTGAAGTATGGTAAGGTTTTTTACAAGATTATACTCACCTGTTTTGGATACTTCCCCCAGAATGTAAAATTTCTGACTCATAGGGCCTTTGACAGAGACCGTGACACGCGGGTCTGTTACATATTCCTTCAACTGTTCCTCGATCATTTTTTTAAGCTGCAAGGGTGTAAGACCGTCGGCTTGGAGGTCATCAAGCAGGGGAAACGTAATCTTGCCGTCGATTCTGACAGGAATCTCTTTGGAAAAATCAGGCTCCTTCCATGTAACAATTTCCAAGATATCGCCGCTTCCGATTTTATATGCATACTGCTCGCTATCAGGAGATTCTTCCGCTTCTGAAACAGTTGCTTTTTCTGCATCGGAAACATCATCGCTCCCAGTCTCGTGAGATTTTTTTTCGGATTCAGCAACTTTTGCTTCTGAAACAGTTGCTTTTTCTGCATCGGAAACATTATCGCTTCCAGTCTCGTGAGATTTTTTTTCGGATTCAGCAACTTCTGCTTCTGAAACAGTTGCTTTTTCTGCATCGGAAACATTATCGCTTTCAGTCTCGTGAGAATTTTTTTCGGATTCAGCAACTTCTGCTTCTGAAACAGTTGCTTTTTCTGCATCGGAAACACTGTCGCTCCCGGCGGCCTTATGAGAATTTTTTTCGGATTCAGCATCCTCCGTCTCCAAAACGACCGCTTTTTCCGGCGGCTTGGGAAATAATTTCAATAGTGCGCAGGATGTTGTCATCATTCCCAGAAAAAGACTGAGCAAAAGAATCAATACTTTTTTTATTATTGGCATTTTTTTATGTGATGTCTGATGATTTGGATTTAAGTTCGTCTTTTAATTTCGCTATTTCTTCCTTTGCCTTGATAAGTTCCTCGCTCTTTGACAGCAGACGGTTCATCATATTCTGTTTTTCCAGTTCCTCTTTTGTCCTGATCAGCTCTTCAGTCGTCACCCTCAGACGATTGGCCAGCACCTCGGCAAATCCCCGGTAAATTCTGTATCTGAACTCATACTGATTTTCGACCGACAATTCATCGATATCACCGATATTTATCGCCAGACACATACAGTCATCCACAGCGTAAACCGAAGCAGATCGGACCGAACCGTCCAAGACACCCATTTCACCGAAAACTTCACCTGTGCGTTTTAAAACAGATACTTCTTTCCCATGCTTGATGATTTTCGCTTTGCCGCAGACAAGATAGTATATGCAGTTGTCATAAGTGCCCTCCTCAAAAATCAGTTCCCCTGATTTGTATTCCCTTATCTCGCTTAAGCGAAACAACTTCTGAAGATCATCTTCTTCAAAAAACTGGAGCATGGGAACCTGCTTCAGTTTTTGTATAACGTCATAGTTATACTTAATATAATCAGAATTATCCACAATAACTGACCTCCTTAGCCTGTTTTTTTAGGGTGTGTCCCATCTACCCATCATCATGTCACTGAAAGACAGACATTTCCTGACTTCGGCAACTGTGGATTCCGGGTCGGAACTGAAAAAATGTCCCATTTTTTCAGTTCTGCCGGGAATGACAGGCGGAGTGGACACCCGTTTTTTAAGGAAAGAACACAACTTATTCATCAGGAATCAGCATGATTACATAGCTCCGCCATGTTCATTCCACACAAAGATATGAATTAACATGTTGTTATCTGTTTTTCTGATTATAACGGATTTGGTATCCCTTAAACGTGAACTTACACCAGAACCCGAACCTGCCCGTAAATGAATGTTCAGGTTCACGGGCATGTTCACAGAACTCCCCAAATCTGTTATAATCAGATATTTTTAAGGATTAAATCCCTGTCGGCAAATTAATCGATTTGGGAGAATTGCCGATCTGCTGAGTTTGACGCTCTTCAATCAACAATCTTCAATCAACAATTTTCAAACGATAATCCGCTATCTGCCTATCCCGGAAATAACTGTCTTTATCGTGCGCAATACGATGACTATATCCATGGCGATTGACATATTCTTCATGTAGAAGAGATCATAGCTGAGTTTTTCAGTGGCATCTTTCACAGACGCCCCATACCCGTAAGATACCTGAGCCCAGCCCGTTACACCCGGTTTGGCTGTAAAACGTGCACCGTAATACGGAATGATGTATTCAAGTCCTTTGACAAAAAACTCCCGTTCAGGACGCGGGCCTACAAAGCTCATCTCGCCTTTTAAGACATTCCAGAGCTGGGGAATTTCATCAATACGCCACTGACGGATAAAATGCCCGACACGCGTAATGCGGGGATCGTTTTCACCTGCCCATTTGGGTCCGGTCTCTTTTTCAGCATCCGTAATCATTGATCGGAACTTGTGGATATTGTATTTTTTTCTCTTTTCCCCGACTCTTTCCTGGGAAAAAAGGACAGGGCCTTTTGAATCAATCCTGATCAGGATGGCAGTGACAGCAATTACAGGTAAAAAGGTAATCAGCATAACAAAGGAGAGCAGAATGTCTATGGCGCGTTTTAAAAAACGATTCAGAAGGGATTGCCGGAAACCTTCTGAAAATATGAGCCATTCCGGATTCATGTGTTCGACGCTCAGTTTTCCGGTGAGCATTTCATAAAAACTGTCTCCCTCAATCACATCTATTCCGCTGACACGGCACTCCAAAAGCTCTTTTGTGGGGAATCCCGCTCTTCTGTTTCTGAGGGCCACAATAACCTTTCTGACATCCAAATCTTTTGCTATTTCACACAGCCCCTCATGGTGTTCTTTATAAAACAGCAGTATATCCTCATCTGTAAAATCCGCATTACCATCAGATTCGAGGGCGACCCCCACGATCACATATCCGCAGTTCTTCCTGCTGGTTATTTCATTCAATATATCCTTGGCCAAATCGCCGGACCCGAGAACCATAACCTTCCGTTTGAACAGACCGCGGTTTAAGATCAGCGTACAGCAGAAACGCCAGAATACAATAAAAAGTACAAGAAAAGCGAGCGTCACAGCAAAAAAAATGCCCCTCCCGATAACTGTTTTCGGAAAAACGAAATAGATCCCCGCAAGAAAAATCGTAGCTATGCCAAGGGCCTGAAGCAAACGCACACCCTGTTCCGGAAAGCTGTATGCTGTATTCAAATCGTATAAATCGTTATAATAAAGGCATGTCTGACACACAAAAGTGATAAGAAATATCTTGAGACAAAGCCACCGATCAATGATAAAGGGCTTCGTACCGAGGAGCAGCCAGTCGGCAAGAAGAACCGACGCGTATATCACCAGACCCTCGCCGATAACAAAAAGAACATTTCGTATAGGATAATATTGGTTTAATACTCTGACAGGCATCTTTGCATTACCACCCTGAAACTTAAAAATAGCTTCGAGTTTTAAGTTTTAAGTTTTAAATTGTTTCAAGTTTTAAATTTCAAGTTTTCAAGTTCCAAATTCCAAGTTCCAAATTTCCTGATTATAACGCCTCTTGGGGAGGGTGGATTCCGGGTCAAAAATGGTGGGAATCCTGCCGATTCCCACCATTTTTGCCCGGAATGACAGGGTTCGGGTCCCTGCCGGAGCAGGCTCCCCGAAAGGCGTTATAATCAGCAAATTTCAAGCATCAAACATCAAGCATCAAACATCAAATTTCAAGCATCAAGCATCAAATTTCAAGCATCAAGCACCAGGCATCAGGCATCAGGCATCAGGCATCAGGCATCAGGCATCAAACATCAGGCATCAAACATCAAGCATCAAGCATCAAGCATCAAACATCAGGCATCAAGCATCAAACATCAGGCATCAAATATCAAACATCAAGCATCAAGCATCAAGCATCAAGCATCAAGCATCAAGCATCAAGTTTTATACCAACCGAGCCCATTTTTTCCTGAATTTATCATATTTGCCGTAACCGTCAAAGCAGTTGAACACAATGCCGATGACTTTCTCTTTTCCCAGGATATCGATGAGATCGGAAACCAGTTTTCGCGGGGTACTTCCGTATTTGACAACTATAATGACGCCGTCAACCTGTCTTGAAAGTACGCTCGACTCGGTCATAAGCTTTGGCGGCGGCGCGTCAATAATAATGTAGCGGTTACTGTATCTTGTTTTCTCCTTTTTGATCAGCTCTGACATCTGCTTTGAGGCCAAAAGTTCCGAAGGATTGTGCGGCGGTTTCCCTGCGGGCAGGATGGTCAGTTTGTCTATTTTCGTCGGAACAAACAGGGAAGTAAGAAATACGCCGTCAGAAAGAACCTCACTCAGCTCAGGTATGTCTCCGAATTTGTTGCCCACACCCTCAAAATGGCTCCCGTGGGAAAGATATTCGCTCAGACCGGGCGTATCACTGAGCCCGAAACGGGTGTGGATACAGGGCGATCTCAAGTCGCAATCGATAAGGAGAACATGTTCGCTGATAATCTGGGCAATGCTTATCGCCAGATTTGAAGCAACAAAAGATTTTCCCTCATCGAGGTCGGCACTGGTAACCATTATGGAGCGAGGCGACTTCCCGGAAATGGGAAACAGGATGTTTGTTCTTAACATTCTGAACTGTTCAGCTTCAAAAGAGTTCGGTTTCAGACAGGCCACCAGACTGCTGTCCATCCTGTGGTGTTGTTTATAGTCATCCCGCGGCTCTTCCTTGGAAACTTTTTTTTTGCTTTTTGCCGGGACCGATGCTTTGTTTAACTTATTTGACTTTTTTAACGCAAATATCTTGCCCAACTAATTCACCTTTACAATTACGTTCCCTTATCATGGCCGGTTATTAATGATTATGATCCGTTATCTGATCTTAAAAATCATAACAGGCCATCCGGATGAGTCTGCCTGCCGGATTCGCCGACTCAAACTTGGCAGGCATCACGTTGGAAACAGAAATCGCAGTATATTCCCGGGAAGATGCTTTTTAACAAAATCCAAACCCTTCAAAGCCAGTATGCCGAATGCACCCAGCAGGCCGATATCTACCATGATGAAAAGAATACTGAACCCCTGATCAAATCCTTGTTTTATTTTATCAATCGGACGATAATGTATGTTCGGAAGCGTGGCAAGTACGGGAATTTCCATGAGGGCTTCGATATCCTCCGGTCTCCTTAAAGATGTATCCAGAAGGTCTAAAAGGAAGATCAGCCCGCCTCCGGCACCCAGACCTACCCCGACGGAGACAGCAAGTAAAATCATCATATTAGGCGATATGGGTTTTTTGGGAACCCTCGCTTTATCCAAAATTTTAAACCGCGCCCCCTGTGACTTCCTTTCCATGCTGACCGCAATATCAGCATCCAATTTTCTTTCCAGGAGTGAATTATATGAATCCTGAATATTCTTATAATCCCTCATTATGGACATCAGATCCTGCTCTCTTTCCGGAGTCTCTTCCACCCGTTTCTCGTAAATTTTTATCTTCTCAGTCAGTTCCGCGATATCTTCCTGGTGCCTCTTTATCGTTCTTTTCGCTTCTTCATATTGCTCCTTTATCTCTTTGATCTGCCCTTTTTTGGCAGCTTTGTATTTGGCAACAATCGGATCTATCTTCTTCTTCTTTTTTTTAGGAGCTTCAGGTTGCGGCGATGAAGCTTTTTTTTCTGCCTCTTCTGCAACTTTTGCCTCAGCATCAGCGAGCATCTTCTTCAATTTGATCATATCCGGATGCTGCTGCGTATATCTGGCACCAAGGTTTGCGTATTGTTCCCTCAGTCGCCTTAACTGTAGCACATTTTCTGATTCCAATTTTTTGGGAAGTATAATATCGTCAGGTATATCCTCGGGAGCAAAACTTTCCAGTTCCCGACGAACTTCTGCCATCTGCCCGTCAAGCTGAATCAGTCTGATCTTTTCGTCTCTGAGACTTTCCTGTTTTGCTCCCAGTTGCTCCCGAAGCCCCGAAAGCATGCCCAGATTGGAGTTGAGCTGCTCAGGAAGGCCGCCCATATAACTCATACGGTATTCTTTAAGCTTATTTTCGACTGCCAGGAGTTTCTCCTCCTTGGCCCTGAGCTCATCTCTGAGGAAGGTGATCGCGCCGATAACCTCGGCTTCCATCACCTTGATGCTCTCATCAATAAAGTAATCAGCCAGGGCGTTCACCGCTTTTTTAACTTTTTCAGGCTCTTTCCCCTCGAATGAAATTTTAAAGGCGTCGGCACCTTTCCGCCCCCTTGTCACCTGAACTTTGATCTTTTTACGCACAATGGCGATTTTCTCCTCCAGGAGCATATTTTTATACCCCGGGCCCGAATACAGCTTGGTGGCATTTATAATCTGTTCAAGATAGGTGCGGCTTTTCACCTTTTCTGTTATGGTGCTCACCCTTTGCTGGACAGATGTTTCCGTAAGCGGCTGTACATATTTGTCGGGTATGCTCTTGGGTTCTATCAGAATCAGAGTGTCTGCGCTGTAAATCCTTGGCAGAGTAATCGAAAGAAAGATTCCTCCTATCATGGAAAGGCAAAATGAAATGATAACTAACCAGCGGCGTCTTAAAACCAGATCAACATAATAATCAACTTTTATTTTTTTTGGGGCTTCCTCGTCACTCATCGCTTTATACTCCCCCTTGAATCTTGATAAATCAAGTGTTAAGTGTTAAGTGTTAAGTGTTAAGGAACTCCTCGCATATAACTTTAATCCTTAACTTTTAACTCTCGGAAGGATGCCAAAATATTCAACACTTTCCTTGTTATTAATAAATAACACATCTCAGCCCTGATTGACAAGTGCTATCTTAAATTTAAAATAGTCTGTGAATAAAAAAATCCTGATTATAACGGATTTGGGGCCCTGTGAACATGCCCTTAAACGTGAACTTGAACTTGAACCTGAATATTCATTTACGGGCAGCTTCAGGTATAAGTTTAAGTTCACGGGATCCCTAAATCCGTTATCCACCGCCGAAGTCGGAAAATATCCGCCTTTCAGTTTGATCGGAATGACATGACGGGGTACAGCAACTTGGAAATTCATTATAAGAGAGGGGTGACGAATTTACAATTTGCTGTAGTAGATGGGACACACCCTTTTATTTTTTGAAATATAAATATTGCTGGTTCTGACGGATTTTGTGGTTCTGTACCATTTCAGGCGGTAAGGAAAACGCGGAGGCCGCGAAGAACCGCGGAGTCCCATCCGAATCTCCGCGTTAAAATCAGACCACAAAATCTGTTAGAAACATTACAGGGAACAGTAAAGAAGGGGCTTGTTTATATTCCATTTAAATTGTGTTTCCCGTAAGTTTTCCGACCTGGTTTTTAGCCTCAATCAGTTCATCATTAAGCAAACGTAAGCGGGTGGCGATGAATTCTGTAAATATCCTGTACAACAACAAGAGTATATCCGCTCTTTCATCAGATGTCAGCTTGTATGTTGCAACAGAGATGTCAACTGCCAAGCAGATCGTTTTACCCTCTGAATAGACCGACGCTGATCTGCCCAAACCGTCCAGAATTCTCATTTCACCGAATATTTCCCCCACTCTGTCAATGATTCCGATTTCTATCCCTTCTTTTTTTACCCCAATCTTGCCGGACAGAAGGAAATAAATCCATGGGTCTGTATCCCCTTCTCTGATAATAAGTTCTCCGTGTTCATATTCCCTTATTTTGCTCAGACTGAGCAACTGCTTGAGGTTTTTTGTTTCAAATTTTCTCAGGGGCGGAATTGTCAGCAGTTTTTGTATATTCTGAACATTATCTTTCAGATACTCAGATTCGATCATCTTCATTTCCTAATAACCGGTTACCGTATATGCTTCAAGACAGTCTTCAGACAGGATAACACTCGTCAAAACATCTTGCAGATAACCGTTACCGTACTTCAAGACAGTAGTCTTAGGACAGGGTTTCATCGAATTCCGCAGGATAACACCTGTCAAAACATGCCTTGCAGATTTCCTGATAACCGTTACCGTACTTCAAGACAGTTTTCGGACAGGACCCAAAACATGCCTTGATAACCGTTACCGTACTTCAAGGCAGTCTTCGGACAGCACCCGAAACATGCCTTGCAGATTTCCTGATAACCGTTACTTCAAGACAGTCTTCGGACAGTGCCCGAAACATGCCTTGCAGATTTCCTGATAACCGTTACCGTATTTCAAGACAGTCTTTGGGTCTCATTGAATTCCACAGGATAACACCCGTCAAAACATGCCTTGCAGATTTCCTGATAACCGTTACCGTACTTCGGACAGTGCCCGAAACATGCCTTGCAGATTTCCTGATAACCGTTACCGTACTTCAAGGCAGTCTTCAAACAGCACCCGAACCATGCCTTGCAGATTTCCTGATAACCGTCACCGTACTTCAAGACAGTCTTCGGACAGCACCCGAAACACGCCTTGCAGATTTCCTGATAACCGTTACCGTACTTCAAGACAGTCTTTGGCCAGGGTCTCATCGAATTCCACAGGATAACACCCGTCAAAACATGCCTTGCAAAAGTGGTTTTCCGGATTTTCGATACCGGTTGACTTCAGAAGACCTTCAAGGCTGAGGTAATGAAGGGTATCCAGCCCGAGAAAATCATTCAGTTCCTCAACCGATTTGCTTGAGGCAATCAGTTCGCCTTTTGTCGAAAAATCAATTCCATAATGACACGGGAAACGATGCGGCGGGCCGCTGACACGCATGTGGACCCGTTTTACGCCAAGCTCCCGCAGTGTTTTCACCCTTGTTTTAACTGTGGTTCCTCTGATGATGGAGTCTTCGATAATGATAATATCTTTGCCTCTCAGGAGAGTCTTTACCGGATTCAGTTTAACCATGACACCGAAATCGCGCATACTCTGGGTGGGCTGTATGAATGTCCTTCCCACATAATGGTTTCGGATCATGCCCATTTCAAACGGGATGCCGGATTCTTCTGAAAAACCGATAGCCGCATACGTTCCCGAATCAGGAAAGGGCATAACCAGATCCGCCTCAACAGGCGATTCTCTGGCAAGACATCTGCCGTGGGCCTTTCTTGTTTCATACACATTCTGTCCGAAAATGGTGCTGTCGGGTCTTGCAAAATAAATGAATTCGAATATGCAGAAGGAGCGTTTTGTCTGAACAGGCGGTTTTAAGCTCCTGATTCCGTTTTCGCCGATGATGATGATCTCGCCGGGGTCAAGCTCCCGCACAAATTCGGCATGGACAAGATCAAGCGCGCAGGTTTCAGACGCCAGCACATAATTTCCTTCCAGCCTTCCGAGGCAGAGGGGTCTGAACCCGTTCGGGTCTTTGATTCCGATCACTTCCCCCTTGTTTGTCAGCATCACAAAGGAATACGCGCCTTTCAACTTCGAGACCGACTCAATCAGTGATTGTTCAAAACCGTGTTTCAGGTTTTTCACAAAAAGATGTAAAAAAATTTCGGTGTCCATGGTGGTCTGAAAAATGGACCCGGCCTCTTCAAGCTCATTTTTCAGTTCATAAGCATTAACAATATTGCCGTTATGAGCCACCGCGTACGATTTTTTCCTGTGATGGACAACAAAGGGCTGGGCATTAAAAAGGATAGAACTTCCTGTGGTGGAATAGCGCACATGTCCGACCGCACTGCTCCCTTTTAATTCTTCCAGATGGGGCATATCAAAAACATCCGGCACAAGCCCCATGCCATTATGCGTTACAATGTTTTTGTCCCGGGCCACCGCAATACCCGCGCTCTCCTGGCCTCTGTGCTGAAGCGCATACAGACCGAAATAGCTTAGTTTTGCCGCGTCAGGATGTCCGTAAATGCCAAACAGTCCACATGCCTCACGGGGTCTTTCCATACTATCCATGATATTTTAATTATAACTCCTCTATCAATTGTGACCGAACTCTTGCTCTTGCTCTTGCTCTTTATCTTGCTCTTGCTCTTTATCTTGCTCTTTATCGAACGCGAGCAAGATTAAGATTAAGATTAAGATTAAGATTAAGATTAAGATAAAGAGCAAGAGCAAGAGCAAGATTAAGAGCAAGATTAAGATTAAGATTTATGATAATCCTGAACCGTTTTTACCGAAAGCTTTTTCTTCATCATCGCGGTAATCCCTCTGCATGTTGCCATGGCACCTGAGATCGTCGTCGCGTAAGGAATGTCGAATTTTATGGCGGCGCGGCGGATCCTGTATCCGTCACCCCGGATTCTCACCCCCGGGCCTGTATTGATCACCAGTTGGATTTCCCCGTTTTTGATGGCATCAACCACATGGGGCCGGCCCAGTGAAACCTTGTCTGCCATTTTAATGGGTATCCCGCGAGCTTCCAAAAACAAAGCGGTTCCCCGAGTGGCCATAATGGTAAATCCCAAATCATGAAACTGGGATGCCGCAGGAAGCACGGCCTCCTTGTCGCTATCCTGCACACTGATGAAAACTGTACCCCCTGAAACGGGCAGTTTCTGTCCGGCTCCCAACTGGGCTTTTGCATAAGCAGGCCCGAATTCCGAGTCCATCCCCATGACCTCTCCGGTGGATTTCATTTCCGGCCCCAGAAGGGTATCCACCCCCGGAAATCTGTTAAAAGGAAGGACCGCTTCTTTCACCGAAACATGAGCGGGAATCACTTCGCGGGTGAGTCCCAGATCTTTTAATCTCCGCCCGAGCATCACCTTTGTGGCAAGCTTTGCCAGGGGAATACCGGTTGCCTTGCTGACAAAGGGGATGGTTCTGGATGCCCGCGGATTCACTTCAAGAACAAATAACTGTTCATCTTTTATGGCATACTGCACATTCATCAGCCCGACCACATTCAGTTCGGATGCCATGGATTTTGTGGCACTGATGATTTCGTCAAGAACAGAATCGCTGATGCTGCGAGGCGGGAGAACGCACGCGGAGTCTCCGGAATGAACGCCCGCGGCTTCGATATGCTCCATGATACCTCCGATGATGGTCGTTTCCCCGTCTGAAATGGCATCCACATCCACCTCAACCGCGTCCTCCAAAAACTTGTCGATAAGAACCGGGTGATCCGGAGACGCGGTGATGGCAAGCTTTGTAAAATCTTCCAGTTCATCGGGGTTGTAAACGATTTTCATGGCCCTTCCGCCCAGCACATAAGAAGGCCGGACAATGACAGGGTATCCGATGGTTTCCGCAACAGCCCCGGCTTCTTCAACATTGATGGCCGTGCCGTTTGCCGGTTGGACAAGGCCCGCTTTTTTCAGCATGGCCTGAAAAAGCTTCCGGTCTTCAGCCCGGTCAATACTCTCCGGCTGAGTCCCGAGAATCGGGACGCCCGCCTCATGCAGGGGAACAGAAAGATTCAGAGGGGTCTGCCCGCCGAACTGGACAATGACGCCATAAGGCTGTTCTGTTTCCGCAATATGGAGCACATCCTCTTTGGTCAGGGGCTCAAAATAGAGTTTGTCGGATGTGTCGTAATCCGTGCTCACGGTCTCGGGATTGCTGTTGACCATGATGCTTTCAATCCCCTCTTCCCGCAGGGCAAAGGATGCGTGAACACAGCAGTAATCAAACTCGATCCCCTGGCCGATCCGGTTGGGGCCGCCCCCCAGGATCATCACCTTTTTTCTGTCCGAAACCCTTGCCTCGTTTTCAGTTTCATAAGTGGAATAATAATAAGGTGTGACCGCCTTAAATTCCGCGGCACAGGTATCCACAAGTTTGTAAACCGGTGTCAGACCGATAGTTTTACGCCGCTTTTCAACCGCTTTCTCGTCCGAGCCTGTCAGATGCGCCAGTTGTATGTCCGAAAATCCCAGGGACTTGGCCTTTTTCAGAAGCGCGTCATCGGAAAAGAGGCTTGACGGGGTATCAGCGTTTTCAAAGATCTCTTTTTCGAGTTCCAGAATTTGCCTGAACTGATAAATAAACCATGGGTCAATCCCGGTTAATTCATATATCCTCTCAACGGACATTTTATTTGACAACGCGTACCGCAGATAAAAAATCCGCTGGGAATTGGGGGTCGCCAGTTTCTGTTCGATTTCAGGTAAAGAGGGGGTGATATCCTTTCCATCCGATCCAAAACCGTATCGCCCGATTTCAAGGGATCTCAGACCTTTCTGAAGGGCTTCCTTAAATGTTCTGCCGATGGACATGGTTTCACCCACCGATTTCATGGCGGTGGTCAGATAATCTTCTGTTTCGGGAAACTTTTCAAAAGTCCAGCGGGGGATTTTGACCACGCAGTAATCCAAAGTTGGTTCAAATGAGGCCATGGTTTCCCCTGTAATATCGTTGGGGATTTCATCCAGCGCATATCCGACCGCGAGCTTGGCCGCTATTTTGGCGATGGGATAGCCGGTCGCTTTGGACGCGAGGGCAGAGCTGCGTGATACCCGCGGGTTCATTTCAACAACAATCATTTCGCCGGTTCTGGGATGGATGGCAAACTGGACGTTTGAACCGCCGGTATCCACACCGATCTCCCGCATGATGGCAATGGATCCATCCCGCATTTTCTGGTATTCCCTGTCGGTGAGGGTCTGGGCCGGCGCGACGGTGATGCTGTCACCGGTGTGGACGCCCATGGGGTCCATGTTTTCAATGGAGCAGATGATGCAGACATTGTCATTTTTATCCCGCATGACTTCCAGTTCATATTCCTTCCATCCCAGCACGGATTCTTCAAGCATGATCTGACTGATGAGGCTCGCGTCCAGACCTGATTTGGCGAGTGTTTCCAGTTCTTCCGGATTGTACGCGACCCCGCCGCCGGTTCCGCCCAGGGTGAAGCTCGGTCGGATGATGATCGGGAATCCGATATCTTTGACAATGGCCCGGGACTGTTCCATGGTTTCTGCAATCCCGCTCTTGGGAATACGGAGTCCGATTTTGTTCATTGCGTTGCGGAAGAGATCCCGGTCTTCTGCTTTTTTGATGGATTCGGTTGAAGCTCCGATCATTTCCACGCCATATTTGTCAAGAACCCCCATTTTAGCGACTCCCACCGCTGTGTTGAGCCCGGTCTGACCGCCCAGCGTCGGAAGCAGGGCGTCCGGCCGCTCTTTTTCAATGATCATGGCGGTTATTTCGGGAGTGACCGGCTCGATGTAGGTCCGGTGGGCCGTTTCAGGGTCGGTCATTATGGTCGCGGGATTACTGTTGATCAGAACGACCTCGTAACCCTCTTCTTTCAGGGCCTTACATGCCTGGGTCCCGGAGTAATCAAATTCACACGCCTGGCTGATGATGATCGGGCCGGCTCCGATGATCAGGATTTTATTTATGTCTGTGCGTTTTGGCATTTTATGTTAATTTGTTCACCAAATTATGTTTACTTTTTGTAAACTCTCAAAAACTCATTTCTTGATATGCCACTTTGGATAAGGATAGTTCGCGATGTTGAAGCCTTGATCCGTCGATGATGCCAATTGATCATTGATAACTTTTATATCTCACACCTGTGTACAGGACAAAAAACTTCGGATGCCTGAAAAACGGCACGCTGTCATTCCGGGCGGAAATGCCGGGAATCGGCAGGATTCCCGGCATTTCCGACCCGGAATCCACTTTTTGTCCTGTACTCAAATCTCACACAAAGGCACAAGGTGAGTACAGAAAAATTTATGGCCAATTACTTACAAAGGCTTCCACGACAGAAGGTTTACTTTCAAAAACTTCAGGGCCATAATTTTTTTGTGCCCTTTGTGCCTTTCTCTGTGCCTTTGTGCCTTTGTGTGGAATATAAAATGCCGAAGAACTTATGGATAGGTACTTATTTGCAGTTTGTTACATAAGTCATCCAATACTTTAAGTCCTCTCTTCCATTTTATTCCATCAATCTTGTAAATTCATCAAAAAGATAATTTGCATCATGCGGCCCTGGCGAGGCCTCAGGATGATATTGCACCGCGAAGATCGGATATTTCCGATGCCTGAATCCCTCCAGTGTGTTATCATTCAGATTGATGTGGGTGATTTCAAAATCCTTTTTATCAAGGCTGTCCGTATCCACCGCAAAGCCATGATTCTGAGAGGTGATTTCAATCCTTCCGGTCAGAAGATTTTTTACCGGCTGATTCGCGCCGCGGTGTCCGAATTTCAACTTAAAGGTTTTTCCACCCAGAGCAAGCCCTAATATCTGATGCCCCAGACATATCCCGAACATGGGACAGTATCCCAAAAGCTCCCGGATGGTT
>JAUCGI010000016.1 GCA_030378035.1 Desulfobacterales bacterium HSG2
CGCCTCCCTGGCATCCCACGGGCCAGGTCCACCGCTAGGGGGTCGGGGTCCGGTGCTGATAAGGCTTTGAAGGAGGTATAACACACTCTGACATCCCATCACCTGTGCGTTTTGCAAAGAAGCAGCGTTCGACGCTTCCGTGGTCATGCTGTCAAGGCTCCACAGATGCACCAGACCTTTCAGAGCATGGCTATCCCATACCTCTCTGAAGAGCCGATTGAAGTCTTCTGGGGATTCCGGTGAGATGTGATAATGGTCCGTATCCGTTTTGTCATACTGATATCCCGGAGTAATCAGAACAGGCCGTTCCCCAGCCTCTCTCAGCAATTCCGCCAACTCGCTTCCCACTCCCCTGGTATCCGCAAAGATCATCCATGCGCCCCGGTTCTCCGGCTGTTCTGCCGGAGATAATGGCTCAGACGGTATCCAGGATATTTTGTATGCCCATTTTCGGATATCCGGATACAGGTTTCTTAAAAATGTGAACTCACGCATCTTTCTCAGTTCAAGCCCGACAACTTCTGCAATCAGTTCATCGTTGTCATCTGTCAGAAACAGATCACCGGAAATACTTTCACCCCCATTTCCGATCTTGGCATACGCCCGGAGATTATTGTATGATTCCGGGATGTTGTGAAGGGTAAATGCGTCAACATGAAAGGGAACATAGATATACCTGCCTGCCGTCATTTCAGCATGTTCATTTTCCCGGCAATTGAACAGAAGATGAAACCATGAATCGATCAATCCCGGATATAGCGCATATATCTCCGTTTTTTCAGATAACTCGGGCGGACGTATCCGGCAAAATGCATCTTCCCCGTGTTTTTGTATATCTTCCAACCATTGAAATGAAGGCCCCCACCCGTAACCGGTAGGTTCATAATCCGCATAAAAGGCATTGCCTGAAATTGGCTGGATGCTGGATGCTGGATGCTGGATGCTGGATGCTGGATGCTGGGAACCGGAAACCGGAGACTCGGCGATTCCAGTGCAATGGGTGCGCCATGGTGCTGTCTTTTCCTCATTTTGTTCGGAACTGAGTATTCGGAATGAATAGGTTTGATCTTTCTCCAGAGGTGACAGAACCAGTTGAACCGTGGAAAAGTTTCCGGTTTCCGGTTTCCGGTTTCCAGTTTCATTGATAAGCAGGGCTTCCGGGAAAACCAGATCCCGTAACTGATATGCGCCATTGCGAAAGGCTTTTTCAAGGGCGGTTAAGACCATTGAAATATGAGCCGCACCCGGAACAACAATTCTGTTGAACAGTCTGTGCTCATTCAGATAGGTCGGCGATTCCGAACTGAAGCTCACCTCGAATCGTACTTCATCTGAAGACGGAAGATTCAACTGCTTCCCAATGAGCGGATGATAATCCCCGGACGCGTCCATGACCGACTGATCCTTCCGACGTGTATCAGAAGACATATCTTCAATCCAGTATCGCTGTCGCTGAAACGGATAGGTGGGCAGGATCACCCGGTTCGGATGAAATGTTTTTTCAAAATCCTTCCAATCCACAGTGTTCTCTTTGACGTATAACGCTGCCAGATGGGAAAAAGCATCTCCGGCATCGTTGAATTGCTCCATGACTTCCATTGCAGGCGTTATGGTTTCCGAGTCTTTCCGAACCTCCCCGTAATACAAGAGAGACGTATTTTCTCTTTTCTCATCGGATGCAAAGAGAAGCAACCTCTCCCGCATTTCATCCCGGGATGCGGCCACTATCGCCAGTCGGTGGCTGAACTGGCTTCGACAGGCGTTGGCTGTGAAGCAAATATCCTCCAACGAAACATCGGGGTTATCCGACAGATATGCCGCATAAAGCTTCGCCATCTCTTTTATCGCCGCGTCTGTTCTTGTGGACAGCGTGAGAAGACAGGTTTGCGGGTGACGGACGGGCACTGATGATGAAGTGGTCTTCCGATCCTGGTTGTATGCTTCCAGAACAACATGCACATTGGTGCCGCTGAATCCGAAAGAATTGACGCCTGCGATACGCTTCCCGTCATATTTCCGCCAGGGAAGAGATCGGTCAGGAACCTGAACCGGAAGGCTGTCCCAGGGAATGTGCGGGTTCGGGGTTTTCAGATGCAGGTGAGGCGGGATTTCTTTGTGCCGCATGGAAAGTAATATCTTAATAATCCCCGCAACCCCCGACGCGGGCTCCGAATGCCCGATATTCGTCTTCACCGAACCGACAATTAGGGGCTGATCCGGAGAACGATCTTTGCACAACACATTTCCCAGTGCTATCATTTCAATGGGATCACCTAGGCTCGTGCCTGTGCCATGGGCTTCGATATACCCCACACTCGAAGGGGCAATTCCCGCGTTCTCCAGTGCCGAGCGCACAACTTCCTCCTGGGAGGGGCCGCTGGGTGCGGTGAGAGCGCCGCTGGCACCATCCTGATTTACAGCCGATCCCCGGACCAGTCCGAGAATGTGATCTCCCTGTTTTAATGCATCTGAAAGACGCCGAAGCACGATCATTCCGCAGCCTTCCGAGCGGACGTATCCGTTTGCAGATGAATCAAAGGCTTTGCAGCGGCCCTCGGGTGAAAGCATGCCTGCTCTGGAAAAGGCAACGCTCAATCCCGGGGAAACAAAAACATTTACGCCGCCGGCCAGTGCCATGTCAGATTCTCCGGAGCGCAGGCTCTGACAGGCCAGGTGAACCGCCAGCAGGGATGAGGAACATGCGGTATCCACAGACATGCTGGGGCCGGTCAGTCCCAGAACGTAAGAGAGTCTGCCGGATGCCGGGCTTAACAGGACGCCGGTCCCTGAGTATGCATCGGCCCTGTCATCATATCCGGGACCTAAAATATGCAGTGCATAGTCAAAACAACTGATTCCGACAAAGACCCCTGTTGCGGTTTTGAAGAGATTCTCAGGAATCACATTGGCATATTCCAGTGCCTCCCAGGTCACTTCGAGAAGCATTCGCTGCTGGGGATCCATGGTGACGGCTTCCCGGGGAGAAATACTGAAAAATTCAGGATCAAAAAGATCGGGCTGATCTAAAAATCCGCCGTGACGGTTAGCGATCTTTCCCACCATATCTGTCTCTGACGCGCAATATTCATTCACATCCCACCGCCAAGCTGGAACTTCCGTTATTGCATCGGTTCCGTTACGCAGCATATTCCAGTATGCGTCAGGAGAATCCGCTCCCCCCGGAAAGCGGCATCCCATTCCGATAATGGCAATCGGTTCGCTTTGCCTGTTTTTCATCGCATTGATTCTGGACTGCATTTTATCCAGCTTCAGCACGGCGTTTTTTAACAGATGTCTGTATTTCTGTTCATTCTCTTTCATTGATACTCCGTATTGAAAAATCCTTGAATGTGAGCCTAAAACTGATGTTCACAAGTCCAAGTGCTATAGTACAGGACGGATGCCTGCCTGTTCCGAGCCACGAGTCGGGTTTAAATCTGATAGCCAAATGCTGGCACGTTCAACCATCATTGTTCATTCTCCGTTGTCAGTCCCTCAATATAATCCTCCATTCCCTGTTCAGCCAGACAGGAATCTTCATCAGAAAATTCTCCGTAAAGCGCACCGAGTTGTGCCGCGTCAGGAATCGGACTTACATGGACGCGGTTACGAAATTTCAGGAAAGCCAAAAATTCGGCAACCTCTCGGAGTTCTGTTTCATTTAAATAATCAATTGATCTGGTAACTTGTTCTCTGAGAGACATATCCGCTCCTCTCTTCTGATAAGGTTTTGGACAATTTATCTGACCTCTGTTTCCCGTTCTGCAGCAATAACGATTTCCTCTTCTGTAAAGGCCACAGACTCTTTTTTATCTTTTTCTATTCTTTGTATTGTAACGCCGTCATTAACAGCATTATCATCACATAAGACATCTGCCAAGCTTCTCCAGCAGTCACTGTTATGCGTTGTTGCAAAAACCTGAACATTCAGTCTGTTGGCAGCCTGGGTAATTAACTTCCATAAGTCCTCCATGACCGTGAAATGAAGGTCCGTGTCAATTTCATCGATCAACAGTATGCCGTCTTTCGCTTTTACCAATGCCAGAGCAATGCCCAGCATCCGCCAGATACCGTCTCCCATACTTCCGATTGGAATTCGCTGACGAATTCCTTTGCACTTTACCACAAGTCCGCCTCTTATCCCTAACGACTTTATAAAAACGCCTTTTTTACCGCTAACAGAGGCTATCCTTTCGATTGTCGGCTCAATAATTTTTATGGACTCAATGACGAGTTGTTCTTCGGGAGTCAGAACAATGTCCTCAAACAGAGGGACAACTTCATCCATAGACAGAGAATCTGTTGAAATGAAAAACGCTTTGCTCGTCTGTTCGGACGGATTTCGATTGTATCTTCTTCCAAGCCGACTATAAGAAAGTCCGCCCTGATGGCTTAAACGGAGTTTCACCTCTCTGACGTCTGACAGATTCCAAATCAGTTTTAAAAGATAAGGACCTGGAAATTCAATCTGTTCAGAAGAGTTGTCAGAACCGTTTTCTATGATTGCAGCCTGTACCGTGTTGGTCGTGTTCTTACACTTTCCTCGTATTGTAAAGCAAGTGTCTGCATCCATATTATATCCATGAAATAAACGGCAAGCGTCTATTTCCAGATCTGAAACTTCTCTTTGAGAATCCGACCACATATATTCCCCCCGACGCATTATGGCAGCGGAAATCGGTCTGAGATCCCCTTGGGAAGCAAGGAACTCTATGGCCTCAAGGATCGAAGTCTTTCCTCCGTTGTTAATCCCTACCAAAAGGTTGACCCGTCCCAGATCATGTAGTCGGAATTTATCGAATCCTCTGAAACCCGTTATTTCCAAATCTGTTATCATCTTATTCACCACTCTGTCTCTCATACGCTTATTTATCTTGTTATAAATCTGTTTTTGATTCTCTCGGATCAAAATCTGCTTCGGTCGTAAATCGTCTGGCAATTTGTTCTCTGAGATGCATATCCGTTCTTTTCGTAATCTTTACAGCCGCCTGCTTTTTAATCCCAGATAAAATTTATACAAGTAGGCAAAATTGTATAAAACGGCACCCCCGCGCTTGTAACTTTTTCTTATTACTCCATTATCAATCATCAGTGTTTCCAGTTTCTCAACACTCAGTCCTTTTAAACGGGGGCTGTTGTCTTTATCTTCCTTAACCAATGTGAGCAGATGGTTTAACTCGCTTCTCGTTAAACTATGATATCTTAACTCCGGAGGTAATTTATTCTCATTTTTTATGAAATCAAAAATATCCGATAATGGTCTGTTACCTATTGAGTTATGTGCGATATCCTTAAAATAAGCATCTACGCATTCTGATCTTACGTCAGCGTCTGCATAACATCTGTAGGGCAATATTTCCTTACAGCTTTGCATAAGATAGGGATTTTCTCTTACCTTATCAATGGCCAGCCCCATCATATTCAGAAAAGGGCGAACACTGATCGTTTTATTTGCATTTCTCAGATTGATATAAAACCATGTATAAGTATCACCTCCCTTTCTCTGATAACCGACTTTTTCTCCGAAAAATATCCGGACCAGCGGACGCAGATATTCTTCTTTCAAAGGGAGCTGATTCTGATTATTCTCAGCCAGCCATCCTATCTCACTGATAAACTCAGAAGAAAGACCGCTCTCTTTCATCAACTCCGAAAACCATTGTCCTGATTTTGCCATCACCTGCTTAAATAGCAAGGCAAAGAGTTCTTCTTTTGTCCATTCCAGATCAAAAGCGTGACTTCTCTCCATGCTTCCGTAATTGGTAATTCCCACAATTCTTCGGAAAAGATCGGTTCGTACAAAAAGCTTGGGTGATATTCTTTTGTACGGATTATAACGCCAGAATTCAAACAAAGGGACAATGCCATAGCCGCTAGTTTCCCACAAATCCGGTTTTACAATTTCATCCAAAAAATCATAAGTGGCAAACAGATGTTGATCGCTTTCATATAATTGTTTATCCCAGGATTTGATATCCTGCTCAATTGCTCCGAACAAACGGTCATCCTGAATCAGTTGAACGAATTCCGAAGCGATCTCTGAGTCATTCGGGTTCATGGATTTGACAAAGTGATTCAGATGCGGTTTTGTATGAAAAGATAAATTTAATCTCTCACTCTCCGACAGAATCCCTTTCCACAAATAAATGATCCAAAAACGATGGAAAAATAAATTCTGGTTTCCTCCGATCTGCTTCTTTTCAAATTTGTCAATGGGAAAAAAATGCTGATAATTATCCGCTTTCCGAATGATATTTACAAACAAATAAGTTCCGCTTCTTCTCGCCAGAGATTTTAAATTATCGATAGTCTCCTGATATTGCAATGCTTTATAAAATAAGGTTTTTCCGGTGCCCTTACTTGACAGTATTAAAAATTTGTTCGGATTGAAAATATTCAGCATGGTATTACGATAATAGAATCTGTCTCTCAGAAAATCTTTGTCAGCATCCTCAAAATCAAAGTTATCGCTGAATATTTCCTTACAAAACGGATACAGATCATCTAAAATTTTCTGTTTTTTCTCGGTTAATGTTTCATCAGAGATAAATTCTTTTTTTATTCTGCTCTCTTCGAATGTTTTAATTTTATCTTCTAAAATTTCAAACAGGTGATTATATGAATGGAACTGCTTCTGCGTAATTAATTCTATGAAAGAACGGTCGGCGATTTCAGAATCTCCGCCCAGATTTTTTAAAACGGGATTTTCATAGATACTTGCAAAGTCAAAACTGTACGGTCCTTCTCCAGTATCAAAATGCTCGGCTATGACGCTGATATCGTTTTCAAATTTTTCGATTCTCTGAATATCGGACGCGATGGCATTGACGATGATCAGGTCCTGATTTTTTTTGTTTTCAGCCGTTTTTTCAAACAGAAAATGCAGTCCGGGTTTGGCCTGGAATTCTTCCCTGAAAAATCCGACAATGATATCGGAAATGTATAAAACAAATATTCCGAGAATCTCGGTGAATCCGGTCCTTGAATCAATCAGAATCACATCCGGGCTGTAATCGGGATGATCCTTCAAATCCTGAACTAGCCTTGCGAAATTCTGCATCATGCTTTCAGGATTGGAGATGTTCAGCCGGGCAAGCCCTTCCAAATAGTGGGTCCGGTGAATATCATACCGGCTCAGTCGGTGTTCTTTTTCAAATTCCAGATCATCAACTCTGTAATTCCTGTTCTCCAGATCATCGGACAGATTTCCCGCAGGTAAAATAAGGATATCTCCGCTGTTGCCGGTGTACTTTTTATGTAACTGGATGATATGGTCACCCGGATCGGTCTTTTCATCAAACCGTTTGTTCAGCATATATTCGACAATACCGTCCGTTTTCGCCAATACATCCGGGTCAATATCATAAAAACCGGGAACGCCGGGGGCCTCCAGGTCACAGTCGATAACCAGCACTTTCATTCCCAGGTGATACGCACAGTGGATCGCAAAACCGGCAAGGGTTGTGGTCCGCCCCAGGCCGCCTTTGTAGCTGTAAAAGGTGATAATCGGCGGAAAATCCTCATTATGAATATCAAATTCATTTTCAATATCCGGTTCCAGCAGGGAGCTTAACTTTTTCCGATACCCCAAGTCGATTTTCTGCTCACCCTGAAAGACGAACTGACAATAATCATCCTCTTCAAATTCTTCGGGGGTGATTTCTTCGATCTGAATCAGCTCGTTTGACTCATGTTTTGAATAATCAAGCCCTGTTTTTTCTGTCACAACATACACGTTAAATCCCATATCACCGTTCAGAAGAATGCGGTAATCCTCAATCTTCCCCTCTTTCTGATATTGGTCGAGATCATAAGCGACTTCGCGTATTTTATTCAGTGTTAAAAGCATGTTATTTCCTTTTTCTTTTTGTTCTGTGATTAAAATTGCGACGTATCATGTTTGCAAATTGTATTGTAAACTCGATATATTCACGGATCAGCTCGTCATCCTTTAAAATATTTTCAATTTCATCAGAAAGTTTATATCTGGCATGAGGCAGCCACTTCTCATAGAGTTGCTTAAAATACCGACTTAAATCATCATCTTTATGAAGATTGAAATGGTCAAGAATCGGTATACTTTCCCTTCTGCTTTCGTTGCGACTTTTTCTCTTCTTTCTGTCACTTCTGATGTTGTTCTCGCCAGCTTCTTTTATGAATTTCAGTTTTTTTTCGATCTTATGCTCTCCCTCTTTAAAGAGAAAATTAAAGGTTATTGACTTCTTAAAACTACTGACAGATGTTTTTAATGCTTTGTTAATTGACAAAATATTTTCTTCGTGGATATTCTCCTCCGGATTCAACTCGTCGAGTATGTCTCCTACAGCATAGCAAACCATACATTCAATAATATAACCGCTAAGATAGTACAATTCTCGCTTAATTTTGTGTTTATCTTTGTGATCATGATAAAGACTGTCCCACTCTTTCAGTCGCTTACGAAGCTCTTTACACGCCGCGATATGAGTCTCAGCCGCGCGGAGATAGTCAATATAAGTGGTATGTGGTCTTTTATCCGAACTCATGGCCGATCTTCTGTGTTTTGATTTGGTTTTCTCTCCTGATTTTGATTAGTCCTCAAGATGTGCAAGCTTTTCCGCGAGCACATCTGCAATTTCATCGTCTGAAAGATCGTCCAGGAAAGCAGAGAGTTCTTCCTCGGAATCATCCTCGAAAACATAAGGATCCTCCTCTGCCAAAGCAGCGTTGACTGAGCCTGCCGAACCGGTGACTGAGCCTGCCGAAGTCCCGGTGACTGAGCCTGCCGAAGTCCCGAATATATCTTCTGCCATATAATTCGCCAGTGCCTCAATCGTGGGATAATCAAATATGAGTGTGGATCGAATGGAAATGCCCAGCTCGCGTTCAAAACGATTTTTTACTTCAAGAGCCATGAGCGAATCGAGTCCCGCGTCAAACAATCTCTGGCGAAAGCCGATATTCTCCGGTGATTTCAGGCGCATCACTTGGGCTATCCGAGTGCGAATATAATCGTTTATGCGTGTCAGGCGATTTTCCGGAGGCGTGTTTTCCAGTTCTTCCATCAAAGAGATGTGAGAACTTTCTGTCGCATCCTGAGCAAACTCGCTAAAAAATTCCGGGTGGCTGTCACCCGGGTATTGTTGCATAAACTGTTCCCAGTTTACAGGGAATACGCCGATCTGAGGGTCGCTCTGGGTCAGCAGTTGTTCCAGAACGGCCAGGCCATCCTCCGGCTCTATCCGCCGAATCCCCCGGGAAGACCAGCGATCCTGATCCGTGCGGTCAAGTTCTCCGGCCATTCCTGCTCCGGCCCAGGGGCCCCAGTTGATGGAGAGTCCGGGTAATCCCATATTCCTCCGAAAATGTGAAAGCGCGTCCAGAAAGTTGTTTGCAGCCATATAGTTTCCCTGTCCCGGGGAACCCAACAGTGTCGTAAGAGAAGAGAAGCATACAAAAAAATCAAGGGGCATTTTCTCGGTCAGTTGATGAAGATTCCATGCACCGGAAACTTTCGGTGCCATCACGCGCTCAAAACGCTCTGTAGTCTGTTTCAGAAGAATGCCGTCGTCAAGCACTCCTGCGGCATGAATAACACCGCTCAACGGAGAGGTGAGCACGGACTCCACAGCCCGGATATCTGAAACATCTGCCTGAAGCAGAAGCACTTGGGAACCTTTCTCCTCGATTTGCCTGATCCGGTTTGATATATCGGCGGACGGTTTTTTGCGGCCCATCAGCATCAGATGACCAGCCCCGTTTTCCGCCATCCAGTCTGCGATTCTGAGACCCAATCCTCCCAGCCCGCCTGTGATCAGATAGGTGGCATCGGATCGGAACAACGGCTTTTCGGGCCGTTGACTGAGCCGTTGACTGAGCCGTTGACTGAGCTTGCCGAAGTCCACGAGTTTCGGTATAAGCCGAGTTTCTTCGCGGAAAGCAATCTGCTCCGCTTTGTCCTCCGAGAACAATTCCCGGAACAGAATCTCAGCATTCGTGTCGTCCGATGAGAGGTTTGGGGCATCCAAATCAACCATCTTGCAATTGAACCCGGGATGTTCATGGACGATTGCTTTTCCCATCCCCAATAAAGGTGATGCTTGATATTGGATGCTTGATACTGGATGCTTGATGTTAGATGCTGGATGCTGGATGCTGGATGCTGGATGCTGGATACTGGATACTTGATACTGGATGCTTGATGCTTGATGCTGGATGCTTGATGCCTGATGCTCGATACTGACTGATTGGGATATCCGGGTCACGAGACAGAGTTTGGAGAGTTCGGATATGCCTTCATTGGCGAGCGCATGGAGAAGATGCAGGACGCTGTTGCATCCGAAAATCTGAGCCTGATGCAGAATATCCGTATCCGGCGTCCCTTCGGTCTTGCAATTCAGGCTCCACAGATGAACAATACCTTTTAATTCATCAGTGTCTTGACATTGAAGCAGTTTGCCAAAGTGTTCCGGATTTTCCGGGTTTATTCTGAAATGACTTTGATCCTCCATTTCATATTTTTTTCCCGCATAGACCAAGGCATATCGCTCTCCTTTTTCTTCCAGAATGTCGGCAAGCTTTTCTCCCAATCCGTCATGGTCAGCAAAGATAAGCCAGTCACCCGGGGATTCGGGGCGGATGGTTTGTGCGTCCTGTGCTGCTGGCTGCCATTCGACTTGGTACAGCCACTTGCCAAAGTCCTTTTTCAAATTTTTGAAAAGCAACTGGCGTGTGGTTTTCCTGAATTCAAGGCCTTCGGTCTCCGCGATGAGATGCCCATCCGGGTCGAACAGTCGGCTGTGAAGCATCACGCTCTCTTCCTCACTTCCTTTTGCCTGATGAAATTGTGTGTGGCAGAGCAGTTTCCCGGAGTCAATGGAACGAAAGCTTTGACTGAGCTTGCCGAAGTATTGAAAACGGGAAATCGTGAATGGCACAAAGGTTTTATCTTTTTCTGGTTCCACCATGGAAAAGAAAGGTTGGAAACATGAATCAATCAGTCCCGGGTGCAATCCGAAGGGAGTCACATCGCTCATCCCCCGGGGCGGTTTCATTTCACACAAAACATCATTCTCACCTTTCCAGATCGTATCGGCCCATCGGAACGAGCTTCCCAGTTCAAAACGATGATTCTGCATCTTATGATACAAGTCGGTTCCGGTTTCCGGTTGACGGTTTCCGGTTGACGGTTTCCGGTTGACGGTTTCCGGTTGACGGTTGACGGTTTCCGGTTTCCAGGTTCCGGTGACATGGACAATCCAGGAATCCTCTTGGGTATCGCTTTTTGGGGAGAAGCTGATGAGTTTGAAACTTGTGGTCCCAGGCTCCTGCATATCCGCTATTAACTGAACCATTCGTTTCTCATTACCCGGAAAGACAAGGGGCTGTACAAAGACGATATTTTCCAGGCAGATCGCTTTATCCTCAAATACGGAGCCGGCTGCCTCAAGTAAGAAAGAGATGTGAAACGCGGCCGGAACGATGACCTGATCAAATATCCGATGCTCCCTCAGAAAATACGGATCATCCGGTGAAACTTCCGACTCGAACAATATCTGCTTTAACAGAGGAGAGCGAATGGTCTGCTGAATCAGCGGTGCGAGATGAGCGGTGCGAGATGTGGGTAGCTGCTCCTCAGTCTCCGAAATGTAGTAGCGTTCCCGCTGAAAAGGATACGCGGGGAGCACCACCCGGGTTCTCGGGTAATCGCTGTCGAATCCGTTCCAATCGATAGAAGCACCGTGAACATACATTTCGGAGAGATTTTGTAATAACTGTTCCCAGTCCTGCCGTCCCTGCCGCAGACTCGGCAAACAAAGATATCCGTCTGACTGGGGCTGTTGCCGCACCAGCCCCATCAGCGTCGGTTTCGGACCGATTTCGATAAGGATGTCAGGCCGCTGTTGAAAGAGTGATTCCAGTCCCGGACCAAATAATACCGGGCGACGAACATGATTCACCCAATAGTCGGGGGTTGTCAGCTCTGTTTCAGCCAGTTTTCCGGTTACATTTGAGATAACCGTAATCTCCGGCAAAGCATACGCTATATCGGCTGCGATTTTCCGAAAAGGCTCAAGTATCGGTTCTGTGAGAGGCGAATGAAAC
This sequence comes from Desulfobacterales bacterium HSG2, assembly GCA_030378035.1. Classification (GTDB taxonomy): domain Bacteria; phylum Desulfobacterota; class Desulfobacteria; order Desulfobacterales; family 4be13; genus JAUCGI01. The sequence continues at coordinate 12,085 of JAUCGI010000016.1, forward strand.
GCATGGGAGACTTTCAGATAAACCGTATGGATTGCCTTTGCCTTGAAAATATTCCGTAATTGATCGATGATCCCGGCCCGACCGGATATGACCACGGATTTTGGGGCGTTGACCGCGGCAATGGAAACGTCGGAAGCATAATCGCTGATTGCCGCGTTCACCATTTTCGGTTCTGCGAATACGGCGAGCATCTTGCCCTTCTCCTGAATCGACTGGAGCAAACGGGCTCTTTCCGCAATGAGTCTCAGACCATCCGCGGGAGTGAACACGCCGGCCGTACATGCCGCCACATACTCTCCCACACTGTGACCGATGACAATATCCGGCGCAATTCCCCAGGATTTCCATAATTCGCACAGGGCATATTCGAGCACAAACAAAGCAGGCTGGGTATGGATGGTTTCATTCAGAAGATCGCTTGATTCGGCTTCTGATCCTCGGTTTTCCGGGCTGTCCGACGGATACATGATACTGATAAGCGACGAATTCATATTTGCCAATATTTCTTCACACTCATCGACCACTTTGCGGAACGTCGGCTGTGTCTCATACAGTTGCCGTCCCATATTCACATACTGAGTGCCCTGACCGCTGAACAGAAAGGCGATCTTTTGCTTCCGCTGCTCCTGCAATGTGTGGGTCAGTAATCCGGCAGGACGATCTCCCCTTGCAAACTGCTTGAGTTCCTCTTGCAAATTTCCAGGGGAATCTGAAACCAGGGCCATGCGATGCTCAAAATGTCTGCGTCCCCTGTTCGCGGAAAAGCATATATCCGCAAGGGATAATTCCGGATGATCATTCAAGTAGTCGCTGTATCTCTGAGCCAATTCTCGCAACGCGTTCCCGCTTCTTGCCGACAAGGTAAGTAAATGCCAGGGTCGGTCTGTTGTCCTTTGTCCTTTGTCTGTTATCTGTTGTTCGCTGTCCGTTGTCCGTTGTCCTCTGTCCGTGGGTTCTTCGAGAATGACATGAGCGTTGGTTCCGCTGAAGCCAAAGGAACTGACTCCGGCAATTCGTGGCATCCCCGGTTTTGTTTTCCAATCTGCGCCGTTTATGGGGATCTCTGCGGGAATTGTGTCAAGTCTGATATGCGGATTCAGTGCGTTGAAGTGCAGATTGGCCGGGATATGAGCATGTTGCAGGGATAACACCGTCTTGATAAGACCGGCAATACCTGCGGCTCCTTCTGTGTGTCCGATATTTGTTTTCACGGCTCCGAGCATCAGGGGATTATCATCCGTTCTCCCTTTTCCGTAAACCGATGTTAGAGAGCCGACTTCAACCGGATCCCCCAATGATGTGCCTGTGCCATGGGTTTCGATGTAGGAGACTTCTTCAGGACGAACCCCTCCGGCCAATAGTGCCTTCTGATACAAGGCTTCCTGGGCGACTTTGTTCGGCGCTGTGAGTCCGTTGCTGAAGCCGTCCTGGTTAATGGCTGTGCCGCGGATAACAGCCAGGATATTGTCTTTGTCAGCAATTGCCCGGGAAAGGCGTTTCAAAACCACAACGCCGCACCCCTCGCTTCGGGCATATCCATCCGCGGATGCATCGAAAGTCTTGCATCTGCCGTCAGGAGAGAGCATTCCGGCTTCGGAGTAGGAGATGCTGAGTTCCGGAGACAGCAAAAGATTGACCCCTCCTGCCAGGGCCAGTTCGCTTTCATTGTTCAGCAGACTTTGGCAGGCAAGATGAACCGATACCAGCGAGGAAGAACAGGCGGTATCCACGGACATGGCCGGTCCCCGAAAGCCAAAGGTGTATGAAAGCCGTCCGGCAGCAATGGAGGAGGCGTTTCCTGTGCTGAAATAAATGTCGTATTCCTTCGCATGTTTAATCTGGAGCAATTCATAATCGTGAGAGATGATACCGGCAAATATTCCGGTCTCCGTGTCAGCAAGCGTTTCAGGATTGATGCCCGCATGTTCCATTGCTTCATAAGCGGTCTCTAACAAAATCCGATGCTGGGGATCAACGGAGACGGCCTCTCTGGGCGTAATCCCGAAAAAATTTGCATCGAACTGGTCGAATACACGGAGAAAACCGCCGTATCTCGTGGTTATCTTTCCCTGTTTGTCAGGATTCTCATCATAATATTCGTCGATATTCCATCGTGTTTTCGGAACCTCGGTTATCGCATCCACGCGGTCTCGCAAAACCTTCCAGTATTCTTCGATGTTATCCGCTTTTGGAAAGCGACATGCCATGCCGATAATTGCGATATCCGGTTTCCGGTTGACGGTTGACGGTTTCCGGTTGACGGTTGACGGTTTCCAGTTGACGGTTGACGGTTGGTGGTTGACGGTTGGTGGTTTCCGCTTGACGGTTGACGGTTGACGGTCTGATGAATATTCGGATCTGAAATAATCAAGAATCATCTCAGGGGTGGTGTATTGAAAGAAAAAGGTGGAATCAATATCTGCGGCGAGGCGTTCGTTTAAAAGATATCGCAGTTCCATCAGATCTAACGAGTCAAATCCCAGTTCCTTCAGCGGTTTTTTAGCGGAAAAGTCTGACAGTTGCTTTTTTTGCATCACCGCATGAATACACGCTTCCACAGCACTGTCATTGCATACGTCCTGACGTGAATTTGAACTTAAACTTAAACTTGAACTTGAACTATTTTCGTCATTTGCAGACGGCATTTCCCTCAAATAGCATTCTTCAACCCGCCTTTTCCGAATATCATATTCAATGAAGACCCCTTTTCCCAGGTTGTCTTTGTCTTCGGGCCAATAGTTGTCGCATACGCATGTTATTGTTGCCCCGTGACCTTCATGAAAGCGGAGAATCGGATCGGTCAGAAAACCGTCGGGTTCCCTTTGCCGAATGTATTCTTCCATGGAGATATGCTGATACAGCGAATAATCCTTACAGCGAGTCATGCCGACAACTTTTTCGACACCGCCCTTTACTGTACAGATTTGAAGCATAAATTCCAACAGATGGTCGCCAAGCCCCAGATGTCGGAGTTCAGGAAGAATACTGATACCCAAAAGATGGATCACGGATCCTTTTGAATTCCGAAGCTCGGATATCTCTTTCCGTTCTGTGCGCAGCAACAGATCATTATCATCGATTCGCTGAGAATAAATGACGCCTGCAATCCTGCCGTCCATTTCCAGTGCAAAATGAGTCCCGGGATCCGCATCAATCCGTCTCTGAATCTCATGCGGAGATGTGCGAAGGTTTTCATCCCAACATTTCTCTTCCAATGCTATCAGACGCGATATATCTTTCGGGCAGACATGTCGTATGATATAGGGCCGTTTTTCAAACCAGTTCAGGGTGATCCTGCATAACGGCAATGTCTTGGGATATTTGTAAAAAAAGTCCGGTTTGGCAAACAATCCGGCTTCTGCCATGGCGATCAGAAAAATTTCAGCCTCCACAAGATACTGCATTGAAAATGAATGATACGCGTCAAAATGGAGACTTTCGGTCATGTCCAGAAATCTCTGAACCATTTCCGAGGGAAGCGAATGAACTTCCAGAACGATCATGCCATGCTTGTCCATGACGGATGCCCATCTGTCAAAATGCTCCACCAGGCTTTGCGTCATTGCCGGGGATGAGATGGGGCTGCCGTTATTGTCCACATACCCCTCCTCATTCGAGAGGGCGGATCGATGGTCTGGCATCTCCTGAGTCGGCGCGACAAAGGGCCGGTTGTGATCGAGAAATGATCGGATATGAAGAATATTTTCAGGATCATGAATTCCCCGGGAATTTAAGTCGGCAATCAGTTGTTCGGGATCGGCAATATCTCCCTCCAGAACAATATGCGGAACGCCTGCAAGTGTTTCTCTTGCGTGTTTCAGGGCCTCGGGATTGTAGTCAATGCCGATTATTGTCACCGGATATTTCTCAAGCACGTCTCCCCTGGCGGATTTCAGCCGGATGGTTTCATAAATCCGTTTTAACAGCGATGCGTCACCGCATCCCATATCCGCAACATATTTGGGCTGTTTTTCAAAGGGAAGGCGATTGAAGAGAGATAGAATAATGTCATCCGTATCAGCAAAAAATTTTTCATGCTGGAAGCCGCTGCCTCTGACATTCAGGGAACGATCAATATGCGTCTCATTTCCCTTATCATCTCTTTGGAATATCGTATGGGTTGTACCATTGAACAGCAAGTCACGAATATGGAGGAGTGTATGTCTGTAAGACGCAGTTACACCAAGATTCAGCGCACGGCGAATCATAAACTGCCCCTTGTCATTCAGCCTCAATCCATTGTCGGACAGGGCTGTCCATTCTTTGGCCTCAAATATGTTGTGCAGTCCTTTTGAGACCGATTCGGATAAGCGGGAAAAAAGAATCTCTGTCTCCTCTTCAGAATCATTCCGGCAATGCTCTGCAAGGGATAACAAAGTCGGCACCAGCAGAACACCGTCTAAAAAATCGGAAAGCAGGGGATCCTTAATATTCCAACCAGTTATCAGTTTATTGCAGCATTCGGAAAGGGAATGGTCGCTGTGCAAAGCCGCAAGATACGTTTCTATGGGATGCCGATAGGACTCAATTATTCCGTCAGGAATGTTTTCATAGTTTTCAGCTTTTTCCGTGAGAGAGTATGCTTCGGTACTGTTTTGACTGACCCACTTTATTGAGCGCATCAGTTTCAGGGCGGCCTTCAGATAACCGTCGTTAGCCCCGGTGTGTGCCGCAATCTCTTTCGCGGTCATCGCACCCCTGTCCTGTATGGTCTCAAAAATTTTTTCTTCTTTAAAGGCCAGAATAACAGGGATCGCAACAAATCCATGTGCATAACGATTTAGAATTTCCAACATGCTTCGGGTTCCTCCGGTTTAAACTTGAACTTGAACGCTGACGTTTTCGCCGCTTTTTTTATCACGAAATATACGAAAAGAAAAAATGTACCCTCTTTTCGATCTTTGAACGCTGACGTTTTCGCTGCTTTTTTTACCACGAAATATACGAAAAGAAAAAAATGTACCTCTTTTTTCGCTTTTTGTTTACCACGAAATACACGAAATATACGAAAAGAAAAAATGTCAATCTTCCGCCGGCCATCGGAAAAACGGCGAAAGAGTACAAAATCAATGTGTTTGAAAGATTGAGCGTCAAAGAGAGATGTCTGCTCGTCAATATTCAGGAATATTGGCTCCGTGCCGTGTGTCGGGGCCAAACCCGTAGCGGGCTTGCCTTCAGAATTTACAAGATCAACGAATTGTAAGGAACTGTTGAACATGAGGATCATTTTAAATCTCCAGTCGTTATTTAAGAGCGGTGCTATGAACAAGCGATTTATGGGTCGTCGTTTCATCAACTCATTCAATTTTGCCAAACTTGTCTATTCTGTCCCGGATGCCGATTTTCGTCAATTCTTCCTGAATATGCTTCATAAAGGTGTCTCCGTCTTGTTTCACTGCAATAACAGCACTCTCGTTTTTAGCGAACAGAACCGCATAATCATCTGTGTCAGGATGGACAAAGCTCAAAATATTTTTGCTGAATATCGGATGAAACGTCGCCCAGGGTATCCCATCGAATGCCGTAGTCCTCATCTTTAAGCGAGAGCAACTTGTTTCCTCTCATTTCATAGGCGCTCACCTGATCCGTGGAAAGAAAGGCCAGCGGGTCTTTCATGTATAGCGACTCGGCCTGACCTTTCAATATTTCAGGATCGCCGACGGTGCCGCTAACCAGACTGTTGAGATGATCCAGCAGATAGGGGCTGTGGGTTGTGATGAGTATCCTGACCCCGAGATTGACCATGATGCCGAAGGCCTCCAGCAGTTTTGTCTGGGATTCCGGGTGCAGATTCATCTCCGGCTCGTCTATGATGAGAAAGTCGTTCTTTCTGACCCGGTACCGCAGATACAAAAGCAGGGGGACAAGCTGTCTGATCGCCGAGGAGGCGTTGTGCAGGTCAATGTCAAGTCCGTTTTTCACCCTGACTCTGATCTCATTTCCCCCGAGGTTCATGGGTTCCAGACATATCTTGTTCCTGTTCTGAATGTGCTGTTCAATGTCGTCCGCCAGTTTCTGAAATTCCTGATCCGTGTCAGGTTCCTTTGCCATCTCAACGTCTGTCAGGAAATCGAGGAAATCCTCAATCGGTTTCGGATACCTCTGCCCCTTTAACATCTCCGCCTGCCTTCTGTTAAAATTACGGTTGCCGAGAATATCCTTCATGAGTTTGTAGCGTCTGTTGGAAAGCAGTTTGTAGGTAAGAATCAGTGCGTTGCGTTCCGCAGGAAAAGCCAGCGGAACCGGAAAAAGTAATCCGGAAATATCGGCCAGAAAGAAAAGTTCGGAATCCGACACACCCTTAGCGGTAACGCCCTCAAGACCGGAAGGCATGGGATAAGACCGACTTATATGATTCTCTTTTATATCATTTGGCCGCACAAATAAAAGTTCTTCTTTGGTTTCAAATAAAAAACTGTCATCAGACGAAATCTGTTTTCCCCGCGCAAAAATTTTTCCGATTTCTTCTTTAACCGAAAGTTCGATCTCCAGATTCGCATCGGCAAACAGTTTGTGGCTGGAATCTTGAAAAAACTTCTCCAAATTCAATGTGATATGTTCTTTTCGGTACGCTTCGGATAATATTCTGACGATTATGTCCACCGGCAATGAAAACTCATCCTTCGGCTCGAATAGTGGAATTCCGTTCCTCTCGAGCCATTCCCGAATCGCATGAGAATCCGCCTTGAATATTGGGCTTTCACCGCTTCCGAGCCATTCCCAGAGCGCGTAAACGGAATAGGCAATGTATGTCTTGTTCGAGTTGTTCGGGCCGATGATAACTGTCAGAGGCCGCAAATCCAGCTCGGTTTCCCTGATTTTTCCCAGGTTATGAAATTTGATATTCATGCTTCGGGTTCCTCCGGTTTCAAAATGTTAAACTTGATGCTTGATGCTTGATGCTTGATGCTTGATGTTTGATGCTTGATGCTTGATGCTTGATGCTCGATGCTCGATGCTCGATGCTCGATGCTTGATGTAATTCAGAATTTCATCGAGAATAATGACAATCAGTAATATGCCAGCCATTCATCGAGGGTTCTCTCCAACACCTCACGGTCAAACTGTTTTCTGTCCTTCCCGTCCGTGGCCTCCCACAATTCCCATTGAAAATTCTGCTCTTCGTCATCCTCTATGAGTATCAGCATCTTCTTATCACTTACATGTCCACCCTCCCGTCAGCCCCTGTGATATTCCTGCCCACGGGCCGGAACACAACCGACGGTTCCCCGAGATCAAGCTCAAGGACGCTGATGTCATACTTTCCGATATGTTCTTCGGACAGGGTGATCTCATAAAAATTCAATGACATGTAATTTTTGTCGATGTATGTTTTAAGCCATTTTCCGATGTCTCTGTATAACATGTCAATCTGTTCTATCCAGGTATCCCGTTTTCTGTTCCAGTCAATTTGGACATCTCTTTTTCTTCTCTCTGATGAAATTTTTTTCAGTTTTTCCTCAAGGCTCATGGAATATCTCCTTTCTTTCTCTGAGTATCAGCATAATCCGTTATGAGCAAATATTTATTATGGTTCTTCTTCCGGATCATAACAGGGAATGCCTAGTACCTGACCAAATAAGTTTTGACAAGTGCGGCCGGTTCGGAGCGCCTCCGAAAACTGCGCCGAAAGACACGCCTCTCATTTACCCACACCGTTAATGAGAAACATTCTGGCGGAACATGCTGCGACGGCGATCCGTGGCGGGCCGCACTTGTCAAAACTTTTTTGGTCGGGTACTAGTTTTTCGCAGACATTTTTCAAAGAATGATCTGAAGTCACAAAAGTAATATTGCGGAAAGTTGAGCGGGCATTTTCGACAATTGCCAGATGTAACGCGTCATTTGAGCCTATACTGTAATGATTTCCATGTTCCAGCAAAATCCTTTCCGCTCGTCTGTAAGAGGCTTCATCAACCGGAATCACCGTAAAATAACGGATCGCTCCTGCTGTATCCCGTCTTATACGTTTTATAATCCTCCGAACCATCCTTTGTTTTAAATATCTTTTACGATGATCTTTCATCAGAACGCTGACAAATTCCAAAATCGTAAGGGGTGACACCAAAACCGGATATGACAGATTTGAAACGAGTCGTCTGATATTTAATGAACCTTCCTCATCCCTGTAAAACTTCCATACAGCGGCGGTGTCAAAATAAAACCTGTCATTTTCATCGGCCATTTCTGACTTGAAACTCCTCATCCGGAATTGCCGACAATATTCGGCGGACATCTTCAAGCGGCATGACTTCTGCCAGTTCCCTCACCTTTTTAAGCAGTTCTCCCATTCTGATCTCATCCTTTTCAAACCATCCGCCGACTCCGAGGTTGAGGGCCTGAACAACATCCTCCTTGCTGCCGCCACGACTCAGAATGACCGTATCCGTATCTATCCCCTCCTCCACCACCACCCGGATCATGCTGATACCGCCAGTTTCAGGTATTTTCAAATCAACAAGGGCCACATCAAACGCCTCTTCTCTGAGTTTCTTTAATCCTTCCGAACCGCGATAGGCTGTTCCGACCTCAAAACCGTGTTCGGCAAGAAACTTGCCATAAGCAGAACGTATTTCATCTTCCTCATCAACAATCAGAATTTTGTAACGTCTTTCCATAATTTTATCCTTAATTACGAATGATTCGTTCTAAAGCCTCGGAATCAATTCCGAGGCTGAAAGCGAAAGCAGGCTGAAGCCAGCTAATTTTTTTCCAGTTCATGATACTTGATGAGTTATATATCATCTGTGACCACAAATTTGGGCGATATCCGTCTCGTCAAATCCCCGAGCCTATCCCTATAATCGGCTAATATTTTATCAATGGTCTCCGGGGCATACTGTTTCGCATTATATCTGAGATACAATTGCAGTTCCCGATCCGCTATGGTGACATTAAAATCAAGATTATGTATGATTTTCGTATTCGGGCTTATCGGGGATTCCTTGACAGATTCAAATAAACCTGTCCCTGTCTCCGAGCATCTATTTTTATGTCCATTATCAGAATATATCTCCTTTCTTTCCCTTTAACACCTCACGGTCAAAGTTTCCTGTCCTTCCCGTCCGCGGCCTCCCACAACTCCCACTGAACATTCTGTTCTTCGTCATCCTCTCTGAGTATCAGCATCTTCTTATCACTGAGACGGCCCGTTCACATTTTTCCTTATCCCGCTTTTCTCAGCACGTTCTCATAAGACACCACACTCCGTGCGTTCACTGTATATATTCTGCTGTCGGTAAAGAATGAGTAATTTTCATAGTCATCTTCGATGTTTGTCTCATCACAAAAGACTCTGAGACAAAACGGGCCGTCAAATCTCAGTGTCAGATCAAGGCCCGGAAGCAATGCGTCAACCGACTCAACTCTCCGATCAGGCAGATTCATGAGGCCGTTTATCATAGGGCCGTCATTGTCGTTCGGATCAGTGGCTCCGCAGATGACCTCTGTGTCCGAGTCCAGACGCCATGAACACCATATAAACAAGGAGAGTTCCGCCTTGTATCTTCTCTGATCTTCCGCAAGATGAACATTTCTGAGCGGCCTGTCCCTGGGAATTTTGTCTCCGCAATCAAGCGCGACGACCGATCCTGTTCCCTCACCGGCCGCAACTCCCCAGCACCTTTTGCCGGCCAGATTTTTCAGCGCTGACAAAAATTCTTCGTTTATCCCCTTCATTTTCTCAGATACTCCTGCCCGGTCATTATGGACAATATCAAAGCCAATCTTTTCAGTTTCATCAGATCACCTCCTGCTGATTTTCTTCCAAAAAATCCTGCTCATATTCTGCAAAATCAGCCGGCCGCATGTTCATGTCCGATGACGGCATCATAATTCCGTCATAGTGCTGAAACGGGTCACATCCGATGATGATCATCTGCCTGTCATTGAAAAGGCGTTCTGTCCGGTCCGGAAATTCCGGCTCCACTTCCAAAAGAGGATGGGCAAAATCCGAATGTCCGAATCTTCCCATGTAAGCCAATGTTCTGTGAGTTGGGAAAACCTGACGTTCCCTGAATCTGATCCCATCCCCCAGACTGAGGAGGAATTCCCGTCTGCCGGTTCTGATCAGTCGGCAATTCAGCCATTCCGGCATCCGGCCCGGGACTGACACCCTGACCTCAACGAGATAATTTCCGAATGCCGAACCGGTTTCGTCTGTGGGGATGACATAGCCGGGGGCCTGCTGTGAATCCTCAATTTCCGCCGGGGCGTACCACCCCGTTCCGTTTCCGACATTTTTCCGACATAAGGAATGGAGATAATGCTGTGTCTGTGTCATATTGTCGTCACCTCCCGAGTAGTTTCTGACCCCTCAGAAGTTCCTCAATAAGTTCCTGCTGTTTGAAGTTTATTCTCATTTGTCCAACTCCTTATATGAATTTCAGCAAAGTCTTCGGTTCTGAGGCTGATTCACTGAGACAGACGATGTTATTACTCCCATGCGGTTAATATCCCCCTTAACTTATATCCATAATCGGCTAATATTTTATCGATAGTCTCCGGGGCATACCGCTTCGTATTATAAGTAAGATACAATTGCAGTTCCCGATCCGCTATGGTGACATTAAAATCAAGATTATGTATGATTTTCGCATTCGGGCTTATCGGGGATTCCTTGACAGATTCAAGTAAACTTGTCCCTGTCTCCGAGCAGGTTCCCTGTTCGTCAAAGTGGCCCAGGTAGTTAAATCTGATCTCCGGCTCTAAATGAAAACTCAGGTCCTTTTTGTACTCATCAGGGGTGATGTATTTCAGAATACCATAGCCCATGCCTCTGTCGGGTATCTGGCTTATCACTTCTCTAATCGCTTCAATCTGGTGCGCGGGTTCTTCTGAATCGGACCACTTGAGGATCACAGGATAGAGGCTTGTGAACCATCCCACGGTCCTGCTGACATCTGCCTCTTTGATCACAGGTTCTCTGCCATGCCCCTCCAGGGTGATCAGGGTCGTGTCATGGCCATGCCATTGTTTCATGGCATAAGCCAGAGCAGTCAGTAAAATTTCATCGGTTCGGGCCCCGAACCCGGGTCCCGCTTTTGTCAGCAAGGCATCTGTTTCCTTTCGGGGCAAGACGAACTTGACAAGGGCCGTATCCCTGATCAGACCATCCCCTCCTGATTCATAATCACAGGGCAGTTCCGGCGGATATGCGGATTCTATGGTTCGCCAATAGGCTTTCTGGTCAAGCAGTTGTTCAGATGTGCTGTACAACTGAATCTGCTCTGCCCATTGCTTAAAAGAATCTGTCTTTAAAGGCAGGGTTACGGATTTGTCCCGCAGATACTGAGTATAGGCAGATACCATATCCTCGGTCAGTATCCGCCAGGAGACCGCGTCGTGGATCAGATGGTGGAGGATAATCAGGAGCCGGTCTCCGTCATTCATTCTGAACAAAGCGACTTTCATCAGGGGTCCATTCTCCAGATCCAGGCTTGCCCGGAGATCGGCGGAGTATGACTCAATCTCTGAAATCCCATGTTCGGAACGGGTCAGGTCTATGGTTTCAAAGGAGAAGGGATAATCCGGTCCGCAATTTTTCTGGACCACATTTATAATTTCTCCGTTCTTCCGGGTAATCTCGTATTTCATTCTCAGCGCGTCGTGATGCTCATGGAGTTTCTCAAATGCGGCACGGAGCGCGTCTTCATCCAGTCGTTTTCGGGAATAAGAGAGATCCGCGTGGTTGAAATGGTGTCCGTCATAAACAAACTCCTTAAAAAACCAGCGGGCGATGGCAGTCAGCGGAACAACCCCTGTCACCGATTCCTGGGTTGAAAGTCGCTCCGGCAGGGTAACTCTCGGGCAGAGCTGGGCAATGGTGGGATATCGGAAGATATCCCTGGCGCTGACACTCAGATTTTGCTGGCGAACACGGGAGACGAGTTGAATCGCACGCACAGAGTCCCCGCCGATGTCAAAAAAATTATCATGGATTCCGAGCGCTCTCCCGAAGAGATCCTGCCAAATACTGACGAGTTTTTCCTCGGTCTCATTTCGGGGCTTCGCATCATCCGCATCCCCGGTGATATGCGAATCTTCGGAGGGATCCGGCAATGCTTTTTTGTCAATCTTTCCGTTAAGGGTCAGGGGAAACTTTTCCAGGAAAACAAAATGAGCCGGTATCATAAAGCTCGGAAGGGTCTTGCATAGGAAGTCCCTTAGTTCTCCGACATTTAATCTGGACTGGGTGATGATATACGCGATCAGTTCCCTGTTTTCCGGACTCCCTTTGGTGAGAACCAGTGCGTCGTCTATTGACGGATGGCGGGTGAGACTGTTCCGAATTTCCGCGGGTTCCACACGATAGCCTCTGATCTTTACCTGATCGTCCTTTCTTCCCAGAAATTCGATGTTGCCGTCAGGAAGCCAGCGTCCCATATCCCCTATTCGGTACAATGGCTGACCCGGATTGAAGGGATTGTCAATAAATTTCTCTGAGGTCAGTTCCGGCATATTCAGATACCCTCGGGCCACCCCGGGGCCTGAAAAGCATATCTCCCCGGGGACACCGATGGGAACCGGGTTGAACGCGTCATCCACAATGAAGACAGCGGAATTGGACACAGGTTTTCCGATGGGAATGGTTGACGGTTGACGGTTGACGGTTGACGGTTGACGGTTGACGATATAAGGAACTTTGTAGAATGAGGTGCAGACCGATGTCTCGGTGGGGCCGTAGGCGTTGAAATAGGCTTTCTCCTTACTGTAAAAGATCACATCGCTCATAATCGCGGGTTCGCCGGCGGTGATGATGGTTCTGACCGTGGGCAGGGGATGTTTGTTCAGCATGTTCAGATAAACAGGTGGGAATGTGATCACGCTCACCTTGTGTTCATCCAGATAGCTTATAAAACGCTCGGTATCGTCAATGATCTCTTTTCGGATCGTTACCAGGGCCGCACCTTTGAGAAGGGCCATAAATATCTCAGAGAGAGACGCGTCAAAAGAGGGAGAAGCAAATTGTAACACACGGTCCGATTCTGAAATGCCAAAGCCGGATATCTGTGCTGAAATCATGTTCACAAACCCGCCATGCTCGATCATTACCCCTTTGGGCCGGCCGGTGGAACCCGATGTGTAAATGACATAAGCCAAGTTGTCAGTTGATAGTTGTCCGTTGTCAACCGGAGAACTATCAGCAGACGACTGACAACTGACAACAGACGACTGACAACTGATAACCGACAACTGACAACTATCAACGGACAACGGACAACGGACAACGGACAACTGAACTTTGCATCCGCTGTCTTCTGTCATGTAGTCAATTCTCTCCGGGGGATATCCGGGATCTATGGGGAGATAAGCTCCTCCTGTTTTCAATATTCCCAGCAGTGCGATGATAGTGGATTCATTCCGTTCGGCCAGAACCCCTGCTAGATCGTCGGGGCCGATCTGATAATTTTCTCTCAGATGATGTGCCAGTTCGTCGGCACGCTGATTCAGTTCTTTGTATGTCAGGTTTTTGTTTTCGGAGATGAGAGCGATGTTGTCAGGGGTCTTCTCCACCTGTTCCTCAAACAGATCGATGATTGTTTTTTCTCTGGGATAATCGGCTCCGGTGTCGTTAAAGCGGATCAGAATCTGCTCTCTCTCTTCAGCACCCAATATGTTCAACTGTTTCAGGGGCAGTTCCGGGTCTTTCAGGATGCTTTTTATGAGTTCCTCAAGATGGCTCTCTGTTCTTCTGATGCTATCTTCCGTGAACAGGTCCGTATTATAATTGATATCGAGATAAAATCCTTCCCGGTCTTCCATGAAATTGAAGGTAAGATCAAACGGGCTGATGCCTGTCTCATATTCAAAGGGCTGTATATTCAGATCCGTCGGGGACGCCTGGTTTCGGCTGTCATTCTGCAATACCACCATGATGTCAAAGATAGGGGAACGGCTGACATCCCGCTGGATATCGAGTTCTTCCACCAGTTTGTCAAAGGGATACATCTGATGTTGATATGCTTCTGTGACGGTCTGTTTTACTTTTGACAACAGGGTATTGAAACCCTCATCCGTGGAGACCGAATCTCTCAGGGCGAGGGTGTTCACATAGAAACCGATCTGGTCTTCGATATCCTGATGGTTCCTCCCTGCAATGGGAGAACCGATAATGATATCCTCCTGCCCGGTATAACGATGCATCAGGGCCTTCACAAGAGCCAGTAACGTCGTAAACAGAGTGACTTTGTTCTTTTCGGCCAATTCCCTGAGACTTGCGATCCGTTCTCTGTCCAGGAAAAAACGGGCTGTGCTTCCTCTGTATGTCTGAAAAACCGGGCGCGGAAAATCGGTCGGCAGATCGAGCACTGGCAGATCACCGGATAATCTGTTCCGCCAATACTCTTGGCTTTCCTTCATTTTATCGCTTTCCAAAAGCCTGTTATGCCATGCCGCATAATTTTTGTATTGAATCTTTAAAGGGGGGAGTTGTATGGTTTTACCCTGGGCAAACGCATTATACAACGTCCATATCTCATTCTCCAACACCCCGAAAGACCACCCGTCGCAGATAATGTGGTGTATGGTCAGGAGCAATACATAACGATCATCCGAAATCCTCAGCAGCTTTACCCGGAATAAGGGGCCTTTCTCCAGATCAAAGGGATGGGTTGCTTCCTGGGCCGCGTATTTTCTTGCCAATTCCTCATGGAAAGATTCGGTTTCTTTGGTCCGGTTTTTGTCCGGGTTCTTTCGGAGATCAATCTCTTTCATATTCCCGTGAACGTGCTCGTGAACGTGAACGTGAACGTGCTCGTGAACGTGCTCGTGAACGTGAACGTGCTCGTGAACGTGCTCGTGAACGTGAACGTGCTCGTGCTCGTGAACGTGAACGTGCTCGTGAACGTGCTCGTTCACGTTCACGTTCACGTTCACGGGGGGCTGTATACGCTGTCTGGGACCCTGATCTGTCGTCACAAAAACAGTGCGAAGGGATTCATGACGCTCCTCAACGGTTCTGAATGCCCGTTTGAATGCTTCCGGGTTGAAACTTCCCCGGACCAGATACGCGACGGAGAGATTATACGCGATAAAATCGTCTTCCATCTGATCCAGAACCCAAAGGCGTCTCTGGGAGTGGGAGAGTTCATAATGCTCCTGCTCGGGCAGAGGCTCAATATCCTGGTATTCTGTGGTTCCTTTTTTGCGAATAAGTTCGTCCAAGGCCCTTATGGTGGGGTTATCAAAGAATTCCTTTAATCCGAGTTCAACCTCAAGCAGCTTGTGTATCCTGGATACGATTTGTATGGCCGCGATACTTTGCCCGCCTATCTCAATGTAGTCATCTTCTATGCCGATGGAATCAAGCTCCAAAATTTCCTTCCATATCCCGATGAGTTTTTCCTGCTGTTCATTTTCAGGCGGAATATAGCTTGATGCTTGATGCTTGATGCTTGATGCTTGATGCTTGATGCTTGATGCTTGATGTTTGATGTTTCCGAGTTTTTCGGTGATGGATTTCAGATATGTCTCTTTCTCATCTGGTGAAAGGACTTCTATCTCTTCAACTTTTATCTGATCATCACTGACAACGGCCCGGGCAATGTTTTCCATACAAGGCCCGATCTTTTCCATGACTTCCGGATCATATACGGAACGGTTATATATGAAGCGGAATTCCAGAGTCGCTTCGGGGCTTATCAGTATGGTGAGATCATAGTTGGTATGGTCGAAGTGTTCAAAATGATCGACCTTGATGCTGGATGCTGGATGCTGGGTATTTGATGCTGGATGTTTGATGCTTGATGCTTGATCTGTGAGTTGGAGGTCGAATATCTGGTTCAGCGCGTTATCTAAGGGATAATTCTCAAATACCAGGACATGATCGAGCAGATTTCGCCTGAGCTGGGTCTGGGCCTGTATCTGGGCCAGGGAGCAGTAATGATGGTCCCGGGCCTGTGCGGATTCATTATGAAGGGCTTGTACCATGTCCCGGAAGGTCTGGGCCTGGGCCATCCGGATCCGGATCGGGATGAGATTGATGAGAAGTCCGACCATGGTCTCAACGCCTCTGATTTCAGGGGGACGTCCTGACACCACCGCGCCGAAGACCACGTCATCCAGATCATTGTATTTTCCGAGAAGGATTCCCCAGAGGGCCTGTACCACCGTGTTCAGGGTGACATGGTTCTGTGAGGCCAGGTTCTGAAGGCTTTGGGTCATTTTTTCATCAAATTCAAAGACATAATTCTCTGTCTGATATCCATCGTTTGATGGCTGACTTGTACCGGGAAGGGTGGCCGGGCGGGTATAGTCGTTCAGATACGCGTGCCAATAGGCTCGGGATTTCTCCTGATCCCGCGTCTTCATCCACTTGATGTAATGGCTGAAAGGGACAGACGGATCGGGATCCGGCATGGTTCCTTTTAACAGGCCGTTGTATATCTGATAAACTTCTTGCTCAATCATGGCGTTGCTCCACCCGTCTAACAATATATGGTGAAAAGTCCGGAGCACGTTGAAGGAGTTCTCATTTCGTTGAAACACAGCAAGCCGGATGAGATTCTCTTTGCTCAGATCAAAGGGGGTTTCTCTGTCCTTTTCAATATATTCCAGACAATGGGCATCCTGTTCCCGGGGAGAGAGGCCCTGAATATCTTCAACATGCAGGACGATCTCGCGTTTCTTCAGGACAATCTGCAAGGGCTGAGGAACATTTTTGTGGACAAATATTGTTCTCAGAATATCGTGCCGCCGAATTACCTCATTCCATGCGGATTCAAAAAGATGAATATCCAATTTGCCGGAAATGTGATAATAGGACTGTTCAAAATGAGCTGAGGATGAACGGTCATACAACGCATGAAAAAGCATGGCTTCCTGCATCGGGCTTAATGCATAGATATTTTTTACGTTTTTCTTGGCGAACATGGCTTCCCTTCAAAGGTTGAATGTCGAAAATCAGGAACCGGAGGAATGCTCCGCCCTCTGAGTTACAACACAGTTTTTTTTATTAACTGGTCATAACAATCTATAATGAGATTCTGTTTTTTTCCGGCCGACAAAACAGACGTCAGTCCGATATGTGTTTTATGTTAAACCACTGATAATTAATTGTCAAGCTTTTTGGATTTGTAAGCGGGCATCAGCCTGCTATTTTCATTTCGGGGACAGTGTTATCATTATTGGACCAGACAGCCGCTACAGATTTCCCCGCCAGAAAACAGATGTCAGGCCGATATTTGTTTTATGTTAAACCACTGATAATTAATTGTCAAGCTTAAATTCTTGGCCAGTTATTTAAGCAACTGTCAGCCTTCCTGATCACCCCATTAACATAACATCAGAATATGAGGAAATCTTGAAGAAAATATGTGAAAATTGTGAGGACTTTTAATTCCCCATAATATCCGATTCTGGCCTGAGTTTGTTCATGCACAATTTACAAAATTGTGCTACATTGCCTCGATCTCAAATACCCGAAATCCTTTGTTGCCGAAACAGTAGATCACATACTGCGAAATGTCGGCTTCGGGATACTCCTGTTTCAGACCTTCGACATATCCGGCAATCTGCTCGGTGTCCTTTTCCCGCAGGGCAAACGTCCCGATATTGATCCCGCGTTCTTTTGCCTTCGCGTTTGAATAATATTTGAACTCGATGACGATCCGTTTTCCAGCGAACTTTTGTTTGTTCATGCACAATTTACAAAATTGTGCTACATTGCCTCGATCTCAAATACCCGGAATCCTTTGTTGCCGAAACAGTAGATCACATACTGCGAAATGTCGGCTTCGGGATACTCCTGTCTCAGACCTTCGACATATCCGGCAATCTGCTCGGTGTCCTTTTCCCGCAGGGAAAATGTCCCGATATCAATCCCGCGTTCTTTTGCCTTCGCGTTTGAATAATATTTGAACTCGATGACGATCCGTTTTCCGGCGAACTTTTCATGGTATTTCCCCACAAACTCCAGATCGCTTTTCCCTTTGGGATAGGAACGCTCCACGTTCCAGGTGAACCACTTGGAGAGATAGCGGCTGCACAGCTCGAAAAAGGTGGTCCTGTAGAAATTTTCGTTCACCTTCTGAAAGACAGCCTCGGGAAGTTGTGAAATGTAGCGTTCCCAGTAATCCGCAAACAGACGGGGCAGGTCCGGTCTGCTCACAAAATTCTGCATCATCTCCGCATACTTTGTCGAGACGTCGATCCGGTGTATCTCATTGAAATATTCCGCAAAAATCTGCTGCATGTTCAGGTTCGGCAGTTTCAGATAGAAATCATCCTTCCGGGTGAGCATTCCCAGATAGAAAAACAAGATCGGATAGAATCCTTTTTCAAAAAACTGGAACATGTCGAATTTTGAGGTCAGGAGCCTATTGTCATAAGCAATGAGATTCTTAGCGGTTAGCTGATCGACGAATTCCTCTGTATTCGCTGGATTGGCCTCCGTAATCCGTCTGAACCATGACAGATCCGTCCGAAGATTCATGTCGGTCAGAAATTCGGGGATCGTCCTGTAACGAGTGAAATGATACAGAAAATACATGAGGTTCCTTGAATTGTAAACCGCCTCGCCTTCGGGATCAACAAAATGGTATCCGTTGTAATGGTTCCGGATGAGATCGCCCACCTCTTTCCGCGTGGAGGGGTCAATTCCGTAATCCTGATACACCCGGTCCAGCAGATCATCTGTCTCTGTCTGGGTGAATCCCAGCATGGCCTCGAATTCCGGGTCCAGGGTGATGAATGTTCCCACATTGAATCCGGATGCCAGTTCGTCAATGGTAACCGGCAGGACACCGGTCGTGAAGACATTGGCCACGGTTCCGGATTTTCGGCCTTCCTTCAGGGTTTTGAAGAAGGTTTTCAGAAAGCCGCCGTCCCGGGTCAGTTCCTGATAATTTTTGTCCTTGCGTGAGACAATCAGGTGATTGGCGAAATTATCGTATTCGTCAATGATGACAAAAAGATTCGGCAGTCTGTTTTCCTGAATACAGCCTGAAATCATCTGAAGATTTCCGGCGGCGCTTTCTCTGATATCAATCTTAATTTTATCGTTAAACCATGATCCTGAAACCCCGAGCATGGTTTTCATCCTGATATTGCAGGCATGATTGAAACTCTTTTCGATATCTGAGATCGAGCCAGTCGGATTAACAAGCGAAAAGTCGAGATGCAGCACAAAAAAGGAATTGCGGAGCGGTGTGGGATTCCTGCCGATCTGTGTGTGACCGAAAAGCCTTTCAAAGTCATCTTTGCGGCTGATACTGTAATAACACTCAAGAATACGGCACCACAGAGATTTCCCGAAACGTCTCGGACGCAGAAATATCGGATTTTCGACCTCCTCCAGCCTCTCTATGTATCCGGTTTTGTCCACAAAATAGCCGTTTTTGCTGACAATCTCCTCATAGTTCGCATTCGCGTACAATATTCTTTTTCTCATGTCTCCTCCTTATCTTTCACGGAAATCAGAAATTCATCCTCATTTTCTTAAAACGCCCCCCGTGAAAGGCCCGATCCGTCAGCACCACTTTCTGGGGAATCTGAAAGGGAACCAGCTTCTCCTTGCAAAAGGCCCGCATCTTCTTCCGAAACTCGGAGCGGTCATCATCTGTGTTAAGCTTTACCGTTGCCTGAATGATCTGGCCCGTAATCGGATTCTCAACCCCTGTGACCACCACATCTTCCACCTCCGGCATCATCTGGATGATCGCCTCTATCTCCGTGGGCCAGACCTTTTCCCCGCCCACATTGATGATCTCCGACTCCCTTCCGAGGATTCGGATATAATCACCATCGGTCTCCACCGCGTCTCCCGTGACAAACCACCCGTCATCGGTAAAGGGACTGGGTGCGTTGAGATAACCGAGCATGGCCGTATCTGCCTTTATATAAAGGATACCATCCACGATCTTTGTCCGAAACCGCTCGCTGTCAATCCTGATCCAACTGGAATCCTTTTCCTTTGACTTTGAAGCAGGGGAACCGAGTTCTGTCACCCCGTATTTCTGAACCAGTCTCACCCCTTTGAAAACCTCCTCCAATCGCTTTAAAAGGGGCTCGGACATCCTCTCGGAACCAAAGGTGATGATTTTGAGAGAACTTAAATCATATTTTTCGTATTCTCCTGAAAGGAGCAGGAGATTCAGAAACGTGGGAGAGGTGGGCAGAACCTCTGCCTTGTGTTTCTCGATTAACCGGCACACATCTCCGGCATCCCTGGAATTCGGAAATATCACTGTTCCCCCGCTGAACAGGGAATAGAAATAGGTATCTATTCCCGCGATATGATCAAACATGAGAAAACAGAGGGTCCGAAACCTTTTGTTCGCATGAAGGAACTTGCCCAGCAGCTT
Source organism: Desulfobacterales bacterium HSG2 (assembly GCA_030378035.1). GTDB lineage: Bacteria > Desulfobacterota > Desulfobacteria > Desulfobacterales > 4be13 > JAUCGI01. Next base: position 32,388 of record JAUCGI010000016.1, read on the forward strand.
GTCAAAATCATGGGCAACCCCTTTGGGCCGGCCTGTGGACCCCGATGTAAAGAGGATCAGCCCCGGACGTTCTCCCTGAATAAGACCTTTTAATATGTCATTCTCCAGCGGGTTCGCGTCTCTCTTTGTCACTTGGTAATCATCTTCTTCTGAAAGATCAATGACATACCGGGTATGGGAGATATCAAAATATTCGGCGAAATGCGGTTCCGCCAGACGTGTCAGGGGAACAATGATATTCCGGTTAAAAATCAGCGCGATGACCAGGGATATCGCGGTCGGTGAATAGTCTCCGGTTATTGCGACAACGGCCCCGGGTTCGATGTCATGCGCTTTTAATTTTACTTTCCACTGGTCAATGCGAGCGATGAGATCCTTATAAGGGAACACCTGATCATCATAAATGATTGCTTGGTTGTCCGCGTGTTGTTCCAGTCTTTTTTTAAGATATTCTATACTCTGCATTATATCCCTTCGATATTTCTGATTATAACAAATTTAGGATCCCCTTAAACTCGCCCGTAAATGGATGTTCCTGCTTCTAACGGATTTTGTGGTCCGAATCTATTTTTTTAACGCAGAGGACGCAGAGGACGCAGAGGATCGCAGAGTCTCATCCCGAATCTCTGCGGTTCTCTGCGGTCTCTGCGATCTCTGCGTTTTCTTAACCTCCTGAAATGATACGGAACCACAAAAACCGTTAGAACCAAGGATATTCAGGTTCAGGTTCAAGTTTAGGTTCAAGTTCAAGTTTAGGTTCAAATTTACGTTTAAGACACCCCTCCAAGATAGATATTCTGCCCCGTGACAAATTCGCTCTCTTTCCGGATAAAGAAATCAATCACGTTGGCAATATCCTCAAACGTGCCGAACCGGGGGATGGCCTGCTGTGCCAGAAGTCGGTCCATTTTTTCCCGGGGAACCGAGCGTATCAGATCAGTCTCCACCGGTGTGGGACCCACCGCGTTCACCGTAATGCCGAACTGGGCCAATTCCCTTGACAAAATCTCTGTCAATGAGAGAACGGCCGCTTTTGAAGCGGCATATACGGCTTCGCCTTCGAGCTTCAACGGCGTGGCCACGGTGGAGAAATTGACGATTCTGCCATACTGATTTTTCCGCATCAGTTTGGCCGCTTCACGGCAAAACAGGAATGTTCCCACGACATTGGTATTCATGATGTTATGAACCGTTTGCAGAGGCGTCAGCAGGATATGATTCATGGAGGCAATGCCTGCGTTGTTGATCAGCACATCGAGACGGCCGTGCGTTTTGCGGATATCCGTAAACAATCGCCTCACCGTGTTCTCATCCGAGACATCCGCGCAGAAATGGCGGTAATTCTCCAGATCAAAATCAGGTTCCCCCCGGCTGACCCCGACGACCTGAAACCCCATGCCCTCATAATAATGGGCCAGATATTTGCCGATCCCCTTACGGGTTCCGGTAATCAGCATCACTTGGTTATCCATTGCCGTTATCCTTGAGAAGTGCGATAATATAATCGGCCAGAGAGCCGATGGTCCGGAACGGACTGTTTTTCATTGACATGGCCTTTTCATTGGCCAGAATCACAGGGGTTTCAAACGCATCTTCCACGGCCTGCTCCACCGCCACGATCAGGGTCACAAGACCGATGGAAGTCAAAACCCCGTCATCCCCCCCGAAAAGAGGCGCGTTCACACCAGCGGCTACGGGTATTGGGTTCTTTATCTCCTCATTCAGTTCAGTGGCCTCGGCCACTATTAAATCGACGATTTTATCCTGCATATTGCTCCTTGTTCTCTGTTGTTCCCTGTTACGCCCTCCACCAAAAAATAAAGGTTCACACTTCTATCCCTTCCGTATATTCATCATCATCAGGATTGATCCCTTCCAGATATTGATCAAGATTGATCAGTTGGGTAAATGCCTCATATTTGGATCTGCTCAGGTTAAAATCGGTCGCTTCCCGGGCTGTCACGACGCCTTTTTTTCTGGTAATCAGCTTCCAGTTCGCAGCGTTTATGTTGTTTATGATGCAAGGATGATGGCTCGTAATAATGAATTGCGGTTGTCTCTTATGGGTAAGCAATGCCTTGGTAATCTCATCAATGCAGTTAATTCCCAAGCTGTTTTCAAACTCATCCACAAGGATAACGGTGCCGGCCCCACACAAATAGAGTTCGCTGATATGTGAAAGGGCCCGGGACATTCCGGAGGAAATCTCATCCTCATCAATCCATTCATCCACCCCTTTCTCTTTGATCTGAATCAGCGGAATCTCTCTCTGAAGATGAAAGGATAATTTCCGTTCGTTAGTCGGCCTTATTCTTAAATCTTCCACATACTGGAACACATCTGTAAACCTGCACTTTATGCGATCAAAGACATCTTGTGCCTTTAAAGAGGCTAAATACAATTTTCCTCTCAGACTCTCATTGCTTCTCTGTATATCTTCAATATTTTGATAGTTACTTATTTTTATCACTGCATCGCGTGCTGAAAAGTTCATCCTCCCAATCTCTGAATGGTTATGAAATAAAATTCTCTGAAAACTTTTATAAATATCTGATATTTGATCCTCCTCTTTTAGCAAACGGATTACACTTTTTTCCTGGGGAAGTTTGACAGTTTTTTCTCCTTTGAATATAATCTCATCCTGATTACGATCTATTATTGGCGATTCATTAGAATATAACTTTTCGTATATTATCTTTGGAAAATCTTTGTCAGCCTCATCATCCTCCTGTAAGAGTATGTCATGACGATTTTCAAACGCACCTTCCCAAATGTATGTATTCTCATCGGAAGTTGAAAACTTGATCTCCCATTTCAACCCATTGATTGAAACACCTTTGCTGATATTTCTCAAATTAAAAATAGCTCTTAAAATCTGAGTTTTGCCCACACCTGACGCGCCGACTAACAGCGTAAGTTTTTTGAAGGAGATTGGGTTCAGGCACCATTTACGCGACTGATCCTCGTATTTTAAGGATATGATTTTCATTAGGTTATTCCTTAAAAAATTTACAAAAAATTTCCGATACCTGCTTTAATATCCGGACATACCACTATAACGGGTCGGACTTCTGTCGCTAAGATATCGTTTGATTGATCCGCAATCGCTATCATACCCAAAGCTCCGCCCATCCGATTACAGTGCTTTCACTCTGACTTCGGCTATTTCTTCCTGCCCCTGCTGTTAATCCTGCTCTGAGGACCGCATCAGACTTTTAAGATTACGATTAAGAGATTTGGCCGGCCACTTTAAATACTAGCAATAAATGTGCCACCAGAGTCAGTATTACAGATTTTTTTGAAAAAAAAATCAGCACCCGCCCATAAGAGCTACGAACTCATGCCCTCGCGGGGATCCGTTATATCGAAAAATTTACGGTCAGGTACTTGGATAACTATGACCGCCCTTTTGATATCCGTTATCATCGGGCAAAAAGTGTGTCATGATACACTTTGTGTATCAGATTGTATTAAATTGTATCAAATTCATAGAAAGACAAATGTCGAGACAGATAAACAACATATTAATATTAAAGGAATTAATAATGCAGTAATCGAAATTGATACACTTCCTGCCACAGATCATCAATGAAAATATCTTTACGCATGCAGAGCGATATCCATAGTATCCATCATGTAAGTATCAAAGAATCCTTTGGGAGCGTTCCGTATCTGCCCGTCTGTAGTGAATTCCACAGGATAAGTCTTGCTCCCCTTAACCGAATTTTCAAAATAATACACAGAAACATCAGACGGATCAATCTCTCTTTTGACGATAGCCAGACGAATCCTGTTTAGCAAGTATTCGCTGTGGGTTTCGACAATATACTGCTTGTCGGTTTCTCGGACCTGTCGGACAAAATAATCTCCCAATGCGGCCTGCACACTCGGATGCAGATGAATCTCCGGCTGGGCCAGAAGCAATGCGGAGTGGTCCGGCAACTGAAGATCAGCCGTGATAACAGGCAAAAACTGGCTGATTCCGAAACCGACATCCGCGAGTGAAGCCCATACGCCCTTTGGTCTCACTCTGACATTCAGTTCAAACCGTCCCCCGGGAAGCTGGCTGACTTTCATCGTGTCGAAAAGCCCCAAATTTTTGAGAATCGCTCTCAGGGTTTTAATCTCTTCTGCTTTATGATTCTCCCACTCCAAAATTTGATCAATATATCCTTCACCGGACTTGCCGATCTTTTCATCTGCCTTTGTTTTCTGGTAATAGGTTCGTTCCGGTTCGGGTCTGAAAGGGCCGATAAAATTCAGACTGCGACTCATCTCCCCGGATATTTTTATATCTAGGGAATAAAGAAACCCATACAGTTTTTTATACTTTTCCTTGGCGTTTACAGCAGGTCCTTCACCAAAGAGACTGCTCACCCGATAACAATCACCATCTGAGACAGCTTCAAGATATTTGGAAGAAGTTCTGTATTTCAGGTAGTCCAATTCAGGCATTCTGCCGGCCGCGTCAATCTTCCAGAGTGTCCGAAAGTTTTCTTCTTCTTCATCTTTTTCGGGGATTACAGAAAAATCAATTCCTATCTTATTTTCTTTCAAATTATTAAATGACATCTCCCTGAAGTCCCCCATAGTCACATATTTTCCATTGGGGGAGAGATAAAACGGAAACTTTGACTGAAAAGGGGTTAAGAGACCATACAGCACGGAACTCTTACCGCTGCTGTTCTCACCGGTCAGCAAGGTGATTCGCGAGACGCGGATATCCGTCTCTCTGAAGCATTTGAAGTTTTTTAGTAAGATATGATTGATTCGCATCCGCTATCCTCCCCGCACATTTTCCATAGAAAACATCGTCAGTTTCGCTTTCAGATAATACATACAAAAACATCACTTGGCCTCCGGTATTCCGCCCACATACCCCCCATACCATAATTCACCGAGGGGATCTTCAAACTCCCCTTTTTCATCTTCATATCTTTTCAATCTTTCCGCCAATGTTTCAAATGTGGTTTCGCCTTTCTTCTTTTCAACAATGACCACCGCTTCCTCATGTCCTTTGAAGTGATCCACGATGTACGGATTATGTGTGGTTGCTATGATCTGAGGCATCCCTTTCGAGTCGGACATTTCCATGCACAGATTGATAATTCTGCCATATAACCAGGGGTGAAGACTTCTGTCTATCTCCTCCAGGCATATCAGTGAAGGTTTGTTCACCTGATATAATATGGTCAGTATGATGATTGCCAACTGTGTGCCTTCGGACAAGTCGGCCACGGGAATTGATTCTTTAAAGGCACTCTCTCTGACTTGCAACTGCTTTACTTCCTGACCGGGGATGAAACTTAATTTCTCAATTTCCGGTATAAATTCCCTTACTCTTTTTTCAATCAGATCAAACAGGTCTTCTCTGTCACCGGTTTTCAATGAATCCAGAACCTGCACCACTCCGGTTCCTGTTTCATTTACAACAGGATCTGTTACCAGTTTTTCGGGTTTTCCCGCATTGGGCGGAGCTAATGAAAAGATGGAAACATTTGTCAGTTCAACTAGGAAAGCTGGCATTATGTGGTGAGGAGGAATTTTTAATGTATTTCCGCTGCTATTGTTAATTATAAATAGGTGTTTATCTTCTAAGTGGTTCAGATGTCTTGATTTATCCGAAGGAAATGCCGGAGCAGAACCGGAAACAGATTTAAGAAGATGCAAAAAATTAGATTTCCCCGCGCCGTTCGCACCGATAAGAAGTGTGAACGGTGATAATTTAACCTTTGCATTAAAAATTGATTTATAATTATGTATTTGTATTTCGGTTATCATGTTTTTTCCATACAAACGGGATATAATGGCGTAACTTGTTAAAATTGTTTATGCTTCTCTTATAACAGCAATAATCTTCTTTCTCTTTTTAAAGTTCACCGATGACTCCGTTATAGAATAACTCTGTAAGCTCATAAGGCTTTACCTGAATCACCTGTTTTCCGTCCCTTTCCACAATATTTTCCTCTTCAATCGTTCCCATATTTATCAGAGGTTTAATTGCATCATTCAGATTTGTAGCCAAAGTTTTGTAACCTCTTTCCCTAAGATAGAAATTATAAACCGCATCCAATCGGGAAGAAAACTCTCTGAGGACCGAAGGGCTGTGTGAAGTCATGATAAATTGTGTTCTCTTCCCTTTATCGGCGGTCTGACTTAGCCAGCTTAAAAACTCCGAAAGCTTCTTCTGATTGATCCCGTTCTCCACTTCTTCAATCATAATCATTGCAGGAGGAGTTCGCATGGCACATAACAGTGCAATGGCACCGGCCTTTACCAGACCATCAGAAACCTGCCCCGGAGCAAAGTACGGAAATTCTGGCCCTCCCATATCAAATTGCCATTTTACAGCACCTTTATCTATAAATACCTCATTAAATGATTTTATGAACCTTTTCAAATAGCCTAAAAATTTGCCATAAGTTTCCTGCTCATGTTCTTTGACGTATTTTATCAATCCCTGGAAATTCGTTCCTTCTCTTCCTATTTCAACAGCGATACTGGGTTTTTCACCGGACTTGGAAAAGAGTTCAGAAAAATCTTCCTTTTTTAAAAATCCGGGTTGAAAGTGGTAAGAATACATAGATGCCAGGGAACTAAAAAAAATAATTGGTAAATCTATTTCACCATCAGTCAGCCCCAATTCTTCTGTTTCCAGCTTTGTTCTTAAAAGCATTTCCTGAGAAGGTTCTGAAATTCCATGGGTAAATTCTTTAGGTTTATCTGTGGTAATGACTATTTTTTCTTTGCAACCTATCATCTGAGTAAACATATGCATAAGGTATATTTCCAGTTCATACTCAACTTTTTTATCCAATATTTCCCATTCACAATAAAAAGATATGGGTATGTCAGGACTGTTCAGGCTATGCTTATGCGGAAGAAAATCGCTGGCTTTTAATGTAATATCTCCGCTTGCTTCCGGGAATGTCCTGTTTACCAACATGGAAAAATGATTTAATCCCGCAAGCATATTACTCTTTCCTGAATTATTGGAGCCGATGAGGAGCGTAACATCTTTCAGTTCCAGCGTCGTGTCTATATGGGTCCTGTAATTTCGGAGTCTGAATTTTTTAAACATAAAATCACCTGATTCGTTTGTTACTGAGATAAAATAGTATTACCGCTCTCCTCTAATTTCCCGGGGCAAACCCGTCTTCCGTGCTCTCATCCGCATGATATCCGTCAGGGCTGTTGTAAAGCTGAATCATCCGCAGCAACTCGCTCAGACTGATGCGCCAGTCCCGCGGGCTGTAATCCGAGTCATGGGCCGCGCAGTTTTGGTCGCCGGTACCGGGGGCGTATCCGTCCTCGCTCCCGGAATCGCAGTGGCAGGCGCCCTGATTGTAAAACTGAATGACACGGAGCAGCTCGGAGAGAGCGATTTTCCGGTCTGCGGGGCTGTAATCCGCACTGTGCGGGGCTGGTTCGGCATAAGTGACGCGGCCCACGAGTTCGTCGTATTCATAAGCTCCGTTAAAAACCCTTAGTGTGTGGGGGCCTGCAATCCGGGGAGAGGGCAGGGTGAGGGATATTTCCGTTTCGCTGTTCACGGTGAGGTTCTCAATTTCGACGGGCAGAGGCATGATGATCAAACCAGCGTTCCCGTCCGCCACAAAGGCCTTTTCTCCCGACACAGTGATATCCTCGGCAGATCCGGGTGTTGCGACTTCGCCAATTATTACAGGGGCCTCCGGATCACTGATATCAATGACCTGAACACCGCTCCGTTTTCCTCTGCTCCATCCGCTGCTGCACCCCACAAATGCCTTTTTCTCTGATACGACCACACTTCGGGCAAAACCCGGGATATCGACTGAGCCGATAACCCGCGGCACGGCCGGCTCGCTGATATCAAGGACATGCAGTCCCACATCGTCTGCAACAAAAGCGTTTTTCCCTGATACGGCAATCTTTGCTTCTCCATGAAAGATACAAAGGGAACTGATGAGTTGCAGATCGCTGATATCAAAAATATAAAAATCATGCAGATCCGCCACAAACGCCTTTCCCTCTGATACAAAAACAGCGGTTTCAGAAGATCCCCAGTTCGATGCTGATAACACCTCCGAGTCCATGATCCGGGGATTATCCGGAATACTGATGTCAATCATATAAAAGCCGGTATTCCCATACGCGCTGTCCGTAATAAACACCTTTCCCTCTGATATTGTGACAGCTTCAGCCGAACAATGGGAGGCAGACGGCAGAACCAACGGCATAAGCGGACCGAGCGAGCCGATGATCCGGGCAGACGGATCAGTGATATCAATGATCTGAAGTCCAGACTTGCCGCTCGCTACGAAAGCCTTTCCCTCTGACAATGCTATATCATAAGCCCGCCCCTGTATCCGGGGTGAGGCCACATACTGAGGGTCAGCCGGGTTACTAATGTCAGTCACCAGAATGTTTCCTCCCCATCCGACAACTGCCATTTCTCCTGATATCGCGAGAGAAAAAGCCTCTGGCATATAAAATGAGCCGATGCGGGGCCAGGACGGATTTCTGATGTCAATGATCTGAAGGCCGCCGTGCCCATCTGCCACAAACGCCTTCCCTTCTGACACGACAAAATCGTAAGCGGCTCCCGGGGTGTCAAACCATCCGATCCGGGGATTGATCAGTTCGCTCATAGGAATGACCGTGCCATCTGACCTCTGATCGCGTTCCCGGCATAGCAGGTCACTGACATCAATGACCTGAATGCCCCCATGCCTATTTGAGACAAACACCTTCCCATCTGATACGGCGACATTCGTAGCAGATCCCAGGCTTATGAGTCTATCGATGATCTCCAGATCAGTCGGATCGCTGATATCAACGACCAGAATGTCCCCGTGCATATCTGCGACAAACGCCTTTCCCTCTGATACAGTAATGTCACTGGGTCGAAATGCCGAATTATCAAACGAACTTATAATCTCCGGATCAGCCGGATTGCTGATATCAATGATCTGAAGGTTCTGTATGTGCTCATCTGTGACAAATGCCTTTCCGTCTGACACTGTGAGGAGGTTTGCTCTGTATGAATGGTTCTCGATTGAGCCGATAATTCGGGGGCTGGCAGGGTCACTGATATCAATAATGTGAAACCCGCCAGCCCGATATGTTGTCACAAAAGCCGTTTCTCCTGACACGACGACTTCCTGGACAGATCCTTGAAATATGACAGAACTGATGATCCGCGGATCGGCCGGATCGCTGATATCAACAACCTGAAAGCCGCTGTCCCCGGCCGCCACGAACGCGTTTTTACCGGATACAGCAACATCCTCTGCCGGAATCTCCAGCGAGCTGACGATACCGGGGTTGCCCGGATCCCCGACATCAATGATCTCAAGGCCCTGCCATTCTTCATAGTCGTGACACACCACAAAGGCCATTCCGTCCGCGACTGTCACTCTTCTGGCAGGCCCTGATGTCCCGACCGATCCGATGATCGCATTTCTGTTTCCCGCGTCTGTGTACATGGATACCCGGGTGTTCTCATCAAACCCGGTTCCGGTCAGTGTCACTTCCAAATCTTTTCCCATCTCGCCGATCCCGGGGGAAACCGAATTAATTTTCAGTTCCGCAAGCCCGATGGAATTTGTCAGAACTATCCAGAACAGAGCCAGTGTGACTTGGAATATGCAATTTTTACCCTGCATCGTGATCAACCTCTTTTTTCTAAGTACAGGACAAAAAATGGATTCCGGGTCGGAAATGCCGGGAATCCTGCCGATTCCCGGCATTTCCGCCCGGAATGACAACGTGCGGTTTTCAGGCATCCAGATTTTTTGTCCTGTACACAGCTCTTTTTTATAAATGGTATTATCCGAACATCACCCAAAACCCAATATCCTGCGATTTGTGACAGAAAATCTCTGGACCACCTTAATTTCTTTCGCTTTCTGATTTTCCAAAATCTGATCAATTCCTCCCCTGTGTTCTCTGGGGTTTCCGAGGGTTGAGGCCGTGCAGAACCACAGAATCTGTCAGAACCAGCATTATTATGTATTATGTGAGGTTCTTTTTCAGAAAAAATACTAAATCATCCGAGTCCATTTGTCCTAAGAATGTATCTTTTCCCTTTCCCTTATGACAGAAGGAGGCTGACGGTGTTCCGTGGATATTGAATTTTGCCATCACATTCACATACTCGGCATCCAGAACACAGATTCTGACTTCCTCCAAACAGGTATCGGTAACTTCGCTCAGAAGCGTTTTAAATTTTCCGATATCTGTTTTAATATCCAGACATACCACTATAACGGGTCGAACTTCTGTCGCTAAAATATCATTTAACTGATTTGGATCCACAATTGCTATCATATCCCAAACTCCCGCCTGTCCGATTACAGTCCTTTCACTCTGACTTCGGCTGTTTCTTTCTGTCCTGCTCTGAGCTGAGGACTGCATCAAACTTTTAAGATTACGATTAAAAGATTTGGTCCGGCAACTTTAAATACTAGCAATAAATATGCCATCAGAACCAATTTGCAGATTTTTTTTGAAAAAAAAATCAGTACCTGGCCATAAGCTTTCCGGAATTTTATATCTCACACAAAGGCACAGAGGCACAAAGAAAGGCACAAAGGCGAGCACAGAAAATTTATGACGGGGTAGTTAAGCTTCATTGTTTTATTTCGATAGATATTCGGAAGCCACTTTTGCCGCTTCATCTCTGGAATTGACCGCTATCATATCAAAACTGAAGCCAGCGCCTTTCTGTATCCATGTGTGAGCGGCCATCCGGACTACCGGAACTTCTGAATCAATATTAATAATCGCACGCAATCCTGCCTTGACATAACCTGGAAACAGATAGGTTTGAAACCATTTCTGAGTCTCTTCAAGGATGGCACCTTTTGTCTTTGAAAGGTTTATTATGATAACTTTTGCTCCATTTTGCACCAGTTCCAGTGCCTGTTCACAGACATGCCGGGTAAGATCCTGGTCAAACATACTCTTCCATACAACATAGATGACCCCGGTTTCAGGATTGTAATTCAGTTTTACACAGCCTTCTTTTTTATAAATGGTATTATAGCTCATAGGTTTCTCCTCATCCGAACATCAGCCGGAGCGATTTGTGCCGGGAAAGCCCAGGAGTCTGCGATTTGTGACAGAAAATCTCTGATCCAGATATTCTCCCAATGCGCCGGCGAGTATGTCAATTGCCTGTTCTTTGTCGTAACGAAGCTTTTCCAGCAGCTCCAATGCCCGATCCCGGATCAGAATCTCTATCATCTCACTGCAATCGACAAATGCCTGACTGCTAAGATTCGCCCTGTCTCTGTGTATCCCTTTCATTACACCGGAAACGGATTCGTGCCGCATAAAAGGACTGTCAGCTATGGTGCGTAAAATCACTCCGTTGAAAATCCCGTCGCCGAATCTGATTCCCGGCTTTTTGAATGCCGCCCTTAATGCGAGGGAAAAACGAAGCGCTTCATTATCCTGATCCTTTGCCCTTATACCTTCCTCAACACACCAATGGTTAAGATCGGAATCCCAGGGTTCTTTGTCGCAGTAAATTTCTTTGGCGTCCTCATAGAAATGCATGAACATAATCGTGGGCTTAAATATCATACCATCCCGCTCATGATAAATTTCAATCTCTGAGCTGACCCCGTCCTGATCAAGATAACTTTTCCATAAGTTGAGTTTGGGGTGATAGTATCTTTCTGATTTGGTGAAATATTTATCAAAGTCGGACATGGTCTGCTCTTCGGATAAATTGGCCACGGAATTGATTTTCAAAAATTTGAGATAACTGCATCGACCGGGCAGGAAACAATTTCCTGACATCAGAGAGAAGCAAGGGGCCTGCGATTTGTGCCGGGAAAGCCTAAGAGCCTGGAACCTGTCACAGAAAATCTCTGGTCCAAATATTCTCCCAATGCGCCAGCGAGTATGTCAATTGCCTGATCCTTGTTGTAATGAAGACTTTCCAGCAGTTCCAATGCCCGCTCCTGAATCAGGATATCTATCATTTCACTGCAATCGGCAAATGCCTGACTGTTGAAAGTCGGATTGTCCCTGTGTATCTGATTCCTTACATCGGAAACGGATTTGTGCTGCTTAAAAGGGCCATTATCTATGACGCGTAAAAGCACTCCGTTGAAAAACCCGTCGCCGAATCTGCTTCCCGGCTTTTTGAATGCTGTCCTTAATGCAAGCGAAAAACGAAGCACTTCGTTATCCGGGTCTTTTGCTCTTACACCTTCCCTGACACACCACTGGTTAAGATCGGAATCCCATGGTTCCTTATCGCAGAGAATTTCCTTACTGCCCTCATAGAAATGCATGAACATAATCGTGGGACTAAATATCAGGCCATCCCGCTCACGATGAATTTCAATCTCCGAACTGATTCCATCCTGATTAAGATAACTTTTCCAGAGGTTGAGTTTGGGGTGATAGTATCTTTCTGATTTGGTGAAATATTTGTCAAAATCGGACATGGTCTGCTCTTCGGATAAATTGGCCACGGAATTGATTTTTAAAAATTTAAGATAACTGCATCGACTGGGGCAGGAAACAATTTCCTGACACCCAGTTTGCTCATGCGCTGTTCTGCCTGCCACAGATCATACTGAGCCTGCTGATTCATCCGGCTTTCCGCTGTCGTGTCAGAAGCTGCGGAAAGACGGATGGCCATCTCCGGAGTTATGCCGATATGTCCGTTTAAAAGATCAGATGGCGTCTCAGGCTTTATCCCCGGAGCCTCAGCCGCTTCCGCGACACTCATTCCCAGAGGCTCGAAGCATAAGGATGCGGGGGATTATGCATAAGTTTCACCTCATCCGGAGCGATTTGTGTCAGAAAAGCCCATGAGTCTGCGATTTGTAACAGAAAATCTGTCGTCCAGATACTTTCCCAATGCACCGGCGAGTATGTCAATTGCCTTGTCTTTCTTGTAACAAAGCTTTTCCACCAGTTCCAATGCCCGCTCCTGAATCAGAAACTCTATCATTTCACTGCAATCGTTAAACGTCTGGCTATTAAAAGTAGGATTGCCCCTGTGTATATCCTTCCTCACATCGGAAACAGATTCATGTTGCTTAAAGGGACTAGTATCTATGACGTGTAAAAGCATTCTGTTGAAAACCCCGTCACCGAATCTGTCTTCCGGTTTCCTGAATTCGTCCCTGAATGCGAGTGAAAAACGAAGTGATTCATTATCCAAGTCTATTGCTTTTATACCACTCTCAACACACCAATGGTTAAGATCGGGATCCCATAGTTCATCATCGCAGTAATTTTCTTGGCCATAGAAATGTATAAGCATAATCGTAGGCTTAAAAAATATCAGACCATCCCGTTCACGACGAATCTCGATCTCTGAACTGGCCCCTCGGTCAAGATAAATTTTCCATAAGTTGAGTTTGGGATGGTAATATTTTTTTTCTGGTTTGGTGAAATATTTGTCAAAGTCAGACATGGTGTACCTCGTCATGTTAATCTGTTTTATCCTGCCCCTCGGAAAGTAATGAGTTAAGAACAAAAGAGGCAGCATTCCGACATGCAAGTGGGCGAGACTGTTTTATTATTTCATTTCGATCTTTATTGGCGAAATCTGAAATACCTTTTACAACAATCCAAATCGGATATTTGGGAGGACTTATGGAAAGCAAGCCCATGGCTTCCATTTCTCCGCCAATTATCTTATCTCCCTGAGGTAACATTTGTAATAGCTCATCACGAAAGACGGCACTGAATATTCTTGCCGATCCGGATAATATTGTACCGAAAAATACTCTGTAATCTTTAGTGTAAGTCCGATTTGCCTTCTGAAAGAGCTTGATAAGAGAAGATTTGGCCAGATACCTCTCTGCTCGCGAATAATCTGTTAAATAGGTGTCACCGTCATCTATGATGTCTCTGTTATCATACGGCAACAGAGAATTGGATACCAGGACATCTCCCAGTTTCTGTTCATCGGGCCACACACCAAATGCCATGCCTAATTGAACTATGGCAGTGGCACTGGTGACAGATTGGTAATGAATCGCTTTGGAAGCAGAACCTCCGTAACCAAGCGGACCCATCTCTGTTCTGACGGCTATCGCTTGAAAACTTCCTACTTTACCTAAGTAATAGTATGAACCTCGCCCGCTCTTCCTTTTTTCAAAAGGTATGCCTTTTTCCATGGCGACCTTTTTAAGCTCCTCCTTTTCAGTAGAAGTTGCTATAAGCAATATAAGATCAAAATCCATCATTCCAATTCCACAGCTTCATAAATTTTGGCCCCGGAAAGCTCCGCAGCTATGGCCGCGCAGGACAACCCCACCCCGAACCCGCAAAGCACAGCCTTCCCCAGCCGGTCCTCAGTTGCCAGCCGCTCATGTTCCAGAGCCAGCATCAGGGGGATGGACGCAGGCCCGGTGTTCCCGGTCTCTTCCATTGCCACAGGAACACTTTCGGCCGGCACCTTTATCATCTTCCGCAGATAATCGAGCATGAATTTGTTGGCCTGATGAAATCCGAAAAGACCCACATCCGACTTCGACCAGTCCATCTTAGCCAGGACCGCGTCAACGGCTTTGGGGACCTCCCGGATGGAAAAGTTCATAATCTCCAATCCGTGCATGAACAGGTCCTCATCGGACCGCATATTCCCATCCTCTCTGACCGATACCATTTCCGAATTTTCATCCACTGGATACCGGCACCCGCCCGCGGGAATGATGAGGTGTTCCCTGCCTGAGCCGTCAGTCATAAAGCTGAAGGCCATCTGTCCGTCCCCCTTTTCAATCAGGGTCGCGCTGCCCGCGTCCCCGAAGACCATCCGATTGGATCGGTCAAGGGGATTGACATATCGGGTGATCACATCCCCCGCGCACACCAGAACCGCGTTACAACTGCCCGAACTCACCAGCAACGCGCCCTGGTACAGTCCGTAAACATACCCGGGACATCCGGTGCTGATGTCAAAGGCCACGGCACTTGTGGGAAGGCCCAAACGATGCTGAAGTGCCGCGCTGGTGGCCGGCAGAATATGATCCGGTGTCTGGGAAACAAAGACAATCCCGGTGACCCTTTCCTTATCTTCATCTGCCAATATCATACCCGCGGCCTTTTCACAGAGGTCAGACGCGCATACGTCTTCCCCGGCGATCCGGACTTTTGAAATTCCGTTGGTTCGGATGATCTGATCCACTTCCTTTTTTTCATAAATGTCATACAGCTCGGTCAGATCAAAGACCTCTTCCGGCATAGCTGCCGCGATGGCACTTACAAAAACGCCATTGAGTTTTACATTCATAATCTGATGATTGATAGGCATCTTTCATTTGTCAGCTTGCACTTTGCCGCGGAACAGTTTTGCAAACTGCTCCGAACGGCCTGCAAAGTGGTTCCGCAAGTCGGAAAAAGTGCAAACCACCTTTCAGCTTCTATGAATGAAGGATGCCGATTGATAGTTGAAAAAAATCTCTGCTTATAACGGATTTAGGGAGGACCTTGCCCTTGCCTTAAACTTGCCCTTGCCCTTCCACTAAAACCAGCACCGCGCTCAGACTCCGGCCCGAGTGTGCTCCGTTAGTGAGTGTCCGGGGTCTGGGCATAAGTGTGACTTTGAGTGCAAGTTTAAGAGGCTCCTTAAATCCGTTATAATCTGATTATAACGGATTGATCCCTGTGAACATCCCCGTAAACGCGAACATTCTCGATTCTGACGGTGTGAGTCCGTTTTATAACCGCGGAGGACACAGAGGAGGCACAGAGGCCTTTCCCGGTCTCCGCTGTCTGCCGGCATGCCGGAACTTTTCGGAACCGCGGAACCCGTCAGAACCGGAAACATTCGTTTGCGGCAGGTTCAGGCATAAGGAACGGCGACCAAACAACTTGCCCATTTCATCTGCCACCTGCCAACGCAGGCGCAGCACAGTCTGTTCATCCAAATGGGAAAGTTGTTTGGACCTGATTCCTAACTTCGGTTCAGGTTTACGGCTCCCCCAAATCCGTTATAATCAAAAAAATCATTATTGAACAATCGCTTATCGTAATAGGCGATTGATAATGTCCCATCTGCCCATCATGTCATTCCTGCCAAAATTGAAAGGCGGACATTTTCTGATGTCAGCGGCAACGGATTCCGGGTCGGAACTGAAAAAATCCCCCGTTTTTTCAGTCCGGAACGACAGGACACACCCTTGATAATTAATTGTCAGGCTTTTTTTGTAAAAAGTTATACATATTTTTAAAGCCCTGAATTTTATTCATATATTTTTTGGCTCGCTGCTCAAACTGATTTTCCTGCTCAGGGGTGAGGGTCAGTTTTCCCTGACCTGTCCGGCCCTTTCGCAGAAACGAATTCTGTTTATACCCCTTTTCCCAGATCAATCCTGTAATATGATCAAATTTGTCTTCCTGGGCCTTCATAAAATCAAAGCTGCATCTTTCAAGAATATCGGGAAACCGCTCTTCCGGGATATCAAGCCCGCAAAACTCGATAATCTGACGCAGGCCCCCTTCTGTATCACTGATCAGGTCTTCATATCGTAAAAACAGCACATTGGGATCGTCTTTATGGGCCCACCACCCGGCCACATGCTCGAACCATGATTCATACTTAACCTTCCCGGGCATGAAACGACGCTCAAAAAAATCGGAAAATGTTCCTTTGAAGAAAAGATGGGATACATAAAAATGATAATAGGAGACGGCCACATCTTTGCCGTTCCGGGCCACATAGATATATTTGCAGGGCCCTTTGGGCATATCCTTATAGGAGAGATGGCTTTTAAAAACGCGGGGAGAGGGAAACATGTCAAGCTCCACAGCGTTCATAACCCCCATCACAATAAGGCGTTCAAACCAGGGGGAGACCTGACATATATGGGGAAAATCCATTTTTCCGTCCGTAGTCAGTTGATAAAGGATCATCTGCGTCCAGGTGGTTCCGGATCGGGGATATGTCACAATAAAAATATCATCGATCCTGGGAACAAAATCCAGATGCGCGATCCGGATAAAATCCGTTATCTGCGCGATACCGGTTAATATATCCGCGGCCCCCCTCAGCAATATGCTGAGTCCTTTTAATGACGATGAAGCAATTGTCTTAATCTGTGATTTCATAAAGTTTAAAGTTTACATATCCAGTGAACCGGGCTTTCAATGTCCAATCTGATTCACTTCCTTTTTTTTCATGAAAATATTGGGCATCCTTTATTTATGGGTTTGCACTTTTAAGTTCATACTTCCGCACCGCCCAAACGCCGGAACTACGGACTTTTTATCTGAAAGTGTAAACTGCTTTTCAGGCAGAATGAAGGATGCCACAATATTGTTAGTTTTATGTTCATATTTTAAAAACCATGGTCAAACTCACTGTTGTCATCATAAATAAGTGATTATCAATTAGTTGTCAAGCTTTTTTCAGTGATTCAGAAAAAAGTAAGCAACATAAATGAAAAAAGGGTTTTGATAAAAAAAACACCTGTCCCTCCGGTTTTTTGATTCGGTATTTTTTCGCAAATCAGTCTGTGTTTGTGTTTCCGTTCGCCTTTCTGGTTGTTCCTGTGTTTCGGAGCAGGGCACCTCATTTCCGCGTCACTCGTAAGGGTATCAGGTGACTTAGTTTTGCGTTCATAGTTGAAAAATCATTGCCAAATTCATTGTTGTTGCCGAATAAACGATTATCAATTAGTTGTTAAGCTTTTTTCAGCAATTCAGAAAAAAGTAAGCAACATAAATGATGAAAAAAGGGTTTTGATAAAAAAAACACCTGTCCCTCCGGTTTTTTTGATCCGATTCGGTATTTTTTTGAAAATCGGTCTGTGTTTGTGTTTCCGTTCGCCTTTCTGGTTGTTCCTGTGTTTCGGAGCACCTCATTTCCGCGTCACTCGTAAGGGTATCAGGTGACTTAGTTGAACTCTTAACCCTTAACCCCTAACCCTTAGCCCCGCCGGCAGCGATTCCCCAAAAATGGTTGTTTCCTCCTGCTTCGCCATGGGAACAACCTTTTCCAGAATTTTGATATGAGAACGCGGGAAGTCGTATTCCGAGAGCCAATCAATGACTCGTTCCCTCAGCGACGGGTCAATATCTCTCATGCGGTCCCCGGTTTTGCGGGCCATCTGTGCAAGCGCGGTCCCCGCAGGCTTGGGATTGCTCCACTCCTGGGACAGAATCGTTTCGATCCACGGAGAGACCTCATCCGGCGGAATGACCCTGTCCGCAGGGCCGTACAGAAGATCCCTCGCGGCCATGCGTGAAAGGGACCAGAACTGCTGAGGCTTGTTTTTCTTCGGGTGTATCTCAGAAAGCAGTTGCCGCCCCCATTTGACCTTGTCCTTGACCAGAAGCAGTTCCATGTTTGCCACCGCCATCCATGTCTCCAGATGCTCCTGGGGCGGTATTTTGGACTTTGTCCCTCTTTTGGGCAGCATCACAGGCGTGAGATCCTGGATAAACTGCCGTTGCTGCCCCGACTTCAGGCCACCCGCGACTCTCCGCCACAAAATCCACCACTCGGAGCAAACCTGGGCGTTCTTCCCGTGAACCGGCCCCTGCTTGTAAATCTTCCACAATTTCTTTATCCGCTGCTCGTCAAACCCCTCTCCGAATCCGGGTCTCATACAGAATCCTGTGAGATTCAGCCATCTGCTTTCCACTTTGTTCATCATATCCCGGGATTTTATCAGTTCCAACAATTCATCCGCCATACTTCGGATCAGTCCGAGGGGCCATCTCTCCCTGGGTCTCTCAAGAATGGCGGTAATATCTTTCACCAGAGAATCGAGATGGCTGCGGTCCGCCTGATCTGAAAAAGCCGTGCGGACCTTTGACCGGACATCCTCAACCACTGAGTTTTCAAAGACCTCCTTATCCGAAACCACACTCGGCGAAGATGTGTCCCGCAGGTGAAACTGAAGCTGCCAACGATGGTTGCTCACACAGGAACGGCACCAGAGGGCCAGAGTCCCCATTTCCGTATAAGCGGCCTCGATCTGAACAGGTATCTTTGTTTTGACACCTTTCTTTCCGTACTGAACAACCGTGCGGTGATAGATGCGGTGATCTTATCGAAATCGATAATTCCATGACCGCTCTTCCGCCGATCCGGACGGTTCTTCAGTACGGAAAGAAAGGTGT
>JAUCGI010000002.1 GCA_030378035.1 Desulfobacterales bacterium HSG2
TCGTTTTACAGGAAAAGCAGTTTACGCTTTTCCGACCGCGGGACAGTTTTGCAGACTGTTTTCCGAACGATTTGAAAAATCGTTTTACAGGAAAAGCAGTTTACACTTTTTCCGACCGCGGGACAGTTTTGCAGACTGTTTTCCGAACGATTTGAAAAAGCAGTTTACACTTTTCCGAACGATTTGAAAAATCGTTTTACAGGAAAAGTAGTTTACACTTTTTCCGACCCGCGGGACAGTTTTGCAGACTGTTTTCCGAACGATTTGAAAAATCGTTTTACAGGAAAAGTAGTTTACACTTTTCCGACCCGCGGGACAGTTTTGCAGACTGTTTTCCGAACGATTTGAAAAATCATTTTACAGGAAAAGCGGTTTACACCTTTTCCGAACGATTTGAAAAATCGTTTTACAGGAAAAGCGGTTTACACCTTTTCCGAACGATTTGAAAAATCGTTTTACAGGAAAAGCGGTTTACACTTTTTCCGAACGATTTGAAAAATCGTTCTACAGTAAACTGGCAAATGAAGGACGCCCCGGTCAGAATCAGAAAAATTCCTGACCGAAATTTTTCTGATCCTGCCCGGAATGACAGGGACTGCATCATTCTGATTGCCGGCCATTCAGGTGCAAGCATCCCTGCTGCTGAGGATGACAGCAGAAAATTTTTCTTTCAATTCAAAAAGGAATAGTTTATAAATGGTTCTAAATTTTTTAACAAAGGTTTTTGGAAGCAAGAATGAACGGGAATTAAGAAAACTTCAGCCTGCCATGGAGAGAATCAATACGCTGGAACCTGAAATGCAGGCCATGAGCGACGGACAACTGAAAAATCAGACCATTTTGTTCAAAGAGCGTTTCAGTAAAGGGGAATCCTTGGATGATCTGCTCCCGGAAGCCTTTGCAACCGTAAGAGAAGCCTCTGTCCGCACACTCGGTATGCGGCATTTTGACGTTCAGTTGATCGGGGGAATGGTGCTCCACCAGGGGAAAATTGCGGAAATGAAGACCGGCGAGGGAAAAACCCTGGTCTCCACGCTCCCTGCCTATCTGAACGCTATCGAAGGCCGGGGGGTGCATATTATCACGGTGAACGATTACCTGGCAAAACGTGACACCGAATGGATGGGGCAGATTTATAATTTTCTGGATCTTTCCGTGGGAACCGTAATGCACGGTCTGGATGATGATGAACGCTATGAGGCATACTCCGCGGATATCACATATGGCACAAACAATGAGTTCGGTTTTGATTATCTGAGAGATAATATGAAGTTTGATCGGAGATCGCTGGTCCAAGGCGAACTCAATTTTGCCATCGTGGATGAGGTCGATAGCATACTGATCGATGAGGCAAGGACGCCGCTGATCATATCCGGTCCCGCCGAAAAATCAACAAGCCTGTACTACCAAGTCAACAAAATCATCCCCCGCCTCAAACGTGACGATGATTTCACCATTGATGAAAAAGCCCGGACCGTGGTTCTGACCGAAGACGGGGTTGCGAAAGCTGAAGGAATTCTCAAGGTTGATAATCTGTACGACGCGAAATATATTGAACTGTTGCATCATATCAACCAGGCCCTGAAAGCCCACACCCTTTTCAAGCGTGATGTGGATTATATTGTCACAGACGGGGAAGTTGTCATTGTTGACGAGTTCACAGGCCGACTGATGCCCGGCCGGCGTTACAGTGAGGGGCTGCACCAGGCGCTTGAGGCCAAAGAGAACGTCAAGATAGAAAATGAAAATCAGACGCTTGCCACTGTCACATTTCAGAATTACTTTAGAATGTACAACAAGCTTGCCGGCATGACAGGCACAGCAGACACAGAGGCTGCCGAATTCAAGAAAATATACAGTCTGGATGTTGTTGTTGTACCAACAAACCAGTCCATGATCCGGAAGGATTATCCGGATGTGATTTATAAGACCAGGAAGGAAAAATTTAATGCGGTCTTAGATGAAATTGAGGAATTATCTAAAAAAGGTCAGCCAGTTTTGGTCGGCACAATTTCCATTGATGTTTCAGAGGACCTGAGCAAAAAGCTGAAAAGGCGGAATATCCCGCATACGGTTCTGAATGCCAAGCACCACGAACAGGAGGCGGAAATCATTGCCATGGCCGGCCGGAAGGGAGCGGTGACCATTTCCACAAACATGGCGGGCCGGGGTACGGATATCCTGCTGGGCGGCAACTGGGAGGCCGAAGTGGCCGCTATCGAGGAGCCGAGTCCGGAGCAGATTGAGGAAATCAAAGCGCGATGGGAAAAGGAGCATGAAGAAGTCAAGGCGGCGGGCGGTTTGCATATTATCGGTACGGAGCGCCATGAATCCCGGCGAATTGACAATCAGCTCAGAGGCCGCTCCGGAAGGCAGGGAGATAAGGGCTCATCCCGTTTCTATCTGGCGCTTGAGGATGATCTTCTCCGGATATTCGGGGGAGACCGCATCACCGGCGCGATGGAATGGATCGGAATGGAAGAGAATGAGCCGATTGAGCACAACTGGATCAGCAAAGCCATTGAAAATTCCCAGGCAAAGGTTGAGGGACGCAACTTTGATATCCGAAAACAGCTCCTTGAATACGATGATGTGATGAATCAGCAGCGGGAGGTGATCTATGAGCAGCGGCGCGAGGCTCTGAGCGGGGAGAGCCTGAAAGAGTCTGTGGAGGAGATGATTTCTGAAAAAGCCGAATCTGTCGCGAACATGTTTGCAGATGACATGGCCCCTGCCGAAGAGTGGGATCTGAAAGGGCTGAAAGATGCGGTGTATAAGCAGTTCAACTTCCGTTTGAAGATTGACAATGACACATTGGATGGGTTAAACAGTGAGGGACTGGCCCAACTGATTTTCGATGAAGCCAGCAAGGTGTATGATGAAAAAGAGGCTGAAGTCGGGGCTGCCCATTTCAGGGAAATGGAACGCGCATTCATGCTCCAGACGGTCGATAGCCTGTGGAAAGATCACCTCCTCAGCATGGATCATCTGAAAGAGGGAATCGGTCTCAGGGGGTATGCCCAGCAGAATCCTTTGATTGTTTACAAAAAAGAGGGATTCGAAATGTTCCAGAATATGATCGACAGGATCAAGGAGGAGACGCTGAACCTTCTTTTCAGGGTACACGTTTCCGATCCTGAAATGATGCGGGCGCTGAGGCAGCCGCAAGAGAAGAGGAACCTTGTATATTCCGGGGATGTTGAGGAAAAAAAGAGGGAACCTGTCAAGCGGACTGAAAAAAAGATCGGAAGAAACGTAAAATGTCCGTGCGGAAGCGGAAAGAAATATAAGAAGTGTTGCGGGAAATAATCCGGTTTACGGTTTACGGTTTACGGTTTACGGTTTACGGTTTACGGTTTACGGTTTACGGTTTACGGTTGAACTTCGGTTCAGGTAAATCCGAACCGCCTTATCCGGCAGGTACTGCCAGACGCTATCTCCGATTTATAAATGGCGCAATTAAATTGATCGACTTACGGTTTCTATGGTGTATATATTTGCAGAGTGTCAAATCTGGCAAGTACATCATTTAATTGTGCCAGTCCCAAATATGAATTAAGGGTTGAGAATCTTGTGCAACTTTTAAACACAGCGTTCCGCGGAGAGACTCCGCGACCCTCTGGTGTTCTCTGTAGTTTGAAAAAGCTGCATATAACATTCATTTATAATTCCTAATCCCTAATTCCCCAATTTTTAAGGATATAACGATGAGTTTGTATGAGCCTGACATAGAGGAAGAGGTCATTTCCGAGATTGAGGAGGATATCAAAGAGCCTCCCATGTACAAGGTTCTGCTCCATAATGATGATTATACGACAATGGAATTTGTCGTATACATATTGATGCGTGTCTTTAACAAACCGACAGAAACAGCGGTGCAGATTATGCTGAATGTCCACGAACAGGGAATCGGTCTCTGCGGTGTTTACACTTATGATGTGGCTGAAACCAAAGTTAACACGGTTCACGGTCTGGCCCGGGAAAACGGTTTTCCGTTAAGATGTAGCATGGAGGAAGATGAACCATGATTAGTAAAGAATTAAGCGCGACCCTCGGATTTGCTGTAAGGGAAGCTAAAAAAAGACGCCATGGCTATGTTTGTATTGAGCACATATTGTTTGCCATTCTGCACGACGCTGAAGGGATTGAAATCATAGAAAGCTGCGGAGGGAGTGTTGAAAAACTGAAAAACGCGGTTACCGGTTTTTTCAATGAGCGCGTGGAGAGCATTCCTGACGGACATGAATATGTGTTCCAACAAACAAACGGTTTTCAGAGAGTTATCCAGCGAGCGGTGAATCATGCGCGTTCTGCTGAAAAGCAGGCGGTGGACGTGGGGGATATTCTGGCCTCCATGTTTCATGAAAAAGAGTGTCATGCCACATATTTTCTGAGCACGGAGGGAATTTCGCGGCTTGATATTCTGAATTACATCTCCCATGAAGTGTCCAAAGGGGGAAGGGCGGATAACAAATCCGGGAAGGCAGGTGAGGCAAAGAAAAAGAAGAAGGTGAACCCCCTCAAAGCGTTCACCATTGACCTGATTGAGATGGCTGAAAAGGGAAAGCTGGATCCGCTGATCGGGCGTGAGGCTGAAATAGAACGCACCATTCAGGTGCTTTGCCGGCGGCGCAAAAACAATCCGGTTTTTGTGGGAGATCCGGGTGTGGGGAAGACAGCAATGGCTGAGGGACTCGCGCTGAAGGTGCAGAGCGGCGGCATTCCTGACCTGCTCAAGGAGGTTCGGATATTTTCCCTTGACCTCGGCTCTCTGCTGGCAGGCACAAAATTCCGCGGGGACTTTGAGCAGCGTCTGAAAGCGGTGATTGCCGCGCTGAAAAAGAAAAAGGACGCGATTTTGTTTATTGACGAAATTCATACGATTGTGGGTGCCGGGGCCACCAGCAGCGGGTCCATGGACGCGTCCAATATTATGAAGCCCTTTCTTGCAACCGGCGAACTCCGATGCATTGGCTCGACCACTTATGAAGAATATCAGAATCATTTTGAAAAGGATCGGGCATTGTCCCGGCGTTTTGAAAAGATCGAGATTCCCGAGCCGTCGGTCGGGGAGACGGTCAAAATACTGAAGGGGCTGAAACCCTGTTACGAAGAGCACCATGGCATTATTTATACAGAACCGGCTCTGAAAGCGGCTGCCGAACTCTCTGCCAAATTTATCAATGACCGGTTCCTCCCGGACAAAGCCATTGATGTGATTGATGAAACCGGAGCGTTTATCCGGCTTTCCGGAGACCCCCGGCGAAAGAAGATTCACCCGTCCGATATTGAAAAAATCGTGGCCAAAATGGCCAAAATTCCGCCCGTCAGCGTATCCACTTCTGACAAAACAAAACTGGAAGGCCTCGGCGACAATCTGAAGCTGGTCGTTTTCGGGCAGGATGACGCGATCAAATCGCTTGTCACGTCGATCAAGCGTTCCCGGGCCGGACTCGGCACGCCCGGGCGGCCGGTGGGTTCCTTTCTGTTCACAGGTCCGACAGGTGTGGGAAAAACAGAGGTCGCCAGGCAGCTTGCTTCCCATCTCGGGGTACAGTTTATGCGGTTCGATATGAGTGAGTACATGGAAAAACATGCGGTGGCCCGTCTGATCGGAGCGCCTCCCGGATATATCGGCTTTGATCAGGGCGGACTTCTTACGGACGGCGTCCGAAAACACCCGCACAGCGTCCTGCTGCTTGACGAGATAGAGAAGGCGCATCCGGATCTGTACAACATTCTGCTCCAGGTTCTGGATTACGCCACTCTGACGGACAATAGCGGGAAAAAGGCCGATTTCAGAAATATCATTATTATTATGACCTCAAACGCCGGAGCAAGGGAGATGAGCGCGCACAATATCGGCTTCGGCAAATCCGAGTATGATGCCGAAGGCAAAGGGAAAAAAGCCATAGAGTCCTTTTTCAGTCCCGAATTCAGGAACCGCCTCGACGGCATTGTCGCGTTTAATTCCCTGACCGTTGAGATCATGGAAAAGGTGGTGGACAAGTTCATAAAAGAACTGAACGGACAATTGGCCCCCAAAAAAGTTTTCCTGACCATTTCACCGGAAGCTCGGACATGGATAGCCAAAAAAGGGCACGACCCGCGTTACGGCGCGAGACCGCTTTCCAGATTAATACAAACTGAAATCAAGGATAAGCTCTCAGACGAGATACTGTTCGGACGCCTTGAAAAAGGCGGCACAGTTTTTGTTCATGCGGGAGATGACGAACTGACATTTACAATTGAAAATTAAACTGGTCAGTTGTCAGTGGTCGGTGGTCAGTGGTCGGCCACTGACAACTGACAACTGACAACTGACAACTGACAACCGACAACCGACAACTGACAACCGACAACCGACAACTGACAACCGACAACCGACAACCGACAACCGACATGCCTGTTTTTCTTTTATCCGACAAAATAGGATTCCCTCCCCCTCATCTTGCCCGGGAAGACGGAGTGCTGGCCGTGGGCGGCGACCTGAGCGAGAAGCGTCTTCTGCTTGCTTATAAGATGGGCATATTCCCGTGGTTTTCAGGCGATGAGCCGATTATCTGGTGGTCGCCTGACCCGCGGCTTGTGCTCTTTCCAAAGGATATCCATGTTTCAAGAAGTCTGAAAAAGACGATCAGAAAAGGCGTGTTTCGTTTGACAATGGACACGGCTTTTTCCCGGGTGATCACTTCATGTGCAGATATCCGGGTACAGAACAACGAAGGAACCTGGATTGTCGATGAGATGATCGAAGCCTACTGCAAGCTTCATGAATCCGGCTTTGCCCATTCGGTGGAAGCTTGGTGTGACGGGGAACTGGCCGGCGGTTTATACGGGATTTCGCTGGGAAAATGTTTTTTCGGGGAATCCATGTTTTCCCATGTCAGTAATGCTTCAAAGGTGGCGTTTGTCAGTCTTGTGGAATATCTTAATGCCTTGTCCTTTGATATGATCGACTGCCAAATCAAAACCCAACATCTGATGAGTTTCGGCGCGCGGGAGATCCCCAGAAAGCGTTTCCTGATGCAGCTTGCAAAATCCTTAAAATCACCGACAAAAAGAGGGAAATGGGGGGTAAAAGGGTTAAGGGTTAAGAGTTAAGGGTTTGAGGGTTAAGGGTATATTATCCTTAACAAACCCAGAAACCCAGAAACCCATAAACTTACAAACTCGCAAACTCGCAAACTCGCAAACCCGCAAACCCGCAAACCCGCAAACCCGCAAACTCATCAAACTCACAAACTCATCAAACTCACAAACTCACAAACTCATCAAACTCACAAACTCATCAAACTCACAAACTCATCAAACTCACAAACTCACAAACTCAGTTTTCAAAAATTAAAACTTTCCCTGGAAAGATTCTGCCAGGATTTATGCCCATTTTTTCGGCTTCTTTTCTCCAGTTTAAACTTGTCCCGAGCACTTTTTGGCAAATCCTGGAGAAAACGTCACCGCTGTTTACTTTGTAAGCAATACGGCCGTCGCTCAGTTTGAGGCTTTCCCCTTTCTTCAGAGACTTTGTTAATTTTGAAATATCCTTTGCTGTAAGTCTCTTTTTAACCTCTGCTTTCGGTTCTTTTGCCGCGGGTGCTGATTCTTCGGGAACTATTTTTCCCGGAGCCGGTGATTCAGGTTCGACAGCTTTTTCAGCCAGTTCCGCTTTTTCCTTTATATCTTCTTCGACTGGCTTAACAGGAGCCTCCGGGACTGCTTTTTCCGGTGATTCAGGCTCGGCAGCTTTTTCAGCCAGTTCCGCCTTTTCCTTTATATCTTCTATATCTTCGGCCGGCTTGACAGGAGCCTCCGGGACTGCTTTTTCCGGTGATTCAGGCTCGACAGCTTTTTCAGCCAGTTCCGCCTTCTCCTTTATATCTTCAACCGGCTTGACAGGAGCCTCCGGAACAGCTTTTCCCGGAGCCGGTGATTCAGTCTCGACCGCTTTTTCAGCCAGTTCCGCCTTTTCCTTTATATCTTCGGCAGGCTTGGCAGGAGCCTCCGGGACAGCTTTTTCCGGTGATTCAGGCTCGACGGCTTTTTCAGCCAGTTCCGCCTTTTCCTTTATATCTTCGGCAGGCTTGACAGGAGCCTCCGGGACAGCTTTTTCCGGTGATTCAGGCTCGACAGCTTTTTCAGCCAGTTCCGCCTTTTCCTTTATATCTTCGACAGAAGCCTCCGGGACCGCTTTTCCCGGAGCCAGTGATTCAGTCTCGACAGCTTTTCCCGCCTTTTCCTTTATATCTTCGACTGGCTTAACAGGAGCTCCCGGCCCTGTTTCCGGCTCTTCGATAGCGTCTGGAGGATGCGTTTCTTCAGCCGCTTTCACTGCCGTTTTCTTACCGGCATCCGCTACCAGCATAGGCGCTGTCTTTTTTTCAGCCGGTTCCGCCCCGGCTTCCTTTACCGCTTCTTCCGGCTGACCGGAATCTGTCTCCGATGGTTCAACTTTCGGCGTCTGAACTTCAACATCCGTTTCAGTCGCTTCATCAGGTACGCTTTCTGTATCCGATTTAACAGGCGTTCTGTGCTTTTCCGAATCTGTTTTCATCGCAACTTCCGCCGAAGGAGTTTTTTCGGGGACAGACGCCTTTCCTGTCTGGCTAATATCTGATGACTTTATGGCGGGGTCTGTGTAGTATGATGCGACAGTCCCCCCTATTTCAGGGCATACAAACATTCCCACAAGTGTTATTACAATGGCAGACAACGTAAAACATAATACAGCGATCAAAATTTCCTTTTTCATATCTGTCTCCTTAAAATATGGATAATTGTTGACAATTGCCACATTTTGATCTGAAGGTTTTAGGTGATTTCCAAGAATGAAATATCCGGGGATTCTTCTCCGGAAATCGCCTTAAACTTTTTGGAAGAAGTTATTGCCTCAGAAGTTTCCCCAGCTTCAGAACTCGATGAGCCGGATGCAATTTCCGTATCATAAACCCACTAAAAAATGATTATAATGTTTGGTGCATATAAGTCAAGCTTTAATATCAGGTTTTGGCATTTCAGATCATCACAGGGTTGAGCAAACGATAATCAGCAACGCCGGCACCTGCCGCCTCAGCTTTGGCAATATGAGGGAGTTCCCGCACGGTTTTCCCCAAAAGCGTTGCGGCGAACGCATCTGCCGCCACCTGATCGGTGCTGACAATCATGGTGTCGGTCTGTTTCAGATCCGAAAGCGAGCCGCCGGTGGGCCCGTTGGTCATCATGGTGGTCATGCCGTCCAGAATCACCAGGGACGGCCTGACCATCATGGCCAGTTCCTTAATAATATTGTGAATATCCTGATGAAAGATATTTCTGCGTCCGCCTAACAGACCGTACCAGTTTTTCATGCTCATGGACGCGCCGCTCCGATGATGATCCTTGACAGGCGAGATCCCGATGAGTTTGTCTGTCTTTTCAAAAGGGGTGTAAAGCAGAGGCCAGCGTATGATCAGTTCCGCGCCCGGAACAGTCGCAGGTTTGAAAAAGTCATCCGCGGGCAGCAGCACCTCCGCGCCGACCGAGCGGGCAGCCTCTCCGATTCCGGTCAGCATGAAACAACTGGCCGGGTCGTTGATGGGATTATCCGTGACCACCACTTCTGACGCGCCGGCTTTGAAGCACAGCCGAGCCGTTTCCGCCACAATATCGGGATGGGTGGTCGCGGAGAGCATTGCCGGGGACGCGAAAGCCGCGTTCACTTTCAATAGCACCCGATCTCCTTTTTTAACAAAGGTCTCAATCCCCCCCAATGCATCAAACGCCCGCTGAATCGCCCGGGTTCTGTTTTCTCCCCTGACAACACACATCCTGCGAGCCTGTCCGCTCACTGAAAAATCGGGCAGAGAGACCGTCGCCTCTTTATCTGAAGACGGGCCCGGACCTGCGGGATCGTAGAAATAGCCGCAGACCGAACAGGCAGCCGCGACGGACGCGCCGGCCTTGCCCGCACGAATAAGAAATTCTCTTCTGTTCATTTGACACCCACATTAGTTTCCCACCGGGCAGGCCAACTCACACAGCCTGCAATACCTGATGCATTTATAAGGTTCTTCATCGCCCTCAGGTTTCACCATGATGCCTTCGTCAATATCCTTTTGCATCCGCACATTGCAGGCCACCCGGTCAAAGGTCCCTCTGATGCCGGGCAATACGGACAGGCCCGGCTCATCGGCCGAACAGACGGTGTTCTGAAAAGCATCCTGGGGACAGGCTTTTCGACAGGGTTGTTTGCAGTCTTCGCAGGGATTGAATTCAACCGGGCCGGCGGCTTTTGTTTCCCTGTCCAACAAAATCGCCCGGAAACGGATGCGGGGTCCGTATTCAGGCGTGACCACCAGATTGTTCCTGCCGATACACCCCAGGCCGGCCATCACGGCCGCGTCTTTCAGAAAAATTCCTCCTTTTTCAACATGATAAGGCAGTTTGTAGGTTCTGATACTGAACGCGTTCTCGATCCATTCGGACAGTCCCCCGCTGATCCGCATCAGGATGCGGTTGCCGGGTGTTCCTTCCCTGCCATCCCACCAGTCCAGTTCCGGTTCATCCGCCCCGTGCTCAACTCCGATCACCACCGCAGACACGGCATCCGCGGGCCAAGCCACCTCGCGGGGCTTAACACCGAGGTTCATCCCGATTTTGGGATATATCCGGTGTGAAGGTGACGCTTTCAGCGCGTCTGTGTCTGCGACACCTGCGACGGATGCGCCCAGTGATCTGGCCTTTTCAACAATTTTTTCCGCTAATTCCGATCCGGAAAGCGCGTTCATGGCTTTCTCCTTTCATGTAGTTTTTTCCCCAATGCCGGGGCCTGTAGCGGTTTCGTATCCGGTTTCCGAAAGCCGCACCGGATTACACATCGAATTGCCGCTGATAAAAGAATCCTGCATATCGTGAGTGACAAAAGAATCTGAAAGCACCCTGAAAAAATTTTTTCAGGCATCCTTCACAAAAGCCGAAAGTGGTTTACACTTTTTCCCGGTCAGGGTTGGCAGGCCGGATGCGGGAAGCCTTAAAGGTTAAAACCTGAAAGTGTAAACTGACAAATGAAGGATGCCCTTTTTCAGAAGAACTAATATTTCCATACAGGGGTATAAAATGAATGTCAAGCCTAAAGCCTAAAGCCTAAAGCCTAAAGAACACAGCAATTCTAATTTCGGCTGGCAACTTAAAGCGGGACAATTTTGGGCATCCTTCATAAAAGCCGAAAGTAGTTTGCACTTTTTTCCAATCAGAGTCGGCCGGCATTTTACATCTCACACAAAGGCACAAAGGCACAGGGATCAAAAAAAATTAACCCTGACACAGAAAGTGTAAACCAGCAAATGAAGGATGCCCATTTTTGTAATGATTCATACCGCGAAACCACGAAACACGCGAAATAAGCGAAAGACACGAAAAGGGAATCTGAAACCCCTTGTCGGAGCAGGCTCCCAAAGGCGTTATAATCAGCTTTTTTGGAATGCTCCCCTTGTAATTTGAAACTTGGAACTCAGAATTTGAAACTTGAAATCTGAGACTTGGAATTTGAACTTGAAGGGCCACAAAGCAGTCCGGATAATTTCAATCCACTGTCCGTTTTCGGACGACCGTTTTCGGACAATCGTCCGATTTCGGACACCCCCATCCACTTCCAATTCCTTGTTTAAAAAAAAGATATGCAATTATAACAGATATATAAGATCAGATTTGGGAATTTCTGGCACGTCTGGCACAAGATATGCATGCATTAACGTGGGGTATTGTCTTCTGACTTCAGCCTCAGATATGTATATGAAACTGTTATAAGTGTAAACTTGGGGATTCCCATTTCAAAAGAACAGAACTCCTGCTTTCAAACGGACACGGCAGGATCAAGAGCAGGAAAGTTGTTCATTCACAAGTTTACACTTATGATGAAACTATATGGCACAAAACATCAGGCATCTCTTTTCAGGTGACTATGGCTGGGAATGTGGCGAGGAAGTTTGCCATCAAAGCCACAACATGAAAAAAATAATAGTCATCCTGAAATGAGAGTCTCAAATAAAAGGAGGTTTTCAATGAAACTGTCTTATGTCAAAGAAAAAGGGTTCCCTTATTCTGCCATGTCCGCTGAAAATATGAGATTCGACAGGGAAGGTGAGATGATGTTCCGTTCGTCTGATCTCAGGATCGCTGTGAAAAACTTTGAAATGGAGTTCATTCTCAGGGCATTGGATCGGAACCTGTGGCACAGAGGAAAAACAGCAACCGAACTTGGCATCGGTGACAAGACTCTTTACCGGAAAATAAAACAATACCATCTGTCACCATGAAAAAGACGGTGAAGGCAATGGAATTTCTGCGCCGTGAAGGGGGAGTATGCCGACGCGGCGCGCCCGGACATCATTCTGCTGGACCTGAACCTTCCCAGAAAGGACGGACGCGAAGTGCTTGCGGAGATCAGAGATGATGAGGGCTGAAACGAATTCCGGTGGTGGTTCTGACCGCATCCCGGGATCATGAAGCCATTGTCAGAAGCTATGATCTTCATACCATAAGTAAACTTAAAGATTTCTAAATCTCTTTATCTTGCTCTTGCTCTTTATCTTGCTCTTGCTCCTGCTCTTTATCAGGATAAAGATAAAGAGCAAGAGCAAGAGCAAGAGCAAGATTAAGATTAAGCCGTTGGCCCGAAAATCAGCCGCCTAAAAAATGGCGGGGAACAAAAACGGAATCAGCTTTCGGGAACATCGGCAACATTTTCATAACCCCAGTGCTGAACTCTGTTGAGGATTTCTGGTTTGGCGTTGTGAAACTGCCAAAAGTCATAAGCGTTAAGGGTTAAGGTTAATCATTAAAGAAAACAGCGCGTGCCTCACATCTCATCCATCTTTTCAAGGCGACGGTGAACGGCCTGGCGGGAGATCCCGAGGTATTCGGCCGCACGGGTTTTGTTGCCGTCGAACTTCTCCATGGCTTTGCGGATGATCAGGTCTGTCAGTTTTTCAAGATTAAGCTCTCCCTCAGGAGTTCGGCCGCGTTCCCATTATTTCAGATTTTATCTGTTGCAAGTTTGACATTTATGATAAGCACTGATATTAATCTTCAAAAGAAACACAAACATTTTAAACATAGTGTCAGATTCAGGTTTGTTCAGCGCGTAAATTGCATATTTGGGACTATCCATAAATTTTTTTGTGATCACCTTTGTGCCTTTCTTTGTGCCTCTGTGCCTTTGTGTGGGACATAAAATCCCGGAAAATTTATGGTCAGATGCTTAATGACGGACCAGTCATTTTGAAAAGTTTTGCAAACCGCAGAGGACACGGAGTCTCCGCGGAACCCCGCGCCTTTCTCCGCGCCCTCCGCGTCTGAAAAGCCGCACATCACGCTTGTCTGAAAAATCAGAAATGATTTGTCGGCCATTTTGATTTGGCCAGTCCCGTTTGTATAAATAACCGCTTTCCGACTGCCTCGGGTTTTTGAATGCAAAAAATTATGATGGAAAAAACCCGGAATCTGACAACCATAAGAAAAAATATAAATGACTTTTTTTAAATACAAGTTCGATTTTGAAATTGGCACTCTCATAAAAAGCCCTTGCAAAAAATGTGACAGAAGGAAGGAATTTCCCAAGTGCATTGATGATTGCAAGTCACTGGACGAAATACAAACCAGGATGGCCGAAGGGAGATCCTGCTCAAAAAGCGTATGACCCGGGCTAAGTTTATGAACTATTTTGCATATCTCACATCAGGTCTTGCTGTAAAAGCGCTTTCCAAGCTTTCAAGAGCCAGGATGATTATCTACGGAGAGAAGAATATTCCGACCGGCCCGATTATCTTTGCGATTAATCATTTCACCCGGATCGAGACGCTTCTGATGCCGACGTACATCTATCGCATGACGGGCGTTCCGGTATGGTCTCTTGCGGATTACTCTCTTTTCAGAGGTTCATTAGGCGCTTACTTGGACAAAGTCGGCGCAGTCTCCACGAGAGATCCTGACAGGGATATGATTATCGTAAAAAGCCTGCTTACCGCCGAAGCCAACTGGATCATCTTTCCCGAAGGCCGCATGGTAAAGAGTAAGAAAATCTTTGAAAAGGGGCGTTTCATGGTATCTTCTCCCAGGGGCAGACATCCGCCGCATACGGGAGTCGCCTCACTGGCGATCAGAACGGAGTTCTACCGCCAGCGACTGCTGGGCATGTCGGAAAAATGCCCTGATGAAGTCAGACGCCTTTTGGATCTCTTCAATGTCGATTCAGTTGAATCGGTGTCTGAAAAAACGACTTATATTGTCCCGGTGAATCTGACCTATTATCCCCTGAGGGCGCGGGAGAATATTATCAACAAGCTTGCAGCAAGTCTCATAGAAGATATCCCGGAACGGATAACAGAAGAGATTATGACCGAGGGCGCCATGCTTCTTTCAGGGGTCGATATAGACATCCGGTTCGGCCGGCCGATCCGGATAAGCGATTTCATGGATAACCCCTCAATCAAACAGGATATTTCTGCGACATGCGAAATAAATTTTGATGACAACATCCCATCCATACAGACCATGCGGGAAGTCGCACACGATATTATGGAGACTTACATGTCCTCCATCTACAGCATGACCACCGTAAACCACGATCATCTCTTTGCCTCATTTCTCAAGCTGATGCCTTTTGAAAAGATTGATCCGAATGACCTGAGACGGAGGGTTTTCCTTGCGGCAAACCAGAATCTCGCCAAGACGGGAACCTGTCTTCACACCAGTCTCCGTGCAGACCAAGTCCATCTTCTCACGGATGACCGCTACAACAAGTTCAGAGAATTTATGGCCGTCGCTTTGGAAAAAGGCGTCATAAAAGAAGAAAACGGAGAACTGGTGAAAGATGCATCCAAATTTTCCCCGGACTCTGATTTTCACCGGGTCCGGCTGGACAACCCGATTTCGGTCATGGCAAACGAAGTGGAGCCGCTGACCCTGCTGCAACGCAGGATACGCCGTCTTGCATGGCGGTCTCCGTCCCGGATCAGGCGTATGACCGTCAACTGTCTCCTGAAAAAAGCGGTTTTGAAATTTGAAGAGGATTATGAGACGTTTTATATTGAGGGGGAATCAAAAGAAAAAGAGGTCGGCATGCCTGTTCTTCTGGAAGGAGCATCCGAACATATCGGCGTTGTTCTGATTCACGGATATATGGCGGCACCTCCCGAGGTGAGAGAACTGGCGGATTATCTTGCCAACAGGGGGCTTTGGGTATATTGTCTCCGTCTGAAGGGGCATGGGACGTCCCCTGATGATCTCGCCGCAAGGACTTGGAACGACTGGAGAGAATCCGCGGATGTCGGTTACGGAATCATCAGCAATATCTGCAAAGAGGTGGTCGTGGGAGGCTTCTCCACCGGAGCGGCCCTGGCCCTTGATCTTGCCGCAAGAGTCGGCGATGTGAAGGGCGTTTTTGCAATCAGTCCGCCCTTCCGCCTCCGGGATATTGCTGCGAAATTTGTGCCTGCTGTGGATAAATGGAACCGCCTGATGGGCGCGGTTCACCTCAACTCAGCCAGAAAGGTCTTTGTTGAAAACAGACCTGAAAATCCCCACATCAATTATTCTCGGAATCCGATTTCAGGAATAAAGGAGATCGAGAAACTGATGAATGATCTCGAACCCAGATTATCCACAATAAAAGTGCCGGCCCTTGTGGCCCAGTCCTTTAAGGATCCGGTGGTCCACTATAAAGGTTCAAGCCGGATATTCGAGCTTTTGGGATCGGAGGATAAGCAATATCTTCTCTTTAACCTGGAGCGTCACGGCATACTCTTGGGGGAGGGGTCGCGCAGGGTTCATGAGGAGATTTGGAGTTTTATAAAATACATATAATGCTGGGAGAGTATTTTCAGTCCTTGGCGGATAGAAATTGCTTCCCCAAGTTGTGGATACGTCCTTATGAATCAGACCAGATTAAAAATGAATTGCTCTGTTGAGCAGATCGAAGCGGATCCGGGGCTGTGCATCCCTTATCTGGGGAGCCGGATCAGAGAGAAGCGATGGTTTGCAGAGAAAGACGCGGCTATCGAAAATATTACCATAGAAGACACATTCCCACTGCCTCCGGGAGACCGGGCTTTTTCAAAAAAAAACGATCTCTGCTCCCGAGGAATTATCGCCCGTTTCCAATTGAAAGGAAGCGGCGATAAAAGAATAATAAAATTTTATTTCATCCCTCTCATTCTCTCTCCGGAAAATATCAGGGAGATACCGGAAGATGACCGTTTTGAGTTAAACCTCTCGGATGGGAAGCGTTATCTTTTCTTTGCGGAACATTCTCCTGCTTTTCAGAACGCAGTCATTCGCCAATACAGGAAATCGGGCGTCATCCGAACTTGGGGAGGGGGTGCGGTCCGCTTTCGTCCCATTGGGTCCGCGCTGACGGATATCGATGAAACCTGCGTAACCGTTCGCTCAGCAGGTTCGGAAATTCCCTCATCCAACGTATTAACTCTCATTCAGACGAGTATGCAGACGATGGTGAGCAAAACGTATAAAGATGTGAGGGGAATTTCCGTTCAGAACGGCAGCGTGTGGCTTCCCAATCCAGAAGTTCAACGATATGAAGCCCTCGCGGCGGCAGCTTATCCCAATATTCCCGCTCTTTATGGCGTCGCCTGTTATCAGTCTCCGAAAGGAGAAGAGACGCCCCTTAACATAATGATGGAAGCGGTATCGTCCGAGGGTCAGGTGGGAGAGGTTTTCGCCAGATCGCTGGCGCAACTGACAGAGGAGCTGGAAAGGGGCAGACCGGATGCGTATGTTCAGCAATATATGCAGCGCGCAAAGGGGATTCAGTGGTTCTCCGCTGAAACAGCCAAAACCGTCGCCCGGATGCATACCGCTTTTTCTGCCAGCGGAAAAGCGGGATTCACCTCGGAGCAAGCCGCATCCGATGATCTTTTCCGCTGGTCTGACAAGATTCTGGATAATTTTGAGCAGGCAATGACAGCCCTGAAAAAGAGAACCGGGGAAGAACCGAATGCAGACGCGTTGGCCAACCTGACAAAGCGACTCGATTCCGGTCGGATTGCACAGAGAATTCTCAGTCTCAGGCGTTTCAAAGGCGTTCTGATGAAATCTCAGGTTCACGGCGATCTTCACGGAGACCAAGGATTAATCAGGACTTCAGGGGATTGCCGAAAAACAGATGAACTGCTGAACTCGATTCAGCAGGGAGAGGAGACAGAAATCCGGCATCAGGCTTCCCGGCTAGCCGCGATGATCCGATGGCTCGATTTTGAGGGGCCGCCTGCCAAAGAATATGTGAATCCGGATTATGATTCCCGCGAGAACCCGCTGACGGATCTGGCCGGCATGATTCAGGCGTTCTGGTATATGCTGAATATAAAACTTTATGACCGTCTGGGACTGACATATCAGAATCCCGACGATCATGAAAAACAGCGCGAAGTCTCTCTGGCACTGGCTGGGCAGCTTGCCTGGGAAGATGCCGACATTCCGGGAGTAAATAACAAATTCATCCGGATTCTGAACTTATGGCATACAGACGTCACCACGTCATTTATTAACGGCTATCTTGATGAAATCGAGAAACAGAACGCTCAGAATTCGGTTTTGAGAGAATGGGACAGGGAGACCGCCAGAGATTTGACATACTATTGGGTTTTGGCCAGGGCCGTTCATGAACTGCGCTATGAAACTTATGGAAGAGCATGGGGATGGGAGGCGATTCCGGGCAGCAGGATCATTCAGTTATCTGGGGTGCTTTGCACATAAAAAAATCGATGATTAAACGGATTTAGGGGAGGCCTCTTAAACTTAAACTTGCACTTAAACTTGCACTTAAACTTGCACTTAAACTTGCACTTGCACTTGCACTTGCACTTGCACTTAAACTCAGACTTGCCGCACTCAGACCCGCACCGCGCCCAGACTCCGGCCCGGGCGTGCCCTGTTAATGGAATGTCCGGGGTCTGAGCATAAGTGCAAGTTGGAAATTTATAACCATTAACAGAGGTTAAACGAGTTAAAGAGATGGCAAACAAAAAACAATCCGGCATTGTAATGACAGATTTCGGGGAACTGCATTTTGACAACCGGGAAAACCCGAGGCTCCCGGCCAGACTTGCGGGTGCGGATGATCGGGATATCCTGAATTACATGGTTCTCAACGTCAGTCTTCCGGATCTGATGCGATCCGTGGGCGAAAAAGGTTTTTTCGGAGGCGAGCCTCTGCTGGTGATACCTGACAAGAAAAAAGGCGGTTATACAGTTGTCGAAGGCAACCGGCGACTGGGCGCGGTCAGACTTCTGCACAATCCCGGTCTCTCCGCGGTGAAAAAAAATTCGCTGCGGGCTGTGGAGACTTTTGATGAGTCGGATGAATGTAATCTTTAACAAGAGGAGATTAAAAAATGACAAAAGAAACAAAAACCGGGAAATACAGGGCTGAAAAAGATTCCTATACCTTGAGAATATACAACCGGAAGAATAACAGGGAGGTCTTCTCCTACACGGTGAATGATGATCCCTGTTACGCCCATGACACGCGTGACTGGGGAGAAGTACCCAGCCGCATGTTTTTCAATGACTATGCGGTGAGCCCTGATGAGAAACATGTTTTACTAGCCATCGAGGAGAGTGGCGGCGGTTGCTGGCATGAAAAACAGACAAGTTCATCTGATTTCTATCTGTTTGAGATAGAAACCGGTGAAAGATGCCGACGTAAGTTTGAATCCTCTTCAAAGCGTTTCTCTCTCAGTTCTGTCAGTGAGGTGGATTTCAGTTCTGACGGGAAATTTGTCAGGGGAAGTTTCCATGACCGCACAAATGCTTCTGACATGATTGTGCTGGTATGGAATTTTGAAAGCGGAAGAATTGTAAAGAAAACCACAAAATCCCATCTGCGCCGCTCCCGATCCGGCAATCAGGCAGGAGGAATTGTAAGGAAAATCACAGAACCCCGTCTGCCCCGCGTCCGGTCCGCCAATCCGGTCGGAGAGAGAATGAAAGAATCCGGGCGGTTGATCGGAGTCACGGAAAGGACGGATCAGGGAGATAGCAGTGTGTGGAAATGGGTCCTGGGCGGAGCAGCGGCCGGTCTTGCTCTGTTTGCGGGGAATGCTTTGATAAAACGCCTGTATGATAACAAGAAAACGACTGAATAATAATAATATCCCTGATTTTAGCGGATTTTGTGGTCCGAATCTGTTTTTTAACGCAGAGGACCGCGGAGTCTCATTTCTCCTGCTCCTCCCTCCGCCTTTGACAGAGGGTTGCCGTAGAATGCAGGATTAAGAGCGAGAGCGAGAGCAAGAGCAAGAGCAAGAGCAAGAGCAAGAGCAAGAGCAAGAGCAAGAGCAAGAGCAAGAGCAAGAGCAAGAGCAAGAGCAAGAGCAAGAGCAAGAGTAAGACTTCGCTTGATGCGTATGGGGTGTCGGGGCCTCTGAAAAGGAGGTTCTCCAAAAGGCGTTATAATCAGGAAGCAGTAATATCCTTATGGTTGCGCTCTGACTTTTATGAGAGATATCGAAAAAGCGGGGAAGAATGAATTCTCCGATTGTGGTTGGTTTGAATCATTATGATTTATGTTAAACTCAAATTGTAAAAGGAGGTAACTTTATGATACTTTAACATATTGAAATTATAATTTGAAAAGCCATATGAGAGCCATAAGAGCCACACACAGGAAGACCATAAGCATCGGGATAGCTACCGTGATACCGATAAGTCTCGTTATCGCTTGGAAATTTGTCGGTATTTGTGGATCGAGGCACAGCCCTGACGAATGTCTCATCGCTGTAACGGACCAATCATGGATAGCCAGCGAGAAAAGGCCGGCCATGATGAGGGGACACCAGAAATCTGATGATCTCACACCGGAGCGGAGCACTTCATACCCCGTTTGCATAATGAACATACAAAAACCGATGACTGGCCCTGTCATGGCAACGCTCAAAACAAATACCTGGCTGGATGAGACCGATGCGACGAACAGGGCAAACTGTGTGGCAATGGTGATCGCTATGAAAGCCATTGCCATGATGACAAAGACAGACGGCAGGTCCACGCCTCTCAGGAGATAGGTCAGGGTCATAAAGGGGAGAAAAGTGCTGAAAATCAGGAGTTCTATGATGATGCCTGCAAAGAGATTTCCTCTGATAATGGCAGCGGGTCCGATTGTGGAGATAAAGATAAGGTCCATGTTCTCTCTGGTGCGTTCTCTGAACAGGCGCGTCCCTGTATAGACAGGCACAAAAATCATGGACGGGACCATGAAAACGGGAAACAGAAAGCTGAACGCCCTGCGACCCATGCCGAGTGATCCGCCCTTGTCCAGTGCGGTCTCGCCAATAAAAGCAAGCATTGCTGTCAGAAGCGTAAGCAGACAAATCATCAGAATACCCGCCACAAAACGGCTCCGGACAGCCTGTCGCAGTTCTTTGACCATAATTGGGTTGAGGTTGTCATCAATTTTTTCAATAACATGCTGAATAAACTTCATCGGACTTTCCCCTGCTTTTTCAATAACATGCTGAATAAACTTCATCGGACTTTCCCCTGCTTCTGCGGTTTTAAGAGACAAAGCGGAGTTTTGCACTCCGTTTCGGTAAAACAGCGTAATCCTTTTCTCACCCTCAGTCCGTGTGATTTTTCGCAGGAGGAACAAACCCGCGAACCTGCCGGACAAACCACGGCAGATTCAGAAGGATCACAACTGCCGCATATATCCCCACAAAACCGAAGATATCCCCGCTCTCCAATTTTTTTCCCATCCGCGGAAGGTACTTGGATCCGCTCGTGAATATGCCAACAAACAGCGGGACAACAAAGGCGAGCGTATGAATCATCAGGACGACCACCCAGGTGAATTTGGGCCGGACCCATTTCTGAAGAAATTTCCTTCTGATGAACAGGCCGAAAAGCGTGTGACAATAATGGTAAAGAAAAATTCCGGCAGTTGTCCGGAAATCGCTTTCAGAGATGTCTGAAAAAAGCGTCGCACAAAAGGTGATCACGGTCATCGCCGTTACCCATGCGATCCCGTTGGCTGCTCCGCTGAAGAAGAAAAACGCCGTGAACCTTCTGATTCCCGCTTTCGGAATCGTCAGAGCCACCCGGGTGCTTTGTCCGTCCCGCTCACTAACAGCGCCAGTGAGCCATACCCCCATTGTCAGAACAGACAAAGTGAACCATATCTCAACTGACTCGTAAACGCTGAAATAATGGCCGCTGACAAACGCCATGATACCGGTGACGATCCAGGCAAATGTTGTGTAAGATCGGAGAGTCTTGGCCCGGTTGCATGAGGAATGACTTATCGCGGCAACGGAGACCAAATGGACAAATCCCGTGAAAAGACCGGCCAGGATGAGAACAGCGGCTGCGGGATGCCAGAAATCTGATGATCCCAGCCTGCTCCCCACACCGGAACGGAGCATTTCATGTCCCAGTGCTATGACGGACATGCAGGAGCCAAAAATAAATCCTGCCCCGGCAATGCCCAGAACAGACCTGAACACCCGGTTGAATGAGACAGATGCGATGAACAGGGCAAACTGTATGGCAATGGTGATCGCGATGAAAGCCATGGCCAGGATGACAAAGACGGACGGCAGATCCACGCCTCTCAGGAGATAGGTCAGGGTCATAAAGGGGAGACACGCGCTGAAAATCAGGAGCGTTATGATGATGCCCGCAAGGAGCTTTCCTCTGATAATGGCAGCCGGACTGATCGTGGAGATGAAGAGAAGGTCCATGTTCTCCTTGGTGCGTTCTCTGAACATGCGCGTCCCGGTGTAGGCAGGCACAAAAAGCATGGACGGGACCATGAAAACGGGAAACAGGAAACTGAATACCTCTCGCCC
This sequence comes from Desulfobacterales bacterium HSG2, assembly GCA_030378035.1. GTDB lineage: Bacteria > Desulfobacterota > Desulfobacteria > Desulfobacterales > 4be13 > JAUCGI01. Next base: position 21,837 of record JAUCGI010000002.1, read on the forward strand.
CATGCCCTTGTACTGTGCGGTTCCGATCATGCCGCTAGTAATAAACGCGGCCATTGTTATCAGAAGCGTAATTAGAAAAATCATCAGAATACCCGTCACAAAACGGCTCTGCACGGCCTGCCGCAGTTCTTTGACCACAATCGGGTTGAGGTTGTCATCAATTTTTTCAATTATATGCTGAATGAACTTCATTGTAATTTCCTCCAGAGTTTTAAGAGATACGCACAAAGCGAGCTTCGCACTCCGGAAAATAAATTCCGGCGCTCAGTCGATATGGGCGTGAAGACCGAACCATAATGAGATTTCCTTTTTTTTCACATGAGTTATTTCGATCCCCGGAACCGGGGTCTTCATGACGCCTCCTTATTTTTGTCAGAGCCAGCCCCCGGAATCAATTCCGTGGCTGAAAGCGTAATCCTTTTCTCACCCGCAATCCGTGTGATTTCTCGCAGGAGGCACAAACCCGCGAACCTGCTTGACAAACCACGGCAGATTCAGAAGGATCACAACTGCCGCATATATTCCCACAAAACCGAAGATATCCCCGCTCTCCATCCGCGGAAGGTACCTGAATCCGCTCGTGAATACGGCAACAAACAGCGGGACAACAAGGGAGAGCGTATGAAGCATCAGGACGACCACCCAGGTGAATTTGGGCCGGACCCATTTCTGAAGAAATTTCCTTCTGATGAACAGCCCGAAAAGCGTGTGACAATAGTGGTAAAGAAAAATTCCGGCAGTTATCCGGAAATCGATTTCGGTGAAGTGATCTAAAAAAGGCGCCGCGCAAGAGGTGATCGCGGTCATCACCGTTGCCCATGCGATCCCGTTGGCTGCTCCGCTGAAGAAGAAAAACGCCGTGAACCTTCTGATTCCCGTTTCCGGAATTGTCAGAGCCACCCGGGTGCTTTGTCCGTCCCGTTCACTAACAGCGCCAGTGAGCCATACCCCCATTGTCAGAACAGACAGGGCAAACCACATCTCAACCGAGTCGGAAACACTGAAATAACGGCTGACAAACGCCATGATGCCGGTGACGATCCAGGCAAATGTTGTGTAAGATCGGAGAGTCTTGGCCCGGTTGCATGAGGAATGACTTATTGCGGCAACGGACAGCAAATGGACAAACCCAGTGAAAAGACCGGCCAGGATGAGAACAGCGGCTGCGGGATGCCAGAAATCTGATGATCCCAGCCTGCTTCCCACACCGTAGCGAAGCATTTCATATCCCCGTGCTATGACGGACGTGCAAAACTTGAAAATAAATCCTGCCCCGGCAATCCCCAGAACAGACCTGAACACCCGGTTGCCTGAGACAGATGCGATGAACAGGGCAAACTGTATGGCAATGGTGATCGCGATGAAAGCCATTGTCAGGATGACAAAGACAGACGGCAGATCCACGCCTCTCAGGAGATAGGTCAGGGTCATAAAGGGGAGACACGCGCTGAAAATCAGGAGCGTTATGATGATGCCCGCAAGGAGCTTTCCTCTGATAATGGCAGCGGGACTGATCGTGGAGATGAAGAGAAGGTCCATGTTCTCCTTGGTGCGTTCTCTGAACATGCGCGTCCCGGTGTAGGCGGGCACAAAAAGCATGGAGGGGACCATGAAAAGGGGAAACAGGAAACTGAATGCCTCTCGCCCCATGCCCTTGTGCTGTGCGGTTCCGATCATGCCGCTGGTAATAAACGCGGCCATTGTTATCAGAAGCGCAATTAGAAAAATCATCAGAATACCCGTCACAAAACGGCTCTGCACGGCCTGCCGCAACTCCTTGACCACAATCGGGTTGAGGTTGTCATCAATTTTTTCAATTATATGCCGAATGAATTTCATTGTATATTTTTCCAGCGATTCTAATTTTGAGTTTTCTGATTATAACGGATTTTGGGGAGGCCCGGGAATATGACAGCGGATAGGAGGATTAAACGGATATGTCCGTTTAATCCCCGGAATCCGATGTCATGTCTGATCTGGGAATATCCGTTTCATCCCGGAATCCGTTGTCATATTCCCGGGCCTCCCCCAAATCCGTTATAATCAGAAAAATTTTATCTTAAAGCTTCTATCAGAAGCAGAAGAACAAGGGGGATCATACAAAGTATCAGCACGGCTATCGTGACACCGGTAATGATACAGGCAAATGTCTTTATGGATCGGAAAGCCATGGGCCGTTTAGCTGATGAATAATGGCTTATTGCGGCAACTGACCATTCATGGATAGCTATCGAGAAAAGGCCGGCTATGATGAGAAGAGCGGCTGCGGGATACCAGAAATCTGATGAGCCCAGTCTGCTCCCCACACCGGAGTGGAGCATTCCGTATCCTATTCCTATGGTAAACATGCAAAATACGAAGATCAGTCCTGCCGTGACACCCCCCATAAAAAACCTGAATATGAATATCCGGTTGCTTGAAACAGATGCGATGAACAGGGCAAACTGTGTGGCAATGGTGATCGCTATGAAAGCCATGGCCATGATGACAAAGACAGAGGGCAGATCCACGCCTCTCAGGAGATAGGTCAGGGTCATAAAGGGGAGAAATGCACTGAAAATCAGGATATCTATAATGATGCCCGCAAAGAGCTTCCCTCTGATAATGGCGGTCGGACTGATCGTGGAGATGAAGAGAAGGTCCATGTTCTCTTTGGCACGCTCTCTGAACATGCGCGTCCCTGTATAGGCAGGCACAAAAAGCATGGACGGGACCATGAAAACGGAAAACAGGAAACTGAATGCCTCTCGCCCCATGCCCTTGTTCATTGTGGTTCCGGTGGTAATAAACAAGGCCATTGCTATCAGAAGTGAAACCAGAAAGATCATCAGAACACCCGTCACAAAACGGCTCCGGACGGCCTGCCGCAGCTCTTTGACCACAATCGGGTTAAGGTTGTCATCAATTTTTTCAATTATATGTTGAATGGACTTCATTGCACTTTCTACGGTTTTAAGAGATACGCACAAAGCGGAGGTTTGCACTCCGGAGAATAATTGACAAATCCGAACCGCCGGATTTGCCAATCCGGCGGGAGCGGAACCGGCGGAAGCGGAACCGGCGGGAGCGGAACCAGCGGGAGCGGAACCAGCGGGAGCGGAACCAGCGGGAGCGGAACCAGCGGGAGCGGAACCAGCGGGAGCGGAAGGAACGACTCCCATACGCGTCAAGCTAAGACCGTGACCCCCTGTTTTTACCGGCATCCCGGAACGGCGGACCGTGACGGCCCGAAAGTAGGACTCGGCCGCAGATCATCCAAAGGCCTGGGTGCGGCGTCCGGTCCCTTAATCACAAAGCGGCTTCTCTTTCCGGTCCCCCTCTGTTCGCAGGGCGTCTTTGCCCATTTTGCCGCGTTCAGGTAGGTTTCGGGCATGACGGTCAGCGTCCCGCTGATATCGGCATCCGGGGCTTCGATCCTCACAGTTCCCTCATTGCCGCGCCTGGATGTTGCGGTCACGCCGCTGTCCGATGACCTGACGAAGTTCTCGGCGGTGATGAAGATCGCACCGCCGTCACCCTCATCCGCGTTGGCGGAGACGCCGGCCTGATTCAGAACCACGGATTCCGCGGAGAGGGAGACGTCCCCGCCGTTGCTTCCGCCCTGGCTGACATTGCTGGTGGCCGCAGCGTTCAGCAGGTATATCCGGTTGTCCGCGTCAACGGAAATCTGCCCGCCACCGGCACTCCGGGCCTCGGCACGGAGCGACGATCCGCCGGTCACTTCCACATTGTCTCCCGCCGAAATGCGGATTCTGCCGGCAGGGCCGCCGAAATCGGTTGAGTCACTGTCGGTGGTGACGGACGAGTCCGAACCGATCCGGATGTCGCCGGCTTCGATGTCGATGCCCCCGCCGCTGCCGTTTCCGGAGGTGGCGGTGCTGATGCTGCTTTTGCCGGTCACGCTCACGGAGCCGGCCCGGACAGCGACAGTTCCCGCCCGGCCGGCGGTTTCAAAAGGAACCCATCCGCTTCCGTCATGCACAGAATATTTCGTGTCGCCGTCATTCCCGGAGATACGGATCACGTCCCCGGCCCGTGCGACAGGAGTGTCGGCTGTGTCTGACACGGTGAATGTCTGACCGAGCGGCAGCCACTCCTTTCCGGAATAGATCAGTGCGGAAGGGCTGCCCGCCCCGTCATCCGTTATATGCGCCACGTCCCCCGCCTTTGTCCGGACCAGGGCGTTCATCGCATTCATGTCGCCAACCTGATGCACGCTCCCGAAGGGAATCCATTCCCCGTCCGCATAGAGCAGGCGGGTACTCATATCCGCGTCGCCGGAGATGTTGGCCCCGGAGATGTTGGCCATGGTCCCGTTTTTAAGATCATACTGTTCCGAAAGGGCTGTCAGTTCCTCCGTGCCGGCGACTTCAAAATTCATGATTCGGATCACTCTTATTCTGTAAACACCGGGCGCGTCATGACGCTCCGCATAAGTGCAGAAAAACCGTGCCGGTTTTCCGCCCCCGGCATCCGTCACCTCGATCACCCTGTCCCGGGCCGCGGACGGGATATCCTCCCCCAGATGGCTGTGAATCTGAAAAGGGAGACTGTCCAGTTCGGACATGCCGGCCATGGTTACCGTCTGATCCGGATTGTACGGTGCCCATCTTTCATGCCCCTCTGTGGAAGCCCGCATGAAGAGGGCGCTTTCCCCGTTGCCGGCATCGGTCACTCTTACCACGGCACCTTCGGGAACAATCCTCTGTCCTGGAAGCGATTCCAACGCGTTCATATCCGCCACGGTGTCATCCGCTAAAAACAGAAAGGTGTTCTCGCCCGTATAGATATAATCCGCGGACCGTCCGCCCTGCGCCTCGCTGATTCGGACAACGTCACCCTTGGTGAGAAACCGGCTGTCCCGCTCCCGGATGTCGGAAACCTCATGCGCGTTGATCCGGGTGCTTCTCGATGATATGACCGCACCCGATTCCATATCCAGACGGCCGACCCGCAGATCGATATTTCCGGCGTTCCCGCCGCCCCCGGTGGCGGTGGACACGGTTCCGCCGTCGGAAAGAAGCAGGCGGTTCGCCTGAATACGGATATTTCCGGCCCGGTCGGAAAGTCCGCTCTTGTTTTCGGAGCGAATGTAAATTCCGCTTACGGACTTGTCGTAGAGTTCGGTGGAGAAGACCGTCATCCACCACAACTGATACACTCCCGGTTCAAGCAGCTCGGTTTGCGCGGAATCTCCGGACACGGTAATATCGTCCCGCACGGAGATATCAATGTCCCCGCGGCCGGCCGGAGAGTTGCCTCCCGAGCTGATGTTTGCGCCGTCCCTCAGTGTCAGGTTCCGCGCGGTCAGGGTGATGTTCCCGGTATCTCCCGATTCCCCGGCTCCGGAGGAAAGGGAGAGGGTATGAACGCCCGAACCGATGTCAATCGTCATTCCGTGAGGATTCACTCCGGATAATACGGCATCGCCCTCCACATGAACAGTAACATCTCCCCCGTTTCCGGACGGAAGGTTTGTATCAAATGAGGAAGTTGACGAATAAATGACGGCCCCGTCTGTCAGAACCAGTTCGCCCGCATTCAGTGTCACGTCGCCGGCGTCACCGGAAGCATTGAATGTGTCTGTCCTGATCAGAGTGGCCAAACCCAGAATACAGACCCCTTCCAGGGCCACTTTGCCGCCGGCATTGACAATGACGTTTCCGGAATCTCCTGATCCGGCTGTCACACTGTAAATCTGTCCCCCGTCACGCATCTCCAGATCACCGGTTTCAATCCTGACGTCACCCGAACTGCCCAGGGAGTGTGACTCACAGGAGATCATGGTTCCCTGTCCGTAGGCGTCGTTTCCGGATAAACGGATGCGTTTTTCGGCCCGGAGGGTAACGTCGCCGCTATTGCCGGATCCTTTTCTGGAGATTGAATGGATAGATCCGCCGTCCTCAAGCAGAATCTCCTCCGCTTCGATCCGAATGCCGCCTCCGGTGCCCGCGTCCGGTTCCATGCTGTCAGTAATCGTCTCAATCCTGCTTTCCGACAGGTTCGGATCGTTCCCTTTCAGTTGAACAACGGTCTCTGCCCGGACGGAGATATCGCCACCCCCGCCGCTGCCACGGGAGGCTGTGGCGATACGGAATCCGTCGTTCATCAGCAGGCTTTCGCACTCTATGTCAATACCGCGGCCGTCCCGGTCTTCCAAGGTCTCTGCACGGATACGGCCGCCTTCGGCAACGATCTTTCCCCCGCGGATAAAAATCCGGCCCCCGCCCCGGCCGGAGGTTTCCAGTACGGCGTTTCCGGACAGGGTCACATCGCCCATCCGGTCAAAACCGGTCAGGTCCGGATCCGTGTCTGTGAACCGGACCTCTCCGGCCGACCGGACCGCGCACAGACTGATCCGGCCGTCGGGCGCTTTCACGTCACCCGGAAGTTTCGTATCCGTGACCGGGTTGCCGTCTCCGTCCAGGACCGGCTCGCCGCTTTCATCTCTGCGCACGGCGGTGAAGCGGGTCCCGTTTCCGATGCTGATGTCACCCCCGGCCAGCATGATCTTCTTTCCCCCGGAAAGATGAAGACCGGTGGGATGATCTTCCCAGTCCCGCTCTGTGATTTCCCCTCTGCCCTCTGCCCGAATCGGAGCGACATCACCGTCCAGAAAGCCGAAGGCCGCGGGCGCGGCCACGGAGAGCACGTCGTTTGCACGGGGGAGGGCGTAAAACCGATCATTCCCGCCCATCCGCAGATAGTCGGCCGTGCTGACACGGAACGAACCGCCCAGGTCCAGAGACGCGTTCGGCCCGAACATCACGCCCGCGGGATTCAGGAAATACATATCCGCATCGGGAATTGCCGACGCGAGCCTGCCGTCAATCAGCGAGGCTTCGCCGCCGGTCACGCGGCTGATGATGTTCCGCACCGAATCCGGGCCTGTGAAGGTCGCACTTTCGCCGGTGTGAATGTTGAACTGCTGGAAACTGTGGAACAGATTTGCTCCGGCCTGCTTTCCGTATTCGGCCCGAATATCATAATCCGGTCCCTGCAAATGTGATTCTCCCACGGAGCCGACAGTTCCGTCCAGTGTGATCTGGGCCTGGATCGGAACCACGAGACTTATGGACAAAAGAATCATGACGGTCAGTTTTATGCTGTCTTTCATGATCTTGCCTCCTTCTTCTCTGTTATGGTATTGGATTTCCGTGTCTGTAAACATGAACTTTTCCAGTTCTCAGAGCCAGTTCCCGATTAGCAGAAACGGGGCCCAGAATGCGGGATGGTCATATTCCGATTCGCTGATAAGCTTTTTCTGGGCATTCCGCAGGGCTTCTGCTTTTGAAATACCGGGCTGACCGATCTGCCGGTAAAATTCTCTCATCGTCAGAAACGCGGCCTCGTCGCTGACGGGCCAGAGGGTGGCAAGCACACTCTTCGCACCGGCTTTCAGGGCGGCACCCGCAAGGCCGAAGGCCGCCCGTGCATCCCCCGTGGCCGTTTCGCAGGCGCTCAGGGTCAGCAGTTCCGGGACCTCCCTCCGGTATCGCCTCAGCCCCACAAGCTCCTCAAGCCCGTCCATTGTCAGTATGCCGTCATAAGTTACCAGAAAAGTGTCCCGGGAGGTGCTGCCGAACACCGCGTGGCTGGCGATATGGAGGATTCCGTAATTCTGATTTGTGATCTCCGCCCGGAGTCTCTCTGTCGTGAAATCCCGGTTCATCAGAATTTTTCCGTCCGTGGCTGCCCGGACCGCCTCCAGTTCCCTTTCCACCTCCATCAGCGGAGAAAAGCCCTCTTTTGCTTCGGAAATCCCGCAGATGAGCGTCCGCCCGGATTCCTCCAGGGTCTGTCCGATATCGGTGAGACTCAGCGACGGAATAGTTCCCAGGGCATATTTTTCCACCAGAAAATGCTCGCCGTCGTGCAGTGCGGAGAAGGGGAGCAGGGAGAGCGGGCCGTCCGGCACGATGATCAGTGTATCAATGCTCCGGGAAGCGAATTCGCTCTCGGCCGGACGGATCAGCCAGTTGTAAAGACGCACAGCCTCTTCCTGAAAATCATCCGCTTTCTCTTCCAACAGTTCCCGGAATCTCTTCGCCGTGCTACATAACTGCCCGGCACTCACCGGAATTCTGATCTGCGTCAGGCGGTCCGGCAGCATCAGCATCAGATACAGGTGATCCGGCATCAGAATCGGACAGATCACCGCGGTGCCGGGAGAAATGTTCCCCCATATTCCGGTTCTGTCAAGATCGTTCAGACATTCGTCCCGGAAGAAATTCTCCAGTTCGGCTTTTTTCAGAAATTCCACAGTGTCCCATGCTTCTCTTATCAGGATATGGGAGGTTTCCGAAGTGTCAGCCGCTCTGAGAAGCAGTTCTGCCAGTTCACTGTAAACCGGTCTGACGTCTTTGTCAAAAATGTCTTTCAGCCCCCGGAATCCCGTGAAGAATTCTGTGCGGATCGGGTTCAGGGTTGCCACCGCGCGCTGATAGGATTCAATCCCTCGGCGGATGTCACCCTGCTTTGCGAACAGTCTCCCCGACTGTCGCTGCCAGCGATACAGAATTTCCGGGAAATATCCCTGCTGGGCGGAAAATATCGCCTTGCGGGTCAGTCTCACCGCGTCGTCGTAACGCTCTTTTTTCTCATAATACTGTCCCAGACAGCCATAAGCATAAGAGGCGATCCGGTTGTTCCGTATGTCTTCACCGATACGGGCCGCCGCTCTCAGCCAGCCTTCCGTCCCGGCTTCCGAAGTCTCCGCGGCAAGCATGCTCAGAGAAATCAGGTCCGCGGCTTTGCCGTATGTCTCCGGCTGTCTCCCGATCACTTCCGCGGCCTGTTTCAGAGTGACAACCGCGTTCTGATGTTTCCCTTTTGTCATTTCCGTGCAGGCCGTGTTCAGCAGGATTTTCGATTTCAGCGAGAGCGCCGCTTCGGAATCTCCCAAATACGGAAGGTACTCCCGATACGCGGCCAGCGATCTCCGGTAATCCATGTTCGACCGGAAATTCCCCAAGTTGTTCAGAACGCCCGATATGAGCAGCGGATTTCCGGTCCGGCGGGCATGGTCCAGGGCCTTTTTCAGATACTTCGTTGCCTCCAGCCTGTTTCCGAGGCAGAGATGAACATCCCCGAGACTGCTGAGAAGAATCGCCATGCCGGACGATCCGCATCTGTTTTCCGCATCCGGCAGTGTTTCCCGAAGGATCGCAAGGGCCTTGCGATGATATCCGAGGGCAAGATACGCATGGGAGAGAAGTGCCGCATGATAAGCGGGCTTCTCCTGAAAAATCAGTTTTTCTTTTCCGGTGTCCTGTAAATTTGTTCTCCCTTCCAGCAGTCTCACCGCACCGGAGAAATCGCCTTTGCGAAAAAATTTGTCTTCCTCGGAATACGGATCAGGGAAAACGGGACTCGGCTGCAGATCATCCAAAGGTGTGGGCACGGCGTCCCGCCCTCTGATCTCAAAGCGGCTTCTCTTTTCGGCACTTCTCTGTTCGCATGGCGTCTTTGCCCATTTCGCCGCGTCTAAGTAGGTTCCGGGCATAACGCTCAGAGTCCCGCTGATATCGGCATCCGGGGCTTCGATCCTCACCGTTCCCTCATTGCCGCGCCTGGAGGTTGCCGTCACGCTGCTGTCCGATGACCTGACGAAATTCTCAGCGGCGATGAAAACCGCGCCGCCGTCCCCTTCATCCGCGTTCGCGGAGACGCCGGCATGATTCAGAAGCACGGATTCCGCGGAAAGGGAGACGTCCCCACCGTTGCTTTCGCCCCGGCTGACATTGCTGGTGGCCGACGCGTTCAGCAGGTATATCCGGTTGTCCGCGTCAGCGGAAATCTGCCCGCCACCGCCACTCCTGGCTTCGGCGCGGAGCGCCGCACCGTCGGTCAGTTCCACAATATTTCCTGCCGCAAGGCGAATTTTCCCGGCAGGGCCGCCGAAATCGGTTGAATCGCTGTCGGTGGTGACGGACGAGTCCGAACCGATCCGGATATCGCCGGCTTCAATGTCGATGCCGCCGCCGCTTCCGCTTCCGGAGGTGGCGGTGCTGATGCTGCTTTTGCCGGTCACGCGCACGGTTCCGGCCCGGATCGCGACAGTTCCTGCCCGGCCGGCGGTTTCAAAAGGAATCCATCCGCTTCCGTCATACACAGAATATTGCATGTCATCGTCACCGTCGGAGATACGAACCACATCCCCGGCCCGGGCATCAAGGGAGTCGGCATCGGCTGTGTCTGACACGGTGAATGTCTGACCGAGCGGAAGCCATTCTTTTCCGGAACAGATCAGTGCGGAAGGGCTGACGGTACTGTCATCCGCCTTATGCACCACATCCCCCGTCTTTGTCTGAATCAGGGCGTTCATCGTATTCATATCGTCAGTCTGATGCATGCTGCCGAACGGAATCCATTCCCCGTCCGCATAGAGTACGCGGGTGTTCATATTCTCATCTTCGGAGATATTGGCCTCGGAAATATTGGCTATGGTTCCGTTTTTAAGATCATACCGTTCCGAAAGGGTCGTCAGCTCATCCGTTCCGGTGACTTCGAAATCCATGATTCGGATCACTCTTATTCTGTAAACACCCGGCGCGTCATGACGCTCCGCATAGGTGCAGAAAAACTGTGCCGGTTTTCCGCCCGCATCCGTCACCTCAATCACCCTGTCCCGGGCTGCGGACGGAATATCCTCCCCCAGTTTGCTATAAATCTGATAAGGGAGACTGTCCAGCTCGGACATGTCAGCCATTGTTATCATCTGATCCGGATTGTACGGTGCCCATCTTTTATGTCCTTCTATGGAAACTCTCATAAAACGGGCGACTTCCCCGTTGCCCGCATCGCTTACGCTTACCACGGCGCCTTCGGGAACAATCTGCTGTCCGGGAAGTGCTTCCAAAGCCTCCATATCCGCCACGGTGTTATTCGCCAGAAACAGAAAGAGGGCCTCGCCTGTATAGATATAATCGGCAGACCGTCCGCTCTCCGCGTCGCTGATTTGGACAATATCACCCCTGACGAGAAATCGGCTGTCCCATCCCCGGCTGTCAGAAATTTCATGCGCGTTGATCCGGGTGCTTCTTGACGATATGACCGCACCCGATTCCATTTCCAGACGGCCGACCCGCAGATCGATATTTTCGGCGTTTCCTCCGCCCCAGGTCTCGGTGGATATGGTTCCGCCCTTGGAAAGAACCAGGCGGTCTGCCTGAATACGGATATTTCCGGAGTAATCGGAAAGTCCGATTCTGTTTTTGGAATGGATGTAAACTCCGCTCACGGACTTATCGTAGAGTTCGGTGGAAATGAGCGTCATCCACCACAACTGATATACCCCCGGTTCAAGCATTTCTATGTGTGCGGAGTCTCCGGACACGGTCATCGTATCCTGCACAAGGATATCAATGTCTCCTCCGCTGACCGGAGCGTTGCCTCCCGCGCTTCCCGAGCTGATTTTTGCACCGTCCCGTATTGTCAGGTTTCGGGCAGTCAGGGTGATGTTTCCGGTATCTCCCGGCTTACCGGTCCCGGAAGAAAGAGAGCCTGTGTGAACGCCTGAACCGATGTTAACCGTCATTCCGTGGGGATTCACTCCGGATAAAACGGCATCACCTTCCACATGGACCGTAATGTCACCTGCATTTCCGGATCGAAGGTCTGCATCTAATGCGGAAGTTCCCGAATAAATGGAGGCCCCGCCTGTCAGAACCAGTTCGCCCGCATTCACGGTCACGTTGCCGGCATCTCCGGTAGCATTGAAGGTGTCCGCTCTGATCAGACTGGGCAAACCCGAAGCAGCCGTTCCTTCCATCGCCACTTTGCCACCGGCGTTCACAGTGACGTTTCCGGAATCACCTGATCCGGCTGTCACACTGAAAATCTGTCCCCCGTCGCGCATCTCAAGATCACCGGTTTCAACACTGACATCGCCCGAACGGCCTGACGCTTTTGATTGGCAAGAGATAAAACTTCCCTCTCCGAAGGCATTGTTTCCGGATAAGCGGATGTGTTTTCCGGCCCGAACAGTAATATCGCCGCCATTCCCGCTTCCTTCCGAGTTTGTGTAAACAACTCCGCCATCCTCAAGCAGAATCTCCTCCGCATCGATCTGAATCTTGCCTCCGGTGCCCGCGTCCGGTTCAATGCTGTCAGTAATCGTTGTAATTTCGCTTTTCGACAGGTGGATCGGATTTTTTCCTTTCAGTTCAACAGTGTCCGCCCGGACGGAGATATCGCCTCCTCTGCCGCTGTCACGGGAACTTGTGATGATACGAGATCCGTCGTTCATCAGCAGGTTTTCGCACCCGATATTAATGCCGAGGCCGTCCCGGTCTCCCAGGGTCTCTGAACGGATATGGCCAGTTTCAGCAACGATATTTCCCCCGCGGATAAAAATCCGGCCCCCGCCCCGGCCGGAAGCATCCAGCAAAGCGTTCCCGGAGAGGGTTACATCGCCTGCCCGGGTGAAATCTGTCAGGACCGGGTCGGTCTCTGTGAACCGAACCTCCCCGGCCGACCGGACCGCGCACAGACTGATCTGCCCTGCGGGCGATTTCAGCTCGCCGGGATATTCCGTATCCGTGACCGGATTGCCCTCTCCGTCCAGGACCGGCTCGCCGCTCTCATCTCTGACCACTGCGGTGTATCGGGTTCCGTTTCCGATGCGGATGTCACCGCCGGCCAGCATGATGTTTTTTCCCTCGGAAACACGGAGACCGGTGGGGTGATTTTCCCAGTCCTGCTCCGTAATTTCCCCTCTGCCCTCAGCCCGAATCGGAGCGACATCGCTGTCCAGAAAACCGAAGGCCGCGGGCGCGGCCACGGAGAGCACGTCGTTTGCATGGGGGATGGCATAAAACCGCTCATTCCCGCCCAGCCGCAGATAGTCGGCCGTGCTGACACGGAACGAACCGCCCAGATCCAGAGACGCGTTCGGCCCGAACATCACGCCCGCGGGATTCAGGAAATACAGATCCGCATCGGGAATTGCCGACGCGAGCCTGCCGTCAATCAGCGAGGCTTCGCCGCCGGTCACGCGGCTGATGATGTTTCGCACCGAATCCGGGCCTGTGAAGGTCGCACTTTCGCCGGTGTGAATGCTGAACTGCTGGAAACTGTGGAACAGATTTGCTCCGGCCTGCTTTCCGTATTCGGCCCGAATATCATAATCCGGCCCCTGCAAATGTGATTCTCCCACAGAGCCGATAGTTCCGTCCAGTGTGATCTGGGCCTGGATCGGAACCACGAGACTTATGGACAAAAGAATCATGGCGATCAGTTTTATACCGTTTTTCATGATCTTGCCTCTTTCTTTTGTCTGTATTTCATTCTGACAGCGCCGATAGCACTCTTCCACATCATCAGAAACGCGCCTTTCCAGGTGGGACGATACGCGTCGGCAGATTCGTCAAAATACAGGTATCCGGTTTTAAGCTGCAAATCCATCTCCCTAATCAGCGAATCTCTCAGATAGTCAAGTTCCCCGCCTTCACGCGGGAGGCGATTTTCAGCTTCTCCAATGAATTCGGAAACTTTCTGCTGATGAATGTTGTACAGCGTACCCATATCCTGTTCGCCGGGAAATCGGAATATCCGGCTTTCAGGAACATCCTTGAAAACCGGAGGCATTCCGTTGTTATTCGTTGAAATCTTATTATCCGTGGAAAAATGGGTACAGAACTCCACATACGCGTTTGTCACCCGTTTTTCCTGTCCGGAATTTCCCAGTGAGATAATTGTGACCGCCATATCCTTCTCTGTCTGATTGACAAATAATCTGAAATAAGTCGTCGACATCGCCGGCTCATGCTCAGGCTCAAACACATCGGCAACTGCCTCAAACCCCAGGCTTTTCAGTACATACGTCACCTGAGACAGAAGCTGCGCCACATATTTCGGAAGATAGGCAGTATCCATGAGTAATAGTCCGGAATCACGGGGCATACGGATCTTAAAACGGGCGATTATCGGAATCACAATAAAAGGCGGGATGATTATGATCCCCAAAACAATGATAACCAAAGAAATGATAATTGTGTAAAACATTTTGTCTTCTTCTCCTTTAATTTTTGTTTACTCTTGCTCTTGCTCTTGCTCTTGCTCTTTATCTTGCTCTTTATCTTTATCTTGCTCTTTATCTTTATCTTTATCTTTATCTTGCTCCTGATAAGAAACAAGAGCAAGAGAAAGAAAAAGAGAAAGAGAAAGAGAAAGAGAAAGATTGCCACTTCTCACTGAACTTCCCCCTTGGTAACGCGCATGAAGATATCTTCAAGATCGCTTTGTTGCAGTTTGAATTCTGAAATTCTGTGACCCTGCTGCACGAGGGCCGCCAAAAGATCGCTTCCGTCTTCTTCTCCGCCTTCCAGTTCAACCTGTATTTCTTTCCCGGAATGGCGGACATCCTTTACTTTCGGCATTTCCATCAATGCCTTGAAAAGAGCGTCCTGTCTGTTGCATGACCGCACAAGCAGGCTAAGGTGCGGCGTCTTTTTCTCCACCAGTTGCTCGATAGTACCGGTTTGGAGGATCTTTCCCTGCTCAATAATGATTGCACCGTCGCAAAGCTCTGTAAGCTCCGTCAGAATATGAGAACTGATAAGGATGGCTTTGTCCTGTCCGGAAAGGATCTTCAGTAATTCCCTAAGCTCAATTCTCGCACGCGGATCAAGTCCTGCCGCGGGTTCATCCATCAGAAGCACAGGCGGGTCATGGACCAGGGCCCTTGCCAGGCTGACACGTTGCTTCATCCCTTTTGAAAGGGCTTTGAGCATCTTCTCACGGATACCTGTGAGGTTGGTAAATTCCTCCACGCCTTCAATGCTCTGTCTGCGTTTTTTCCCTTTGAGTCCGTAAGCACGGGCAAAAAAATCAAGATATTCATGAACGGTAATATCATTATGCTCGGGCAGGGTGTCCGGCATAAAGCCGATTGTTTTGCGGACTTCTTCGGGATACTGGGTAACGGAGAATCCATTAATGTAAGCGTCTCCTCCCGAGGGATCGTCAAGGGTGGCAAGAATTCGCAGGGTCGTGGTCTTACCTGCTCCGTTCGGTCCCACAAACCCGAAAATCTGCTTTGATTGGAACTCGAAAGAGATATTTTTCAACGCATGGGTTTTACCGAACTTTTTCTCGAGATTTTTGACTTTGATTTTCATTTTTGTTTGGTGTTTGGTGTTTAGTGTTTGTTTGTTTGGTTTTTCATGATGCCGAAAACGACGGCGTCTGTGTTAAGATTATCCGGGTCTGCCAATCCTTTTTCAATGAAGGGGCAGCCTTCCAGCAAGGCAATATAGCTATTGGGACGGAGATGTTTGTCTGCCCAGTTTTTCAGATGCTCCGGGTTCTGTTTCCAAGAGAAAGAAGTATATATTTCGCGAAACGGATCCGTGTCTGTCTCAGGCGCGGCTTTCATTCTTGTGGGCCGAGGAGCGGAACGTGATCCAGCGGGGATATTGTTGTCTGCATATATCCTCCCGTCCTGATCCGAGAGCCAGAGCTTTTTTATATGCGCCCCTAATCCGTTTACAACCATCGGGTTGCCCCGTTCTGTAAAGCTCAGTTCAAGGCGTTCACGTCTTTTTTCGGTTTTTCTCACCATGAAATGCGCGGGCACACGGGCGGTGATCCATCCTGATTTAAGATGCTGATCCGCTGTCCAGTCAATGGAGAGCGGGATCCCTGCTTGGTCATACTTTGAGATCATCGGGGTCAGTTCTGTCTGATTTGAGAAATGCAGGCCCGCTCCCGGGGTCAGACGGCAATAAAACGCTGTGATGCCCAAGGTGACCGCCTCATGGGAAGTTTCATCTAAAATGGTGAAGCCGCTTGTTCTGATATCCGAGTCAAATCCCTCTGAAAGAGTCGCATAAGCAAAAATCGAGGCGCATGTGAATAATGAAATCGCCGGAATGGTCCACATCAGCCATATTTTCTTTTTTTTCCTGGCCAGAATGATGAAATTTACCGGGCCAACCACAATCACAAAGAGAAGCATTCCTATGAAGAATCCTTTAATGTTTATTCCTGTACTTTCGATAATGGGAAAATATTTGTTTGCCGATTCCGAATCTTTAATGTTCCTCCAGGGAAGCTGGGTTTTTCTCCATATCTCATCCAGATATTTTAACTGTTCATCCGTAATCTCATCAATGTCTGAGACGGGAAGCACAACACATTGCCCGAAGCCGGTATGATAAATAACCGCTCCGCTGTGATGTTTCTGCTCCGTCTGAATCCGGGAAGCAGGCTTATGAAAATCTCCGAGAACCGTCAGGGTTCCGCCGCATTTCACATAAGAGAACACTGCTGACTTCACAGGCGCGGGCATGGCCTCCATATCCGCATTCTTGAGGATAATGCCGTCATATCGGGAATAACTCAGCCAGTTCCTGCTCCATAAATCCGGAGTCTGTTCGGAGTGTATCAGGTTCAGATTATCTTTGTTTGGAAGCAATTGCGTCTCTGTCTGTGTTTTTTTCCTGCGGCTATATCTACGTTTTCTACGTTTGTCATACCAACTCGGCGGAAGTTCTGATTTACTTTTATCCCAGGGTCTGTTAAGCAGATCATCTCTGTTAAGAGAACTGCTTATCAGTATAGATAATGGTTCTCTATATCTATCCGAGATGTGCTTGCTGTAAGGAACGCTTAAAGATTGCTCCTGTCTGTCACCGTCGATATGGATATATCCTTTGTGTCCCCAAAAGGGGAGGGCCGGCTGGAGCATTGAGGCTGTTACCGTTGACCCGGGAGATACGGCAATCGACCGACTCAGTGTTTGTATATAAGTGCCCCGGTCATATCTGTCGCTGGAAAATGAGACCGCAACCTGATGAGGGGCTTTCGGAGAATGGTTTGTCACGATCAGCCGGTACTCAAAATATCCATGCCAAGTTTCTCCTTCGAGCGTATGGCATGCGACAGAGACATCTCCGAACCGTTGTGCCGAAGCGTTATATGTCCATACAAGCAGTAACACAAACAGAATGGCGTAAGTTAATCGACACGTCAGCGATTTTGAACAATTGTCAGTTGCAAACTGTAAATTCATATTCCTCACTTTTCTGAAAAAATCCTGATGACAACACCTTTTGGGAAGCAAGGTGGATTCCGGGTCAGAATTGAAAAAATGTCCCATTTTTTCAATTCTGCCCGGAATGACAGGGCATGATGTCATTCCTGGTAAAGCGTTATAATCAGAAAAAATCCTCTTCTTATGTGAAATCCTGATCACCTGATCTCTATATTATTCGGAAGATTCATTCCTGTTTCATCCGTTTCTGAGATCAATTCCTGTAAAACAGCCTGTGAATCCATGCGGTCAATTCGGGCCTTGTAGTTGAGAATGAGGCGGTGATTCAGGGCGTGGGCCGCGACCGCCTTGACATCTTCAAAACCGACCGCTGGCCGTCCTTCGAGCAGGGCATGGCCACGGGCGGTCTCCGCGATGCCGATGGCTGCTCTGGGCGAGGCACCGAAAGAGACGTAAGCCCGCACTTTTTCCGTTGCTTCTGCGGACTCGGGATGCGTCGCTCCCACCAGCCGGGAGATATACCGGGCCACCGGCTCGGGGAGGATCATGCGATCCATTACGGCAAAGAGTTCATTCAGCTTCTCGGCATCCATTGACCAGTCCGGAGACGGCGGCTTTCCGCGCCGCCGCGTGGATATGATGGCACTCAGTATTTCAGGTGCCACCGGATTGACATTCAGCTTGAAAAGAAAGCGGTCAATCTGGGCCTCGGGCAGCGGATAAGTGCCCTCCAGCTCAATGGGATTCTGAGTCGCCAGAACAAAAAACGGATCCGGCAGTTTTCTGGTCGCGCCGAGCAGTGTCACAGACTGTTCCTGCATGGCCTCCAGCAGGGCAGACTGGGTTTTCGGCGTGGCCCTGTTAATTTCGTCAGCAAGGAGGATATTCGTAAAGACCGGGCCTTTTTGAAATATCATCTTCCGTGTGCCGTCACCGGTCTCCTGCAAGATATGGTTTCCGAGAATATCGCCCGGCATGAGGTCAGGCGTAAACTGTACCCGGTTATACACGAGACCCAGGAGCTTTGAGAGGGTCTTTACCAGAACCGTCTTGCCCACGCCGGGGAGACCCTCTAAGAGAACATGGCCTCTGCTGAGAAGAGAGACCAGTATCATCCGGTGAACACGGGAATGTCCCAGGATAATCCGGTCCAGCTCATTCAAAAGATTTGATGTCAGTTCGTTGGCTGACTTTATTTCCTGTGGTGTAAGCATAATAGTTGATGTTTGATGCTTGATGCTTGATGTTTGATGTTTGATGTTTGATGCTTGATACTTGATGCTTGATGCTTGATAGTTGATGCTTGATGCTTGATTCTTGATGCTTGATGCTTGATGCTTGATAGTTGATGCTTGATGCTTGGAATTCGGAATCTGATTATCCAGTATCCAGTATCCAGTATCCAGTATCCAGTATCCAGCATCCAGCACCCAGCATCCAGCATCAAGCATCCAGCATCCAGCATCCAGCATCAAACATCAAAACGCCCCGATATCCCTCTTCAACCCATCCACCCGAATTTCCTCATGGGGATTCCCGGTTTGCTTCGGCCGGGATGAGCCTGACTCATCCGTGCAGGTGCCATTTGAAATATAATAGAGGGCCTCTTTGAGAGACGCTTCCTCTGTGTCTCCGAACTGGCGGGTCAGGTCATCATCCGCATAACATGCGGGCGGGATGCCCTCGAAGTAGTCGCCTTCGTCCTGAGCGTTTACGGTACTGAATTCGGCCGGAGCGATGTGGATACCGCAAAAATCCCATCCGTACATTCCGACAGGTTTGCCTCGGGTGGTATCTCCAATGGAAATCACGTCCACAAACGGCTCAAGGCCATTCATTACCAGCTCGCTGGCAGAGCAGGTGGATGCTGTGGTAATGCATACGACCCGATCCAAACTGAGGGCGCTTTCCGGTTTGGTGAAACGGGTTGTCTCGTTCCAACCCATGTATCTGCTGTTATGAACGGATTTCGCAAACGGTTTTCCAAAAGCGCGGTCTCCTGCAATCAGACTTGCCAGATGACGCGCGACGGAAATCTCTCCGCCCCGATTATATCTCAAATCCAAAACCAGTTCATCAATCTCACTCTCTTTAAAATAGGCAAATACTGTATCCAGTTCTTCCAGAGCCGTTTCAACAAATGTATTGAATACCAAGTAACCGACTTTTAATCCGTTACTCTCCAGTATGTCGTAAAACAGAATCGGGTCTGTTGTCAACCATTCCTTCTCCAGATTCAGTTCCCTGATCCCGCCTTTCGGGTCTTCGATTTTCAGTTGAACCTTTACGTCCGGTTCATTCTCGCCGAAGATCGTATTCCAGAGATCATCAAGCCGGATTTCCGAAAGTGTTTTGTCATTAATTTCAAGGAGCTTGTCGCTTCTCTTCAAACCGGCTTTGTCTGCCGGTGAATCTTCATGGACAAAACTGATCCTGCAATCCCCCTTGCGATCAAACTGAGGACTGAATCCCGCGCCGATGTATCTCCCTTTTTCAAAATAGGCGTAATGTGCTTCTGTCGAAGTAATGTAGCTCCATTTATCCAAGTCCTTGTATTTCATATCCTCCAACAGCGATTGCGGTGAGGCATAGCTTCTGTAATCAATTTCCGGAACCTTGTCGTACCATAGATATGTATCTTTCATCACTTCATAGACAAATTTGTTCTGTTCTTCCACCGGACAGCCGGGAGATATCCGATATTCATGTCTGACATATCCGCTATCCGGATCTGTTTTGACATTCTCAAGATATGCGTCGCCATAAGGGAAATCGGAATAGACCCTGACAACTGTCCCGGACACATGAAAGAAATCCACGGCGGCTTTTCCGCCAATGTCAAAACGGATTTTGACAAAAATATCCGGGTTGTTCTCGCTTCCCCAACTGACGTCATCCGGGCTGGCATAAAAATATCCCCATATAATTTTATGGCCCTCAGGGGTCGTATCTTCTCCGACTTTGCGCCAGACAGGATTGATCAGCCCCTTTTCCGGGGTACGGATCAACGCGGCAATGACTATGCCGATCTTCGTGGGATAGCCCGAAAGGCTGCCCGTGGGCCAGTACAGGTGATCTTCAGACAGATTATCGGCTTCATCATTCTCGTCCGTGTCACTCCGGCCGTTTTCATAATACTGCCGGATATGCCTTTTTGAGAGGGATGTGGTTCCATGCTCGTCCGCGGAACCGTCATAAGGATAATCTGAGTAAACATCCATATCCGGCCCCGATATGTGAAAAAAGCTGACGTCCAAGCGTCCGCTTCTGTCAAACCATATTTTGACAAACATATCCGGGTTATGGGGACTTCCCCAGCCGGCACCGTCAGGATCCGCGTGAAAATAGCCCCAGATCACAGAATCCCCTTCTTTGTCCGTAGTTTCGCCCCCCTTCTGCCAGACCGCTTCAACCGGGCTTCCTTCCTTCGCATGGATGACTGCTCTGATCCAGAGGTCGGAGGCGACCATGTTGCCACTCGCGTAAGCTGTTCCGCCAACTGCAAAAGCCGTAATTAGTATGATGATGAATCGTATGATCTTTTTCATAAGCGCATTGCCTGTTCGTTAGGAATATAATGATAATAAGTACATTTGTCATCTGCTACCTGTCATTCCCGCGGAAGCGGGAATCCACTGTCCGCCTGGCCGACCCACCTGTCATTCCTGCAAAAGCGGGAATCCACCGATGCCTGGCTGAAAGTCTTGCTTAATCATCAGTGGATTCCTGCTTTCGCAGGAATGACAGTTGGGTCAGAAAGCCCCGATTTCTCTCCTAAGACCATGAAGCTCGATTTCCTTATGCTGATAATTTTCGACCCGGCGTGTTCCGGCTCTGTCCGAGTTGTTAAGGCAGGCCCCGTCAGTGATATAGTGCAGCGCGGCTTTGAGAGAGTCTTCCTGCGCATCTCCGAGCGGTCTGGTCAGATCATCGCCTGAATAGCATAGCGGAGAGATGCCGTTTCCATAATCCTCATCAAGGGCGTTCATGCTTTTGAACGTAACAGGGACAATAAATTTGTCACAAAAATCCCATCCGTACATTCCGAAGGGCTTGCCGCAGGTTATGTCTCCCACAGAGACAACGTCTATGAACGGTTTCAGACTGTTCATCACCACCTCGCTGGCAGAACAGGATCGTCTGCTGGTAATAAATACCACACGGTCCAGGTTAAGAGCGTTCTCCGGGTTGGTAAAATATGTCGTGTCGTTCCAGGAACTGTATTCGTCGTTATGCACGGTTTTCATAAATATCTCTCCGTCAACCCGATCTCCTCCGATCAGGCTTGCCAGGAACTGGGCAATGGAAGTCTGCCCCCCGCCGTTATATCTTAAATCCAAAATCAGATCGTCGATCCTGTTCTGCTTGAAATAAGAAAACACAGTGTCTAATTCTGATTCGGCATTTTCGATAAACGTATTGAAAAACAGATAACCGATCTTTAATCCGTTACTCTCCAATATGTCATAATGCAGGGTCGTATTCACTGTTACCCAGTCTTTCTCCATGGTTAATTCTCTGACAGTCCCGTTTAAGTCTTCGATCTTGAAATCAACCCTTACACCCGGCTCATCCTCACCGAAGATCGTGTCCCATTGTTGATAGAGGTATATCTCCATAGGTGTCTTGCCGTTAATTTCAAGAATCTTGTCTCCTCTCACCAGACCGGCGGTATCCCCGGGCGAGTTCTGATAGACAAAACGGACCCGGAGGTTGTCATTATTATCGAATTTGAGAAAAAAGCCGAGACCGACATATTTGCCTTCCTGAAAATAGCTGTAATGCTCCTCCTGCGATTCGATATAGCTCCATTTATCCGATTCTTCAAAGATCAGGTCATCTAACAAATCCTCAGGTGAACGGTATGCGGTATAATCAGTTTCGGGAACTTCATCACTCCAGAAATATATCTCTTTCATCAGGTTATAAACAAATTCATTCTGTTCTTCCACAGAGCAGACTGTGTCTGTCCGATACTCATGCCTGCAATATCTTTGATATACGGAGGTTATGTCCGTCTGATCATAGTCCGTGTCATTGGGAGAATCCGAATAGACAAAGATAAACGGAACAGAGACATGGAAGAAGTTCACATCTGTTCTTCCGCTGGCGTCAAACCATATTTTCACGAAAAGGTCCGGGTTGTCTTTGTTTCCCCAATTGACGTCATCAGGGCTGGCATGAAAATACCCCCATATCACTTTATGCTCTCCCGCGGTCGTATCCTCGCCGCCTTTGTGCCAGACGGCGTTGATCATGCCTTTTTCCTCGGTGAGGATCCTCGCGCTTATTTGGGGAACGCCAGCCACCAAAGCAGAGGATTCTTCCTCGGAAAAGTCGCCGTCGTCATCTTCTTCCGCATAAGGCCGAATGCTTTCATAATCGTGCCTGATGTATCTTTCGGACAGTGTGATTCTGTCATAGTTGTTCGCAGCACCGCTGTAAGGATAGTCCGAATAAACATCTATGTCCGGAACCGATACATGAAAAAAACTGACATCCAGACGCCCGCTGCGGTCAAACCAGATTTTGACGAAAACTTCGGGATTCTGAGGACTTCCCCAGTTGACGTCATCAGGATTGGCGTAAAAGTAGCCCCAGATCACCCCGTCTCCCCCCTGGGTGACACCATCTCCTCCTTTCTGCCAAACGGCTTCCACCGCGCCTTTCTCCTCCGTGTGAATAACCGCTCCGATCCAGAGATCGGAGGTAACCATACTGCCGCCAGCGTAAACCGGTCCCACTAAAAAACGGAGGGCAATAAAAACAAACATCATCTTTTTCATAAACGTAATCGGTTCTCTCTCCGCCATCCTTTCCAATCCTTCTATGAGCGGATCCGAGGTTTCCGCCAGTTCCCTGCGGCTGTTTGTCATGTTCGATTGATCCATCATTTTTCCTACCTCCTTTGTACTGAATTCAAAACAGAATTTGAAAAAGAGACCCGTTTGGATTTAGCCATGGAATTCTTCAATATGCCTGAGCCAATCCTCTCTTCTCTTGTTCCAGTCCGTCTGTTCCGTTTCTCTCTTTTTCAGGTCTTGTTTCTCAAGAAAAGACTCGAAATCCTTATAGATATTTCCGACGATAATGTCATCACCGTTCGGATTGTCAAGCCCTTCACGACCATTATCCCAAGCCATCATAATCCTCCTTTCATATTCCTGTCACACCCACACGGCAAATATCTGTTTATCTTCAAACCGGATCTGCTCCTGTTTGTATACCTTGCTCTTATTGAAATCATAAATCAGCAAATACCCCTCTTTGAGCGAATATATGTCCAGATAGTCGCTCAGTTGTTCCAGCCCCTCCTGATGATATTTCGGGCCATACCAGATTTTCAGTTCAACCACATACCGTTTGTTCTGCCAGGTGATGACAATATCCATCCGTCGCTCGTGAGACACGTTCGGCTCCTTGAAATCAAAGCCCAGGCCGTTGATGATGGGTCGGAGATAAGCGAGAAACAGCATGCGGCCTTCCCGCTCCAGGAACCTGGCGTCCCGGTCGGAGTAGTGCTCCTTCATAAAGGCCTGAAAGCGCAACAGGATCAGTTTGACATCCAGTCCCTCGGGGCTGTAAAATTCCGGGCCTCGGAAACCGTTCATCTCACGATACTCTGTCTGGAGCAGATTTCCTCTTTTTCCATAATCGTTAATCAGATTTTTTCAAACTTGTCTATTTTGTCCCGGATACCGATCTTCGCCAATTCCTGCTGAATACGCTCTGCAAAACTGTTTTCGTCTTCTTTCACGGCAATTACGGACGCTTTGTTTTTAGCGAACAGGACGGCATAATCATCTGTGTCAGGATGGCCGATGGGCTTTTACCCTTCTTCGCCGATTTCTTTTTTTTCATGGATTTCAAAATACTTTTGCTGAATGTCGGATGAGACATCGCTCAATGTGTCCCATCGAATGCCGTAATCCTCGTCTTTGAGCGAGTGTAACTTGTCATTTTTCATTTCGTATGCACTCACCTGGTCCATGGAAAGAAAGGCCCGCGGGTCTTTCAGGTACGATGAGGCGGCCTGTTCCCTCAGTATTTCAGGGGTCTCAACGGCACCGCTGACCAGATTGTTGAGATGCGCCAGCAGATAGGGGCTGTGGGTTGTGATGAGTATCCTGACCCCGAGACTGATCATGATGCCGAACACCTCCAGCAGTTTTGCCTGGGATTCCGGGTGCAGGTTCATTTCCGGCTCGTCTATGACAATAAAATCATTTATCTTGGCCCTGTAACGGAGATACAGAATCAGAGGTGTCAGTTGTCTGATGGCTGATGATGCGTTATATAAATCAATATCAAGTCCCTGCTTCACCCTGATTCTGATCTCTTTCCCTCCGAGCTTCACGGGTTCCAGATATACCTTATTTCTCTCTTGCATCTGCTGTTCGATGTCATCTGCCAGTTTTCGGAATTCCGGTCCGGCATCAGGTTCTCTGGCCATTTCCACATCGGTCAGGAAATCCAGAAAATCCTCAATGGGTTGCGGATATCCGATACTCTGGGCTTTCACCAGATCGATATCATTTTTATTGAATCCGCGGTGACTGAAAATCTGGCGTTGTGTGTCTTTCATAAGTTTGTAGCGTCTGTTGGAAAGCAGCTTATAGGTGAGAATCAGAGTGTTGCGTTCCGCTGGCAAGGCCAGAGGCGTCGGGAAAAGTAGTTTGGAAATATCAATATCTTCCACTATAATATCCTCATCCCCCATGAAATCCGGGTCAAGACCGGGAATGACGGGAATATTTCGTGAACTCTGTTGTTTTCTCCGGTCAAAAAGTTTTTTCAAATTTTCTTCTATTTCCTCTTTTGAAATGTTGAAATTCAGTTTTGTATTGTCAAATAACTTGTGGCTGGAATCCTGGAAAAAATTTCCCAGATCCAATGGGATATACTCTTTTTGGTGTTCGGATAGCTGGGAGAAAATATCCGTCGGTAATGGCTGGAAGTCCTCTTCGCCAGCTTCAATTTCCGAACTACCGAGCCGTTCCCATAGCGCATAAACGGAATAGGCAATGTATGTTTTGTTCGAGTTGTTCGGGCCGATGATGACCGTCAGCGGCCGCAAATCCAGTTCGGTTTCCCTGATTTTTCCAAGATTGTAAAATTTGATGTTCATTTTTCACCTTCTATATTATTTAGCACCTTTGTCTCACAAGTGGTATCTGCACATTCACGTTCCATGAATCGTTTCCAATGATTTGCAGAAAAGCTATCTGCCCTCTGACTCTCAAGCCATCTAAAAATTTTTGGGAAGACCGCCCAAATATCCCCGCATCCACATCTCAGACAATTTCAATTTCTCATCCGCATCCGGCTTCATCTTTATACGTTTAACCCGTGTTTTCCCTCCTTCGCCTCTGTCAACAATGAAAAGCCTCTGCTCATTATCATTCAGATTGATACCATCCAGCACAGCAGGGTTATGGGTGGTGATCAGCACCTGCTTGTTGTTCGTATCTGAAAGATGAGACAATTCTTTGATCAGTGCGCGGCATATTCTCGGGTTCAGGCTGGACTCAATATTGTCTATCGCAAAGAGAGACGGCGTCTTTTTGCTGATAAACAGGGCCAGATAAAATAAGACATACAGCACACCGTCATTGGCGTTCTCAGCGGAAAAAATGTTGTTCATGTCTTTTTTCTGCATGAATCTGTCTTTGAAATACAAAATGGAATTGCTTCTGCCCAGTTTGTGTCCTTTGAATTTGAAAACATCTTTTTCATCAATGAGAATCTCATCCAACCAGCGTATCATATAATTGTAGCGGATCAGTTGTTCCCATTCCGCTTGGGTAAACTGGGAAAGCAGAATGTCAAGACTTTCTCCGTTAATACCCAGGGGCATTTTCTTACTTTCCGATCTGACACCTCTCAGGGCCTTGGTATTCAGATTGAAAATCAGATAGTTTGTCAATCCGGAAAGGTCACTGACAAGCCATTCTGTAAGAATCCGTTTGTTGCCAATGCCTGTTTTATGTACAATCTTAAATGTCGCATCTTTGCTGATCTTATCCAGCATCGAAGAATGCAGATGTGTTTCAGATTCGTCAATGAGGAGTATTCCTCCCTCATCCTTCCATTTTGAATATATATCCTCCTCATTTTCACAGTGCAATGCTGTCGGGATATTCACTTTCTCATCCCCTTCCTGAAATTCCAGGTCAATAATTATTTTCTTATTCTGCCTTAACCGGGTGAAGGAACTGAAAGTCAGACTCGGCTTGACAACCCTGACTCCTCTGTTATACAGCCCCTCCACATCCAAATCCGATGCTTTGGAAGCGCCTGCCATTGCCAATGCCTCCAAAATATTTGATTTGCCGCATCCGTTTTCGCCGATAAATATGTTCATTCTGCCTAACTCAGTCGTAATATCATGGACAGACTTGTAGTTTTTTACGGTTATTTTCCTTAGCATAAATTTTTACAGCCTTTTCCGAATTCTTTAATTACCTGGCCATAAATTTTCGGGTATCTTGGATGTGTCCCATCTACCCATCATGTCAAATTGAAAGACGGACATTTTCCGACTTCGGTAGCTGTGGATTCCGGGTCAAAACTGAAAAAATGTCCCATTTTTTCAGTTTTGCCCGGAATGACAGGTGGAGGTGGGACACACCCGGTATCTTCCTTATAATGGAAAATACTACTGAAAAACTTTTGGCCAAGTACTTACAAGGAAATTTTTGCCCACTGTCGAGGCCGAGAGCGAGAGCGACCGCTTCCAGAAAGTTCGTCTTTCCGAGTTGTTTTCGCCGATGAGCACGTTGGCTCTGTCGAGTTTCAGTTCCGGAGATTTTACTGACTTGTAATTTTTTATCATTTCACAAACACCGGGTCCGATTTATCCGACCCCCGGAACAGATAAGCCGTGAGTTTCTCCCCGTCCTGTTTCTCATCTGCCGGATTCTCAGGCAGGGGCCACCGAAGGGATTTGTAGAGCAGGTGGCGGTGCAGGTCGAATGCGGATTCCACCAACTGGCCGTAAGTTTTGGCGGCCTGAAATATCCAGCGATATGCGAGCCACATACCGACGATACTTACGGGAACGGCCCACAATGTCCAGATTGTCCAGATTATGAACAGTGCGCTCCATGTCCAGATCCGCACGGTTGAATCAAGATGATCCCGTGCTTCCGCGAGTTCTCTTTTCACATGATCCGGAAGCACCAGCCACAGCCGGGGCCAGCAGACAAACGCGTTGAGTCCGTATTTCTCCCGGGGACGCAGTTCTGTGGCGCGGAGAAGATTGCCCAGCCGGGTGGGCATCCGCTCTCTCTCATCATTCGGTATGCATTCCAGACGCCATTCCAGTTGTGCGAGTTCCCTGAGTTCGCTTTTGTTCAGCGTGTCAGGGGCATCCTCGTGCCTACCCGAGAGTTCCTGATAGCGATTCTCCTGCTCTTCAAATTCCAATTCCCGCCTCCGCATCAGCCAGTTCCAAAACCGGCGGGGATGGCGGTGGTATCCTTCCAGAAAGCGCAGCACCGGCAAATCAGAGCGGCTGAGTATGCTGGAAAACGCGGCAACCAGCACGATCACCATGAATATGCCCAGCAGCGCGGGCACGGGTTTCAGGAATCCGCCGAGCCGTTCCCACAGGGTGAGCCATTCGATGTTCCAGAACTCGGATTCCCAGTCCCAGTCGGAAACCCACGCGGCAAGTCCGCCGAGCCAGAAGAGTATCCCGGATTTCAGCAGTATCGAGGCCCAGCGTTCCAGGGGGCTGCTGACCCATCCCTCTCCGAAATCAGATGCCATCATGACTTAACTCCGTTCGCCGGAACCAGGGCTTCGCTGTTGCAACAGGTCGGAATCCTCTGTCCCACGTTTCTGCGGAACCACCAGCGGTTGCAGCAGGGGCAGATGTATTTTTCCCGTCCCGGGACATTTCCGCCCTCTCCGGGCAGTTTTTTATAAGATTTTCTCACATCGTCCGGGTTCAGAAACCTGTGGGTCCATTCCCGTACGGTTTTGTTGCCGCACAGCAGGTTCTCAATCTGTCTTTCCGCGGCTTTGTCTGATTCGGCTTTTGTCAGAAGCGCGTCCAGCTTGCGGTCAAGTGCCTCTGCCTCTGTGTCATCAAGCAGTTCTCTGAGATGGAAGCGGATGGTGTGTGCCGCGTCCAGAATATCCGGTTCTTTTGACATGCCTGTTCCTCCTTGGTTGTTGTTCGTTGTTTCCTGAGTCTAAATTCTGTCAAAAATCTGATTCAACGCATCGTACATTTCATCGATCCTTAATCCTGATTCTTTTCCCACATTCGCCCTTTTTCCGTGAGAAAGCCAGTTTCTGTGTTCAATGATCTCCGTCAGCTTCTCAAACAGGTCTTCAGGTATCTTATTCTCCAACAGTTTTTTCACTCCCGACAAGTTGCGGATATCCTCCCGGTCTTTGACAAATGATGACGAGGCAATGTAAAAAGGGATTGGTTCTCTTTTTGAGAGCCTTTTCTCATATCCGTCCTCAACAACATTTTTTATCTCTCCGTAAGCATTGCCGATTCTCCGGAACACACTCTTTTCAAAGGTTGCGACAATGTCCAGGATACAAAATTCTGTGATTTTCCGTTGTAATGAGTCAAAATGCTCATTGATGATATCCCTTTTGTCTCTTTTCCTGATCTTTTTGTCCGTTGAAAATATCTTTCCGGCAACAGGGCTGTTCGGGGATCTGAGAGCAGCCTCCCGGGATGCGGAGCAAATTTCCCTCAGATCATTATATGTCCGAATCGCCTCTTTCAAAGTCTCTTTGGTGCCTTTCATATTTCTGCCCATTTTTCCAACCATCCGTTCAGCAGTTTTTCAAATGTGTTCCGGGTGAACGGAAACTTGTCCCGCTCGTCACTGCTTTTCCACAGTTCCCATCGTAAATGCCTATCCTCATTCTCGATGAGCAGAAGCAGAACCTTTTCCTCTCTGTGTCCCCTGAAATACAAATCCGCCTTGCCGAAAGCGCCGATGATGTTTGTTCCTGTGGGTTCGATTATGATCCGGGATCCCCCGGCAAAACACAGTTCCATAATGCTGATGTTTTCAGAAAAATCCTCATGTTCGATGTGTTCCAACTGAGAATATTCAACAGACATATAGCCCGCCTCGGTCAGTTCTCCGAACCATTCCTCGATGTTTTCATACAGCCTGCGAACCTCGGCGATCCATGTCATTCTCTCTTTTTCCGTGTCATCCGCACGGTCCCTGTGTTTTTCGGCCAGTCTGGCCACTCTTTCTCTGAATTGCATAGAAATATCCGTTTTTACTGCATGTTCACTGCTGGAAATGCCCCCGATATGCTCTTCAGGATAATCCGTCAGCGTCTCCTTTTTTTCTTCCGTTTCTCCGCCGGTTTCCGGAGAGGGAAGAAAATATTCCCGTAACGCTTTAAGCGCAAGGGTATCGGGAGGTAATCCCTGAGTTCTGGCATATTCGGCCAGTGCAGTTTCAATGTCGGATGTAAGTTGTATTTGCATTTTATTCTCCCTATTTAAAAATGTGTGTCATTTCACCCTATGAGCTTATCTCCAGATTCTCAAACCTGGGAATGGAACTGATCTCCTGAAATGTCAGTCAGTCAGAGGTCCGTAGGACCGCCATGTTTGTAGAAACCGTCGGATGCCGCCAGTCAGAGGTCCGTAGGACCGCCATGTTTGTAGAAACCGTCGGATGCCGTCAGTCAGAGGTCCGTAGGACCGCCATGTTTGTAGAAACCGTCGGATGCCGTCAGTCAGAGGTCCGTAGGACCGCCATGTTTGTAGAAACCGTCGGATGCCGCCAGTCAGAGGTCCGTAGGACCGCCATGTTTGTAGAAACCGTCGGATGCCGTCAGTCAGAGGCCCGTAGGGCCGGCATGTTTGTAGAAACGACAGATCACCGCCGGACAGAGTAGAAACGGTAGGGCCGCCATGTTTGTAGAAACGGCAGATCACCGCCAGTCAGAGGCCCGTAGGGCTGGCATGTTTGTAGAAACGGCAGATCACCGCCAGTCAGAGGCCCGTAGGGCTGGCATGTTTGTAGAAACGGCAGGGCCGGCATGTTTGTAGAAACGGCAGGGTCGGCATGTTTGTAGAAACGGCAGATCACCGCCGGTCAGATTCTACAAACATGGCGGTCCTACGGACCTCTGACTGGCGGCATCCGACGGTTTCTACAAACATGGCGGTCCTACGGACCTCTGACTGACGGCATCCGACGGTTTCTACAAACATGGCGGTCCTACGGACCTCTGACTGGCGGCATCCGACGGTTTCTACAAACATGGCGGTCCTACGGACCTCTGACTGGCGGCATCCGACGGTTTCCACAAACATGGCGGTCCTACGGACCTCTGACTGACTGACATTTCAGGAGATCAGTTCCATTCCCAGGTTTGAGAATCTGGAGATAAGCTCATAGGGTGAAATGACACACATTTTTAAATAGGGAGAATAAAATGCAAATACAACTTACATCCGACATTGAAACTGCACTGGCCGAATATGCCAGAACTCAGGGATTACCTCCCGATACCCTTGCGCTTAAAGCGTTACGGGAATATTTTCTTCCCTCTCCGGAAACCGGCGGAGAAACGGAAGAAAAAAAGGAGACGCTGACGGATTATCCTGAAGAGCATATCGGGGGCATTTCCAGCAGTGAACATGCAGTAAAAACGGATATTTCTATGCAATTCAGAGAAAGAGTGGCCAGACTGGCCGAAAAACACAGGGACCGTGCGGATGACACGGAAAAAGAGAGAATGACATGGATCGCCGAGGTTCGCAGGCTGTATGAAAACATCGAGGAATGGTTCGGAGAACTGACCGAGGCGGGCTATATGTCTGTTGAATATTCTCAGTTGGAACACATCGAACATGAGGATTTTTCTGAAAACATCAGCATTATGGAACTGTGTTTTGCCGGGGGATCCCGGATCATAATCGAACCCACAGGAACAAACATCATCGGCGCTTTCGGCAAGGCGGATTTGTATTTCAGGGGACACAGAGAGGAAAAGGTTCTGCTTCTGCTCATCGAGAATGAGGATAGGCATTTACGATGGGAACTGTGGAAAAGCAGTGACGAGCGGGACAAGTTTCCGTTCACCCGGAACACATTTGAAAAACTGCTGAACGGATGGTTGGAAAAATGGGCAGAAATATGAAAGGCACCAAAGAGACTTTGAAAGAGGCGATTCGGACATATAATGATCTGAGGGAAATTTGCTCCGCATCCCGGGAGGCTGCTCTCAGATCCCCGAACAGCCCTGTTGCCGGAAAGATATTTTCAACGGACAAAAAGATCAGGAAAAGAGACAAAAGGGATATCATCAATGAGCATTTTGACTCATTACAACGGAAAATCACAGAATTTTGTATCCTGGACATTGTCGCAACCTTTGAAAAGAGTGTGTTCCGGAGAATCGGCAATGCTTACGGAGAGATAAAAAATGTTGTTGAGGACGGATATGAGAAAAGGCTCTCAAAAAGAGAACCAATCCCTTTTTACATTGCCTCGTCATCA
Source organism: Desulfobacterales bacterium HSG2 (assembly GCA_030378035.1). Taxonomy (GTDB): domain Bacteria; phylum Desulfobacterota; class Desulfobacteria; order Desulfobacterales; family 4be13; genus JAUCGI01. Next base: position 53,343 of record JAUCGI010000002.1, read on the forward strand.
TTTGTCAAAGACCGGGAGGATATCCGCAACTTGTCGGGAGTGAAAAAACTGTTGGAGAATAAGATACCTGAAGACCTGTTTGAGAAGCTGACGGAGATCATTGAACACAGAAACTGGCTTTCTCACGGAAAAAGGGCGAATGTGGGAAAAGAATCAGGATTAAGGATCGATGAAATGTACGATGCGTTGAATCAGATTTTTGACAGAATTTAGACTCAGGAAACAACGAACAACAACCAAGGAGGAACAGGCATGTCAAAAGAACCGGATATTCTGGACGCGGCACACACCATCCGCTTCCATCTCAGAGAACTGCTTGATGACACAGAGGCAGAGGCACTTGACCGCAAGCTGGACGCGCTTCTGACAAAAGCCGAATCAGACAAAGCCGCGGAAAGACAGATTGAGAACCTGCTGTGCGGCAACAAAACCGTACGGGAATGGACCCACAGGTTTCTGAACCCGGACGATGTGAGAAAATCTTATAAAAAACTGCCCGGAGAGGGCGGAAATGTCCCGGGACGGGAAAAATACATCTGCCCCTGCTGCAACCGCTGGTGGTTCCGCAGAAACGTGGGACAGAGGATTCCGACCTGTTGCAACAGCGAAGCCCTGGTTCCGGCGAACGGAGTTAAGTCATGATGGCATCTGATTTCGGAGAGGGATGGGTCAGCAGCCCCCTGGAACGCTGGGCCTCGATACTGCTGAAATCCGGGATACTCTTCTGGCTCGGCGGACTTGCCGCGTGGGTTTCCGACTGGGACTGGGAATCCGAGTTCTGGAACATCGAATGGCTCACCCTGTGGGAACGGCTCGGCGGATTCCTGAAACCCGTGCCCGCGCTGCTGGGCATATTCATGGTGATCGTGCTGGTTGCCGCGTTTTCCAGCATACTCAGCCGCTCTGATTTGCCGGTGCTGCGCTTTCTGGAAGGATACCACCGCCATCCCCGCCGGTTTTGGAACTGGCTGATGCGGAGGCGGGAATTGGAATTTGAAGAGCAGGAGAATCGCTATCAGGAACTCTCGGGTAGGCACGAGGATGCCCCTGACACGCTGAACAAAAGCGAACTCAGGGAACTCGCACAACTGGAATGGCGTCTGGAATGCATACCGAATGATGAGAGAGAGCGGATGCCCACCCGGCTGGGCAATCTTCTCCGCGCCACAGAACTGCGTCCCCGGGAGAAATACGGACTCAACGCGTTTGTCTGCTGGCCCCGGCTGTGGCTGGTGCTTCCGGATCATGTGAAAAGAGAACTCGCGGAAGCACGGGATCATCTTGATTCAACCGTGCGGATCTGGACATGGAGCGCACTGTTCATAATCTGGACAATCTGGACATTGTGGGCCGTTCCCGTAAGTATCGTCGGTATGTGGCTCGCATATCGCTGGATATTTCAGGCCGCCAAAACTTACGGCCAGTTGGTGGAATCCGCATTCGACCTGCACCGCCACCTGCTCTACAAATCCCTTCGGTGGCCCCTGCCTGAGAATCCGGCAGATGAGAAACAGGACGGGGAGAAACTCACGGCTTATCTGTTCCGGGGGTCGGATAAATCGGACCCGGTGTTTGTGAAATGATAAAAAATTACAAGTCAGTAAAATCTCCGGAACTGAAACTCGACAGAGCCAACGTGCTCATCGGCGAAAACAACTCGGAAAGACGAACTTTCTGGAAGCGGTCGCTCTCGCTCTCGGCCTCGACAGTGGGCAAAAATTTCCTTGTAAGTACTTGGCCAAAAGTTTTTCAGTAGTATTTTCCATTATAAGGAAGATACCGGGTGTGTCCCACCTCCACCTGTCATTCCGGGCAAAACTGAAAAAATGGGACATTTTTTCAGTTTTGACCCGGAATCCACAGCTACCGAAGTCGGAAAATGTCCGTCTTTCAATTTGACATGATGGGTAGATGGGACACATCCAAGATACCCGAAAATTTATGGCCAGGTAATTAAAGAATTCGGAAAAGGCTGTAAAAATTTATGCTAAGGAAAATAACCGTAAAAAACTACAAGTCTGTCCATGATATTACGACTGAGTTAGGCAGAATGAACATATTTATCGGCGAAAACGGATGCGGCAAATCAAATATTTTGGAGGCATTGGCAATGGCAGGCGCTTCCAAAGCATCGGATTTGGATGTGGAGGGGCTGTATAACAGAGGAGTCAGGGTTGTCAAGCCGAGTCTGACTTTCAGTTCCTTCACCCGGTTAAGGCAGAATAAGAAAATAATTATTGACCTGGAATTTCAGGAAGGGGATGAGAAAGTGAATATCCCGACAGCATTGCACTGTGAAAATGAGGAGGATATATATTCAAAATGGAAGGATGAGGGAGGAATACTCCTCATTGACGAATCTGAAACACATCTGCATTCTTCGATGCTGGATAAGATCAGCAAAGATGCGACATTTAAGATTGTACATAAAACAGGCATTGGCAACAAACGGATTCTTACAGAATGGCTTGTCAGTGACCTTTCCGGATTGACAAACTATCTGATTTTCAATCTGAATACCAAGGCCCTGAGAGGTGTCAGATCGGAAAGTAAGAAAATGCCCCTGGGTATTAACGGAGAAAGTCTTGACATTCTGCTTTCCCAGTTTACCCAAGCGGAATGGGAACAACTGATCCGCTACAATTATATGATACGCTGGTTGGATGAGATTCTCATTGATGAAAAAGATGTTTTCAAATTCAAAGGACACAAACTGGGCAGAAGCAATTCCATTTTGTATTTCAAAGACAGATTCATGCAGAAAAAAGACATGAACAACATTTTTTCCGCTGAGAACGCCAATGACGGTGTGCTGTATGTCTTATTTTATCTGGCCCTGTTTATCAGCAAAAAGACGCCGTCTCTCTTTGCGATAGACAATATTGAGTCCAGCCTGAACCCGAGAATATGCCGCGCACTGATCAAAGAATTGTCTCATCTTTCAGATACGAACAACAAGCAGGTGCTGATCACCACCCATAACCCTGCTGTGCTGGATGGTATCAATCTGAATGATAATGAGCAGAGGCTTTTCATTGTTGACAGAGGCGAAGGAGGGAAAACACGGGTTAAACGTATAAAGATGAAGCCGGATGCGGATGAGAAATTGAAATTGTCTGAGATGTGGATGCGGGGATATTTGGGCGGTCTTCCCAAAAATTTTTAGATGGCTTGAGAGTCAGAGGGCAGATAGCTTTTCTGCAAATCATTGGAAACGATTCATGGAACGTGAATGTGCAGATACCACTTGTGAGACAAAGGTGCTAAATAATATAGAAGGTGAAAAATGAACATCAAATTTTACAATCTTGGAAAAATCAGGGAAACCGAACTGGATTTGCGGCCGCTGACGGTCATCATCGGCCCGAACAACTCGAACAAAACATACATTGCCTATTCCGTTTATGCGCTATGGGAACGGCTCGGTAGTTCGGAAATTGAAGCTGGCGAAGAGGACTTCCAGCCATTACCGACGGATATTTTCTCCCAGCTATCCGAACACCAAAAAGAGTATATCCCATTGGATCTGGGAAATTTTTTCCAGGATTCCAGCCACAAGTTATTTGACAATACAAAACTGAATTTCAACATTTCAAAAGAGGAAATAGAAGAAAATTTGAAAAAACTTTTTGACCGGAGAAAACAACAGAGTTCACGAAATATTCCCGTCATTCCCGGTCTTGACCCGGATTTCATGGGGGATGAGGATATTATAGTGGAAGATATTGATATTTCCAAACTACTTTTCCCGACGCCTCTGGCCTTGCCAGCGGAACGCAACACTCTGATTCTCACCTATAAGCTGCTTTCCAACAGACGCTACAAACTTATGAAAGACACACAACGCCAGATTTTCAGTCACCGCGGATTCAATAAAAATGATATCGATCTGGTGAAAGCCCAGAGTATCGGATATCCGCAACCCATTGAGGATTTTCTGGATTTCCTGACCGATGTGGAAATGGCCAGAGAACCTGATGCCGGACCGGAATTCCGAAAACTGGCAGATGACATCGAACAGCAGATGCAAGAGAGAAATAAGGTATATCTGGAACCCGTGAAGCTCGGAGGGAAAGAGATCAGAATCAGGGTGAAGCAGGGACTTGATATTGATTTATATAACGCATCATCAGCCATCAGACAACTGACACCTCTGATTCTGTATCTCCGTTACAGGGCCAAGATAAATGATTTTATTGTCATAGACGAGCCGGAAATGAACCTGCACCCGGAATCCCAGGCAAAACTGCTGGAGGTGTTCGGCATCATGATCAGTCTCGGGGTCAGGATACTCATCACAACCCACAGCCCCTATCTGCTGGCGCATCTCAACAATCTGGTCAGCGGTGCCGTTGAGACCCCTGAAATACTGAGGGAACAGGCCGCCTCATCGTACCTGAAAGACCCGCGGGCCTTTCTTTCCATGGACCAGGTGAGTGCATACGAAATGAAAAATGACAAGTTACACTCGCTCAAAGACGAGGATTACGGCATTCGATGGGACACATTGAGCGATGTCTCATCCGACATTCAGCAAAAGTATTTTGAAATCCATGAAAAAAAAGAAATCGGCGAAGAAGGGTAAAAGCCCATCGGCCATCCTGACACAGATGATTATGCCGTCCTGTTCGCTAAAAACAAAGCGTCCGTAATTGCCGTGAAAGAAGACGAAAACAGTTTTGCAGAGCGTATTCAGCAGGAATTGGCGAAGATCGGTATCCGGGACAAAATAGACAAGTTTGAAAAAATCTGATTAACGATTATGGAAAAAGAGGAAATCTGCTCCAGACAGAGTATCGTGAGATGAACGGTTTCCGAGGCCCGGAATTTTACAGCCCCGAGGGACTGGATGTCAAACTGATCCTGTTGCGCTTTCAGGCCTTTATGAAGGAGCACTACTCCGACCGGGACGCCAGGTTCCTGGAGCGGGAAGGCCGCATGCTGTTTCTCGCTTATCTCCGACCCATCATCAACGGCCTGGGCTTTGATTTCAAGGAGCCGAACGTGTCTCACGAGCGACGGATGGATATTGTCATCACCTGGCAGAACAAACGGTATGTGGTTGAACTGAAAATCTGGTATGGCCCGAAATATCATCAGGAGGGGCTGGAACAACTGAGCGACTATCTGGACATATATTCGCTCAAAGAGGGGTATTTGCTGATTTATGATTTCAATAAGAGCAAGGTATACAAACAGGAGCAGATCCGGTTTGAAGATAAACAGATATTTGCCGTGTGGGTGTGACAGGAATATGAAAGGAGGATTATGATGGCTTGGGATAATGGTCGTGAAGGGCTTGACAATCCGAACGGTGATGACATTATCGTCGGAAATATCTATAAGGATTTCGAGTCTTTTCTTGAGAAACAAGACCTGAAAAAGAGAGAAACGGAACAGACGGACTGGAACAAGAGAAGAGAGGATTGGCTCAGGCATATTGAAGAATTCCATGGCTAAATCCAAACGGGTCTCTTTTTCAAATTCTGTTTTGAATTCAGTACAAAGGAGGTAGGAAAAATGATGGATCAATCGAACATGACAAACAGCCGCAGGGAACTGGCGGAAACCTCGGATCCGCTCATAGAAGGATTGGAAAGGATGGCGGAGAGAGAACCGATTACGTTTATGAAAAAGATGATGTTTGTTTTTATTGCCCTCCGTTTTTTAGTGGGACCGGTTTACGCTGGCGGCAGTATGGTTACCTCCGATCTCTGGATCGGAGCGGTTATTCACACGGAGGAGAAAGGCGCGGTGGAAGCCGTTTGGCAGAAAGGAGGAGATGGTGTCACCCAGGGGGGAGACGGGGTGATCTGGGGCTACTTTTACGCCAATCCTGATGACGTCAACTGGGGAAGTCCTCAGAATCCCGAAGTTTTCGTCAAAATCTGGTTTGACCGCAGCGGGCGTCTGGATGTCAGTTTTTTTCATGTATCGGTTCCGGACATAGATGTTTATTCGGACTATCCTTACAGCGGTGCTGCGAACAACTATGACAGAATCACACTGTCCGAAAGATACATCAGGCACGATTATGAAAGCATTCGGCCTTATGCGGAAGAAGATGACGACGGCGACTTTTCCGAGGAAGAATCCTCTGCTTTGGTGGCTGGCGTTCCCCAAATAAGCGCGAGGATCCTCACCGAGGAAAAAGGCATGATCAACGCCGTCTGGCACAAAGGCGGCGAGGATACGACCGCGGGAGAGCATAAAGTGATATGGGGGTATTTTCATGCCAGCCCTGATGACGTCAATTGGGGAAACAAAGACAACCCGGACCTTTTCGTGAAAATATGGTTTGACGCCAGCGGAAGAACAGATGTGAACTTCTTCCATGTCTCTGTTCCGTTTATCTTTGTCTATTCGGATTCTCCCAATGACACGGACTATGATCAGACGGACATAACCTCCGTATATCAAAGATATTGCAGGCATGAGTATCGGACAGACACAGTCTGCTCTGTGGAAGAACAGAATGAATTTGTTTATAACCTGATGAAAGAGATATATTTCTGGAGTGATGAAGTTCCCGAAACTGATTATACCGCATACCGTTCACCTGAGGATTTGTTAGATGACCTGATCTTTGAAGAATCGGATAAATGGAGCTATATCGAATCGCAGGAGGAGCATTACAGCTATTTTCAGGAAGGCAAATATGTCGGTCTCGGCTTTTTTCTCAAATTCGATAATAATGACAACCTCCGGGTCCGTTTTGTCTATCAGAACTCGCCCGGGGATACCGCCGGTCTGGTGAGAGGAGACAAGATTCTTGAAATTAACGGCAAGACACCTATGGAGATATACCTCTATCAACAATGGGACACGATCTTCGGTGAGGATGAGCCGGGTGTAAGGGTTGATTTCAAGATCGAAGACTTAAACGGGACTGTCAGAGAATTAACCATGGAGAAAGACTGGGTAACAGTGAATACGACCCTGCATTATGACATATTGGAGAGTAACGGATTAAAGATCGGTTATCTGTTTTTCAATACGTTTATCGAAAATGCCGAATCAGAATTAGACACTGTGTTTTCTTATTTCAAGCAGAACAGGATCGACGATCTGATTTTGGATTTAAGATATAACGGCGGGGGGCAGACTTCCATTGCCCAGTTCCTGGCAAGCCTGATCGGAGGAGATCGGGTTGACGGAGAGATATTTATGAAAACCGTGCATAACGACGAATACAGTTCCTGGAACGACACGACATATTTTACCAACCCGGAGAACGCTCTTAACCTGGACCGTGTGGTATTTATTACCAGCAGACGATCCTGTTCTGCCAGCGAGGTGGTGATGAACAGTCTGAAACCGTTCATAGACGTTGTCTCTGTGGGAGACATAACCTGCGGCAAGCCCTTCGGAATGTACGGATGGGATTTTTGTGACAAATTTATTGTCCCTGTTACGTTCAAAAGCATGAACGCCCTTGATGAGGATTATGGAAACGGCATCTCTCCGCTATGCTATTCAGGCGATGATCTGACCAGACCGCTCGGAGATGCGCAGGAAGACTCTCTCAAAGCCGCGCTGCACTATATCACTGACGGGGCCTGCCTTAACAACTCGGACAGAGCCGGAACACGCCGGGTCGAAAATTATCAGCATAAGGAAATCGAGCTTCATGGTCTTAGGAGAGAAATCGGGGCTTTCTGACCCAACTGTCATTCCTGCGAAAGCAGGAATCCACTGATGATTAAGCAAGACTTTCAGCCAGGCATCGGTGGATTCCCGCTTTTGCAGGAATGACAGGTGGGTCGGCCAGGCGGACAGTGGATTCCCGCTTCCGCGGGAATGACAGGTAGCAGATGACAAATGTACTTATTATCATTATATTCCTAACGAACAGGCAATGCGCTTATGAAAAAGATCATACGATTCATCATCATACTAATTACGGCTTTTGCAGTTGGCGGAACAGCTTACGCGAGTGGCAACATGGTCGCCTCCGACCTCTGGATCAGAGCAGTCATCCATGCGAAGGAAGGAAGCCCGGTTGAAGCGGTCTGGCAGAAGGGGGGCGAAACTACGGACAAAGAAGGGGATTCTGTGATCTGGGGCTATTTTCACGCGGATCCTGACGGTGCCGGCTGGGGAAGTCCCCATAACCCGGATATGTTTGTCAAAATATGGTTTGACAGAAGCGGACGCTTGGACGTCAGCTTTTTTCACATATCGGGGCCGGATATGGATGTTTACTCAGATTATCCTTATGACGGTTCCGCGGACGAGCATGGAACCACATCCCTCTCAAAAAGGCATATCCGGCAGTATTATGAAAACGGCCGGAGTGACACGGACGAGAATGATGAAGCCGATAATCTGTCTGAAGATCACCTGTACTGGCCCACGGGCAGCCTTTCGGGCTATCCCACGAAGATCGGCATAGTCATTGCCGCGTTGATCCGTACCCCGGAAAAGGGGCTGATCAATCCTGTCTGGCGCAAAGTCGGAGAAGATACGACCCCTGAGGGCCATAAAATTATATGGGGATATTTTTATGCCAGCCCGGATGACGTCAGTTGGGGAAGCGAGAACAACCCGGATATTTTTGTCAAAATCCGTTTTGACATTGGCGGAAAAGCCGCCGTGGATTTCTTTCATGTGTCCGGGACAGTTGTCAGGGTCTATTCCGATTTCCCTTATGGCGACGCATATCTTGAGAATGTCAAAACAGATCCGGATAGCGGATATGTCAGACATGAATATCGGATATCTCCCGGCTGTCCGGTGGAAGAACAGAACAAATTTGTCTATGAAGTGATGAAAGATACATATCTATGGTACGACAAGGTTCCGGAAATTGATTACAGAAGCTATGCCTCACCGCAATCGCTGTTGGAGGATATGAAATACAAGGACTTGGATAAATGGAGCTACATTACTTCGACAGAAGCACATTACGCCTATTTTGAAAAAGGGAGATACATCGGCGCGGGATTCAGTCCTCAGTTTGATCGCAAGGGGGATTGCAGGATCAGTTTTGTCCATGAAGATTCACCGGCAGACAAAGCCGGTTTGAAGAGAAGCGACAAGCTCCTTGAAATTAATGACAAAACACTTTCGGAAATCCGGCTTGATGATCTCTGGAATACGATCTTCGGCGAGAATGAACCGGACGTAAAGGTTCAACTGAAAATCGAAGACCCGAAAGGCGGGATCAGGGAACTGAATCTGGAGAAGGAATGGTTGACAACAGACCCGATTCTGTTTTACGACATACTGGAGAGTAACGGATTAAAAGTCGGTTACTTGGTATTCAATACATTTGTTGAAACGGCTCTGGAAGAACTGGATACAGTATTTGCCTATTTTAAAGAGAGTGAGATTGATGAACTGGTTTTGGATTTGAGATATAATCGGGGCGGAGAGATTTCCGTCGCGCGTCATCTGGCAAGTCTGATTGCAGGAGACCGCGCTTTTGGAAAACCGTTTGCGAAATCCGTTCATAACAGCAGATACATGGGTTGGAACGAGACAACCCGTTTCACCAAACCGGAAAGCGCCCTCAGTTTGGATCGGGTCGTATGCATTACCACAGCATCCACCTGCTCTGCCAGCGAGCTGGTAATGAATGGCCTTGAGCCGTTTGTGGACGTGATTTCCATTGGAGATACCACCCGAGGCAAACCTGTCGGAATGTACGGATGGGATTTTTGCGGTATCCACATCGCTCCGGCCGAATTCAGTACCGTAAACGCTCAGGACGAAGGCGACTACTTCGAGGGCATCCCGCCCGCATGTTATGCGGATGATGACCTGACCCGCCAGTTCGGAGACACAGAGGAAGCGTCTCTCAAAGAGGCCCTCTATTATATTTCAAATGGCACCTGCACGGATGAGTCAGGCTCATCCCGGCCGAAGCAAACCGGGAATCCCCATGAGGAAATTCGGGTGGATGGGTTGAAGAGGGATATCGGGGCGTTTTGATGTTTGATGCTGGATGCTGGATGCTGGATGCTTGATGCTGGATGCTGGGTGCTGGATGCTGGATACTGGATACTGGATACTGGATACTGGATACTGGATAATCAGATTCCGAATTCCAAGCATCAAGCATCAACTATCAAGCATCAAGCATCAAGCATCAAGAATCAAGCATCAAGCATCAACTATCAAGCATCAAGCATCAAGTATCAAGCATCAAACATCAAACATCAAACATCAAGCATCAAGCATCAAACATCAACTATTATGCTTACACCACAGGAAATAAAGTCAGCCAACGAACTGACATCAAATCTTTTGAATGAGCTGGACCGGATTATCCTGGGACATTCCCGTGTTCACCGGATGATACTGGTCTCTCTTCTCAGCAGAGGCCATGTTCTCTTAGAGGGTCTCCCCGGCGTGGGCAAGACGGTTCTGGTAAAGACCCTCTCAAAGCTCCTGGGTCTCGTGTATAACCGGGTACAGTTTACGCCTGACCTCATGCCGGGCGATATTCTCGGAAACCATATCTTGCAGGAGACCGGTGACGGCACACGGAAGATGATATTTCAAAAAGGCCCGGTCTTTACGAATATCCTCCTTGCTGACGAAATTAACAGGGCCACGCCGAAAACCCAGTCTGCCCTGCTGGAGGCCATGCAGGAACAGTCTGTGACACTGCTCGGCGCGACCAGAAAACTGCCGGATCCGTTTTTTGTTCTGGCGACTCAGAATCCCATTGAGCTGGAGGGCACTTATCCGCTGCCCGAGGCCCAGATTGACCGCTTTCTTTTCAAGCTGAATGTCAATCCGGTGGCACCTGAAATACTGAGTGCCATCATATCCACGCGGCGGCGCGGAAAGCCGCCGTCTCCGGACTGGTCAATGGATGCCGAGAAGCTGAATGAACTCTTTGCCGTAATGGATCGCATGATCCTCCCCGAGCCGGTGGCCCGGTATATCTCCCGGCTGGTGGGAGCGACGCATCCCGAGTCCGCAGAAGCAACGGAAAAAGTGCGGGCTTACGTCTCTTTCGGTGCCTCGCCCAGAGCAGCCATCGGCATCGCGGAGACCGCCCGTGGCCATGCCCTGCTCGAAGGACGGCCAGCGGTCGGTTTTGAAGATGTCAAGGCGGTCGCGGCCCACGCCCTGAATCACCGCCTCATTCTCAACTACAAGGCCCGAATTGACCGCATGGATTCACAGGCTGTTTTACAGGAATTGATCTCAGAAACGGATGAAACAGGAATGAATCTTCCGAATAATATAGAGATCAGGTGATCAGGATTTCACATAAGAAGAGGATTTTTTCTGATTATAACGCTTTACCAGGAATGACATCATGCCCTGTCATTCCGGGCAGAATTGAAAAAATGGGACATTTTTTCAATTCTGACCCGGAATCCACCTTGCTTCCCAAAAGGTGTTGTCATCAGGATTTTTTCAGAAAAGTGAGGAATATGAATTTACAGTTTGCAACTGACAATTGTTCAAAATCGCTGACGTGTCGATTAACTTACGCCATTCTGTTTGTGTTACTGCTTGTATGGACATATAACGCTTCGGCACAACGGTTCGGAGATGTCTCTGTCGCATGCCATACGCTCGAAGGAGAAACTTGGCATGGATATTTTGAGTACCGGCTGATCGTGACAAACCATTCTCCGAAAGCCCCTCATCAGGTTGCGGTCTCATTTTCCAGCGACAGATATGACCGGGGCACTTATATACAAACACTGAGTCGGTCGATTGCCGTATCTCCCGGGTCAACGGTAACAGCCTCAATGCTCCAGCCGGCCCTCCCCTTTTGGGGACACAAAGGATATATCCATATCGACGGTGACAGACAGGAGCAATCTTTAAGCGTTCCTTACAGCAAGCACATCTCGGATAGATATAGAGAACCATTATCTATACTGATAAGCAGTTCTCTTAACAGAGATGATCTGCTTAACAGACCCTGGGATAAAAGTAAATCAGAACTTCCGCCGAGTTGGTATGACAAACGTAGAAAACGTAGATATAGCCGCAGGAAAAAAACACAGACAGAGACGCAATTGCTTCCAAACAAAGATAATCTGAACCTGATACACTCCGAACAGACTCCGGATTTATGGAGCAGGAACTGGCTGAGTTATTCCCGATATGACGGCATTATCCTCAAGAATGCGGATATGGAGGCCATGCCCGCGCCTGTGAAGTCAGCAGTGTTCTCTTATGTGAAATGCGGCGGAACCCTGACGGTTCTCGGAGATTTTCATAAGCCTGCTTCCCGGATTCAGACGGAGCAGAAACATCACAGCGGAGCGGTTATTTATCATACCGGCTTCGGGCAATGTGTTGTGCTTCCCGTCTCAGACATTGATGAGATTACGGATGAACAGTTAAAATATCTGGATGAGATATGGAGAAAAACCCAGCTTCCCTGGAGGAACATTAAAGATTCGGAATCGGCAAACAAATATTTTCCCATTATCGAAAGTACAGGAATAAACATTAAAGGATTCTTCATAGGAATGCTTCTCTTTGTGATTGTGGTTGGCCCGGTAAATTTCATCATTCTGGCCAGGAAAAAAAAGAAAATATGGCTGATGTGGACCATTCCGGCGATTTCATTATTCACATGCGCCTCGATTTTTGCTTATGCGACTCTTTCAGAGGGATTTGACTCGGATATCAGAACAAGCGGCTTCACCATTTTAGATGAAACTTCCCATGAGGCGGTCACCTTGGGCATCACAGCGTTTTATTGCCGTCTGACCCCGGGAGCGGGCCTGCATTTCTCAAATCAGACAGAACTGACCCCGATGATCTCAAAGTATGACCAAGCAGGGATCCCGCTCTCCATTGACTGGACAGCGGATCAGCATCTTAAATCAGGATGGATCACCGCCCGTGTGCCCGCGCATTTCATGGTGAGAAAAACCGAAAAAAGACGTGAACGCCTTGAACTGAGCTTTACAGAACGGGGCAACCCGATGGTTGTAAACGGATTAGGGGCGCATATAAAAAAGCTCTGGCTCTCGGATCAGGACGGGAGGATATATGCAGACAACAATATCCCCGCTGGATCACGTTCCGCTCCTCGGCCCACAAGAATGAAAGCCGCGCCTGAGACAGACACGGATCCGTTTCGCGAAATATATACTTCTTTCTCTTGGAAACAGAACCCGGAGCATCTGAAAAACTGGGCAGACAAACATCTCCGTCCCAATAGCTATATTGCCTTGCTGGAAGGCTGCCCCTTCATTGAAAAAGGATTGGCAGACCCGGATAATCTTAACACAGACGCCGTCGTTTTCGGCATCATGAAAAACCAAACAAACAAACACTAAACACCAAACACCAAACAAAAATGAAAATCAAAGTCAAAAATCTCGAGAAAAAGTTCGGTAAAACCCATGCGTTGAAAAATATCTCTTTCGAGTTCCAATCAAAGCAGATTTTCGGGTTTGTGGGACCGAACGGAGCAGGTAAGACCACGACCCTGCGAATTCTTGCCACCCTTGACGATCCCTCGGGAGGAGACGCTTACATTAATGGATTCTCCGTTACCCAGTATCCCGAAGAAGTCCGCAAAACAATCGGCTTTATGCCGGACACCCTGCCCGAGCATAATGATATTACCGTTCATGAATATCTTGATTTTTTTGCCCGTGCTTACGGACTCAAAGGGAAAAAACGCAGACAGAGCATTGAAGGCGTGGAGGAATTTACCAACCTCACAGGTATCCGTGAGAAGATGCTCAAAGCCCTTTCAAAAGGGATGAAGCAACGTGTCAGCCTGGCAAGGGCCCTGGTCCATGACCCGCCTGTGCTTCTGATGGATGAACCCGCGGCAGGACTTGATCCGCGTGCGAGAATTGAGCTTAGGGAATTACTGAAGATCCTTTCCGGACAGGACAAAGCCATCCTTATCAGTTCTCATATTCTGACGGAGCTTACAGAGCTTTGCGACGGTGCAATCATTATTGAGCAGGGAAAGATCCTCCAAACCGGTACTATCGAGCAACTGGTGGAGAAAAAGACGCCGCACCTTAGCCTGCTTGTGCGGTCATGCAACAGACAGGACGCTCTTTTCAAGGCATTGATGGAAATGCCGAAAGTAAAGGATGTCCGCCATTCCGGGAAAGAAATACAGGTTGAACTGGAAGGCGGAGAAGAAGACGGAAGCGATCTTTTGGCGGCCCTCGTGCAGCAGGGTCACAGAATTTCAGAATTCAAACTGCAACAAAGCGATCTTGAAGATATCTTCATGCGCGTTACCAAGGGGGAAGTTCAGTGAGAAGTGGCAATCTTTCTCTTTCTCTTTCTCTTTCTCTTTTTCTTTCTCTTGCTCTTGTTTCTTATCAGGAGCAAGATAAAGATAAAGATAAAGATAAAGAGCAAGATAAAGATAAAGAGCAAGATAAAGAGCAAGAGCAAGAGCAAGAGCAAGAGTAAACAAAAATTAAAGGAGAAGAAGACAAAATGTTTTACACAATTATCATTTCTTTGGTTATCATTGTTTTGGGGATCATAATCATCCCGCCTTTTATTGTGATTCCGATAATCGCCCGTTTTAAGATCCGTATGCCCCGTGATTCCGGACTATTACTCATGGATACTGCCTATCTTCCGAAATATGTGGCGCAGCTTCTGTCTCAGGTGACGTATGTACTGAAAAGCCTGGGGTTTGAGGCAGTTGCCGATGTGTTTGAGCCTGAGCATGAGCCGGCGATGTCGACGACTTATTTCAGATTATTTGTCAATCAGACAGAGAAGGATATGGCGGTCACAATTATCTCACTGGGAAATTCCGGACAGGAAAAACGGGTGACAAACGCGTATGTGGAGTTCTGTACCCATTTTTCCACGGATAATAAGATTTCAACGAATAACAACGGAATGCCTCCGGTTTTCAAGGATGTTCCTGAAAGCCGGATATTCCGATTTCCCGGCGAACAGGATATGGGTACGCTGTACAACATTCATCAGCAGAAAGTTTCCGAATTCATTGGAGAAGCTGAAAATCGCCTCCCGCGTGAAGGCGGGGAACTTGACTATCTGAGAGATTCGCTGATTAGGGAGATGGATTTGCAGCTTAAAACCGGATACCTGTATTTTGACGAATCTGCCGACGCGTATCGTCCCACCTGGAAAGGCGCGTTTCTGATGATGTGGAAGAGTGCTATCGGCGCTGTCAGAATGAAATACAGACAAAAGAAAGAGGCAAGATCATGAAAAACGGTATAAAACTGATCGCCATGATTCTTTTGTCCATAAGTCTCGTGGTTCCGATCCAGGCCCAGATCACACTGGACGGAACTATCGGCTCTGTGGGAGAATCACATTTGCAGGGGCCGGATTATGATATTCGGGCCGAATACGGAAAGCAGGCCGGAGCAAATCTGTTCCACAGTTTCCAGCAGTTCAGCATTCACACCGGCGAAAGTGCGACCTTCACAGGCCCGGATTCGGTGCGAAACATCATCAGCCGCGTGACCGGCGGCGAAGCCTCGCTGATTGACGGCAGGCTCGCGTCGGCAATTCCCGATGCGGATCTGTATTTCCTGAATCCCGCGGGCGTGATGTTCGGGCCGAACGCGTCTCTGGATCTGGGCGGTTCGTTCCGTGTCAGCACGGCCGACTATCTGCGGCTGGGCGGGAATGAGCGGTTTTATGCCATCCCCCATGCAAACGACGTGCTCTCCGTGGCCGCGCCCGCGGCCTTCGGTTTTCTGGACAGCGATGTCGCTCCGATTCGGGCTGAGGGCAGAGGGGAAATTACGGAGCAGGACTGGGAAAATCACCCCACCGGTCTCCGTGTTTCCGAGGGAAAAAACATCATGCTGGCCGGCGGTGACATCCGCATCGGAAACGGAACCCGATACACCGCAGTGGTCAGAGATGAGAGCGGCGAGCCGGTCCTGGACGGAGAGGGCAATCCGGTCACGGATACGGAATATCCCGGCGAGCTGAAATCGCCCGCAGGGCAGATCAGTCTGTGCGCGGTCCGGTCGGCCGGGGAGGTTCGGTTCACAGAGACCGACCCGGTCCTGACAGATTTCACCCGGGCAGGCGATGTAACCCTCTCCGGGAACGCTTTGCTGGATGCTTCCGGCCGGGGCGGGGGCCGGATTTTTATCCGCGGGGGAAATATCGTTGCTGAAACTGGCCATATCCGTTCAGAGACCCTGGGAGACCGGGACGGCCTCGGCATTAATATCGGGTGCGAAAACCTGCTGATGAACGACGGATCTCGTATCATCACAAGTTCCCGTGACAGCGGCAGAGGAGGCGATATCTCCGTCCGGGCGGACACTGTTGAACTGAAAGGAAAAAATCCGATCCACCTGTCGAAAAGCGAAATTACAACGATTACTGACAGCATTGAACCGGACGCGGGCACCGGAGGCAAGATTCAGATCGATGCGGAGGAGATTCTGCTTGAGGATGGCGGAGTTGTTTACACAAACTCGGAAGGAAGCGGGAATGGCGGCGATATTACTGTTCGGGCCGGAAAACACATCCGCTTATCCGGAAACAATGCCTTCGGAGAGGGAAGTTTTATCTCTTGCCAATCAAAAGCGTCAGGCCGTTCGGGCGATGTCAGTGTTGAAACCGGTGATCTTGAGATGCGCGACGGGGGACAGATTTTCAGTGTGACAGCCGGATCAGGTGATTCCGGAAACGTCACTGTGAACGCCGGTGGCAAAGTGGCGATGGAAGGAACGGCTGCTTCGGGTTTGCCCAGTCTGATCAGAGCGGACACCTTCAATGCTACCGGAGATGCCGGCAACGTGACCGTGAATGCGGGCGAACTGGTTCTGACAGGCGGGGCCTCCATTTATTCGGGAACTTCCGCATTAGATGCAGACCTTCGATCCGGAAATGCAGGTGACATTACGGTCCATGTGGAAGGTGATGCCGTTTTATCCGGAGTGAATCCCCACGGAATGACGGTTAACATCGGTTCAGGCGTTCACACAGGCTCTCTTTCTTCCGGGACCGGTAAGCCGGGAGATACCGGAAACATCACCCTGACTGCCCGAAACCTGACAATACGGGACGGTGCAAAAATCAGCTCGGGAAGCGCGGGAGGCAACGCTCCGGTCAGCGGAGGAGACATTGATATCCTTGTGCAGGATACGATGACCGTGTCCGGAGACTCCGCACACATAGAAATGCTTGAACCGGGGGTATATCAGTTGTGGTGGATGACGCTCATTTCCACCGAACTCTACGATAAGTCCGTGAGCGGAGTTTACATCCATTCCAAAAACAGAATCGGACTTTCCGATTACTCCGGAAATATCCGTATTCAGGCAGACCGCCTGGTTCTTTCCAAGGGCGGAACCATATCCACCGAGACCTGGGGCGGAGGAAACGCCGAAAATATCGATCTGCGGGTCGGCCGTCTGGAAATGGAATCGGGTGCGGTCATATCGTCAAGAAGCACCCGGATCAACGCGCATGAAATTTCTGACAGCCGGGGATGGGACAGCCGATTTCTCGTCAGGGGTGATATTGTCCAAATCAGCGACGCGGAGAGCGGACGGTCTGCCGATTATATCTATACAGGCGAGGCCCTCTTTCTGTTTCTGGCGAATAACACCGTGGCGGATATGGAGGCTTTGGAAGCACTTCCCGGACAGCAGATTGTTCCCGAAGGCGCCGTGGTAAGCGTAAGCGATGCGGGCAACGGGGAAGTCGCCCGTTTTATGAGAGTTTCCATAGAAGGACATAAAAGATGGGCACCGTACAATCCGGATCAGATGATAACAATGGCTGACATGTCCGAGCTGGACAGTCTCCCTTATCAGATTTATAGCAAACTGGGGGAGGATATTCCGTCCGCAGCCCGGGACAGGGTGATTGAGGTGACGGATGCGGGCGGAAAACCGGCACAGTTTTTCTGCACCTATGCGGAGCGTCATGACGCGCCGGGTGTTTACAGAATAAGAGTGATCCGAATCATGGATTTCGAAGTCACCGGAACGGATGAGCTGACGACCCTTTCGGAACGGTATGATCTTAAAAACGGAACCATAGCCAATATTTCCGAGGCCAATATCTCCGAAGATGAGAATATGAACACCCGCGTACTCTATGCGGACGGGGAATGGATTCCGTTCGGCAGCATGCATCAGACTGACGATATGAATACGATGAACGCCCTGATTCAGACAAAGACGGGGGATGTGGTGCATAAGGCGGATGACAGTACCGTCAGCCCTTCCGCACTGATCTGTTCCGGAAAAGAATGGCTTCCGCTCGGTCAGACATTCACCGTGTCAGACACAGCCGATGCCGACTCCCTTGATGCCCGGGCCGGGGATGTGGTTCGTATCTCCGACGGTGACGATGACATGCAATATTCTGTGTATGACGGAAGCGGATGGATTCCTTTTGAAACCGCCGGCCGGGCAGGAACTGTCGCGATCCGGGCCGGAACCGTGCGCGTGACCGGCAAAAGCAGCATCAGCACCGCCACCTCCGGAAGCGGAAGCGGCGGCGGCATCGACATTGAAGCCGGCGATATCCGGATCGGTTCGGACTCGTCCGTCACCACCGACAGCGATTCAACCGATTTCGGCGGCCCTGCCGGGAAAATTCGCCTTGCGGCAGGAAATATTGTGGAACTGACCGACGGTGCGGCGCTCCGCGCCGAAGCCAGGAGTGGCGGTGGCGGGCAGATTTCCGCTGACGCGGACAACCGGATATACCTGCTGAACGCGTCGGCCACCAGCAATGTCAGCCGGGGCGAAAGCAACGGTGGGGACGTCTCCCTTTCCGCGGAATCCGTGCTTCTGAATCATGCCGGCGTCTCCGCGAACGCGGATGAAGGGGACGGCGGCGCGGTTTTCATCGCCGCTGAGAATTTCGTCAGGTCATCGGACAGCAGCGTGACGGCAACCTCCAGGCGCGGCAATGAGGGAACGGTGAGGATCGAAGCCCCGGATGCCGATATCAGCGGGACTCTGAGCGTTATGCCCGGAACCTACTTAGACGCGGCGAAATGGGCAAAGACGCCATGCGAACAGAGAAGTGCCGAAAAGAGAAGCCGCTTTGAGATCAGAGGGCGGGACGCCGTGCCCACACCTTTGGATGATCTGCAGCCGAGTCCCGTTTTCCCTGATCCGTATTCCGAGGAAGACAAATTTTTTCGCAAAGGCGATTTCTCCGGTGCGGTGAGACTGCTGGAAGGGAGAACAAATTTACAGGACACCGGAAAAGAAAAACTGATTTTTCAGGAGAAGCCCGCTTATCATGCGGCACTTCTCTCCCATGCGTATCTTGCCCTCGGATATCATCGCAAGGCCCTTGCGATCCTTCGGGAAACACTGCCGGATGCGGAAAACAGATGCGGATCGTCCGGCATGGCGATTCTTCTCAGCAGTCTCGGGGATGTTCATCTCTGCCTCGGAAACAGGCTGGAGGCAACGAAGTATCTGAAAAAGGCCCTGGACCATGCCCGCCGGACCGGAAATCCGCTGCTCATATCGGGCGTTCTGAACAACTTGGGGAATTTCCGGTCGAACATGGATTACCGGAGATCGCTGGCCGCGTATCGGGAGTACCTTCCGTATTTGGGAGATTCCGAAGCGGCGCTCTCGCTGAAATCGAAAATCCTGCTGAACACGGCCTGCACGGAAATGACAAAAGGGAAACATCAGAACGCGGTTGTCACTCTGAAACAGGCCGCGGAAGTGATCGGGAGACAGCCGGAGACATACGGCAAAGCCGCGGACCTGATTTCTCTGAGCATGCTTGCCGCGGAGACTTCGGAAGCCGGGACGGAAGGCTGGCTGAGAGCGGCGGCCCGTATCGGTGAAGACATACGGAACAACCGGATCGCCTCTTATGCTTATGGCTGTCTGGGACAGTATTATGAGAAAAAAGAGCGTTACGACGACGCGGTGAGACTGACCCGCAAGGCGATATTTTCCGCCCAGCAGGGATATTTCCCGGAAATTCTGTATCGCTGGCAGCGACAGTCGGGGAGACTGTTCGCAAAGCAGGGTGACATCCGCCGAGGGATTGAATCCTATCAGCGCGCGGTGGCAACCCTGAACCCGATCCGCACAGAATTCTTCACGGGATTCCGGGGGCTGAAAGACATTTTTGACAAAGACGTCAGACCGGTTTACAGTGAACTGGCAGAACTGCTTCTCAGAGCGGCTGACACTTCGGAAACCTCCCATATCCTGATAAGAGAAGCATGGGACACTGTGGAATTTCTGAAAAAAGCCGAACTGGAGAATTTCTTCCGGGACGAATGTCTGAACGATCTTGACAGAACCGGAATATGGGGGAACATTTCTCCCGGCACCGCGGTGATCTGTCCGATTCTGATGCCGGATCACCTGTATCTGATGCTGATGCTGCCGGACCGCCTGACGCAGATCAGAATTCCGGTGAGTGCCGGGCAGTTATGTAGCACGGCGAAGAGATTCCGGGAACTGTTGGAAGAGAAAGCGGATGATTTTCAGGAAGAGGCTGTGCGTCTTTACAACTGGCTGATCCGTCCGGCCGAGAGCGAATTCGCTTCCCGGAGCATTGATACACTGATCATCGTGCCGGACGGCCCGCTCTCCCTGCTCCCCTTCTCCGCACTGCACGACGGCGAGCATTTTCTGGTGGAAAAATATGCCCTGGGAACTATTCCGTCGCTGAGTCTCACCGATATCGGACAGACCCTGGAGGAATCCGGGCGGACGCTCATCTGCGGGATTTCCGAAGCAAAAGAGGGCTTTTCTCCGCTGATGGAGGTGGAAAGGGAACTGGAGGCGGTCCGGGCAGCCACGGACGGAAAAATTCTGATGAACCGGGATTTCACGACAGAGAGACTCCGGGCGGAGATCACAAATCAGAATTACGGAATCCTCCATATCGCCAGCCACGCGGTGTTCGGCAGCACCTCCCGGGACACTTTTCTGGTAACTTATGACGGCATACTGACAATGGACGGGCTTGAGGAGCTTGTGGGGCTGAGGCGATACCGGAGGGAGGTCCCGGAACTGCTGACCCTGAGCGCCTGCGAAACGGCCACGGGGGATGCACGGGCGGCCTTCGGCCTTGCGGGTGCCGCCCTGAAAGCCGGTGCGAAGAGTGTGCTTGCCACCCTCTGGCCCGTCAGCGACGAGGCCGCGTTTCTGACGATGAGAGAATTTTACCGGCAGATCGGTCAGCCCGGTATTTCAAAAGCAGAAGCCCTGCGGAATGCCCAGAAAAAGCTTATCAGCGAATCGGAATATGACCATCCCGCATTCTGGGCCCCGTTTCTGCTAATCGGGAACTGGCTCTGAGAACTGGAAAAGTTCATGTTTACAGACACGGAAATCCAATACCATAACAGAGAAGAAGGAGGCAAGATCATGAAAGACAGCATAAAACTGACCGTCATGATTCTTTTGTCCATAAGTCTCGTGGTTCCGATCCAGGCCCAGATCACACTGGACGGAACTGTCGGCTCCGTGGGAGAATCACATTTGCAGGGACCGGATTATGATATTCGGGCCGAATACGGAAAGCAGGCCGGAGCAAATCTGTTCCACAGTTTCCAGCAGTTCAACATTCACACCGGCGAAAGTGCGACCTTCACAGGCCCGGATTCGGTGCGGAACATCATCAGCCGCGTGACCGGCGGCGAAGCCTCGCTGATTGACGGCAGGCTCGCGTCGGCAATTCCCGATGCGGATATGTATTTCCTGAATCCCGCGGGCGTGATGTTCGGGCCGAACGCGTCTCTGGACCTGGGCGGTTCGTTCCGTGTCAGCACGGCCGACTATCTGCGGATGGGCGGGAATGATCGGTTTTACGCCCTCCCCCGTGCAAACGACGTGCTCTCCGTGGCCGCGCCCGCGGCCTTCGGCTTTCTGGACGGTGATGTCGCTCCGATTCGGGCAGAGGGCAGAGGGGAAATCACAGAGCGGGACTGGGAAGATCATCCCACCGGTCTTCATCTTTCCGGGGGAAAGAAGATCATGCTGGCCGGGGGTGACATCAGCATCGGAAACGGGACCCGCTTCACCGCCGTGCGCAGAGATGAAAGCGGCGAGCCGGTCCTGGACGGAGACGGCAACCCGGTCACGGATACGAAACTTCCGGGTGACGTGAAAGCGCCCGACGGCCGGATCAGTCTGTGCGCGGTCCGGTCGGCCGGAGAGGTCCGGTTCACAGACACGGATCCGGACCTGACCGGTTTTGACCGGATGGGCGATGTGACCCTGTCCGGAAACGCCGTACTGGAAACCTCCGGCCGGGGCGGGGGCCGGATTTTTATCCGCGGGGGAAAGATCGTTGCCGAAGGCGGCCGTATCCGTGCAGAGACCTTGGAAGACCGGGACGGCCGCGGTATTGACATAGAGTGCGAAAGCCTGCTGATGAACGACGGATTCCGTATCGCCACAGCCTCCCGTGGCAGCGGCGGGGGTGGCGATATCTCCGTCCGGGCAGAGACCGTTGTTCAACTGAAAGGGAACGATCCGAACCTGTCGGAAAGCAGGATTGAGACGATTACTGACAGCATGGAACCGGACGCGGGCACCGGAGGCGGCATTCGGATCGAAGCGGAGGAGATTCTGCTTGAGGACGGCGGATCTATCCATTCAATCTCCAGAAAAGGATCCGGCAATAGCGGCGACGTTACCCTCCGGGCCGAAAAACGCATCCGTTTATCCGGAAACGACGCCTACGGACAGGGAACCATGATCTCCTGTGAGTCACACTCCCTGGGCAGTTCGGGTGACGTCAGGATTGAAACCGGTGATCTGGAGATGCGTGACGGGGGACAGATTTACAGTGTGACAGCCGGATCAGGAGATTCCGGAAACGTCATTGTCAATGCCGGCGGCAAAGTGGCCCTGGAAGGGGTCTGTATTCTGGGTTTGGCCACTCTGATCAGGACAGACACATTCAATGCTTCCGGTGACGCCGGCGACGTGACACTGAATGCGGGCGAACTGGTTCTGACAGACGGGGCCGTCATTTATTCGTCAACTTCCTCATTTGATACAAACCTTCCGTCCGGAAACGGGGGAGATGTTACTGTTCATGTGGAGGGCGATGCCGTATTATCCGGAGTGAATCCTCACGGAATGACGATTGACATCGGTTCGGGCGTTCATACCCTCTCCCTTTCCTCCGGAGCCGGGGAATCGGGAGATACCGGGAACATCACCCTGACCGCGCGGAACCTGACACTGAGGGACGGCGCAAACATCAGCTCGGGAGGCAACTCTCCGGCCGGCCGCGGGGACATTGATATCTCCGTGCGGGACGATATTACCGTGTCCGGAGATTCCGCGCAAACCGAGCTGCTTGAACCGGGAGTGTATCAGTTGTGGTGGATGACGGTCTTCTCCACCGAACTCTACGACAAGTCCGTAAGCGGAATTTACATTCGCTCCGAAAACAAGAGCGGACTTTCCGACCGGGCCGGAAATATCCGTATTCAGGCGAACCGCCTGCTTCTTTCCGACGGCGGAACCGTGTCCACCGCCACCGGGGGCGGCGGGAACGCCGGAAATATCGATCTGCGGGTCGGCCGTCTGGATATGGAATCGGGTGCGGTCATATCATCGAGAAGCACCCGGATCAACGCGCATGAGGTTTCCGACATCCGGGAGCGGGACAGCCGGTTTCTCACCAAGGGTGACGTTGTCCGAATCAGCGAGGCGCAGGGCGGACGGTCCGCGGATTATATCTATACGGGCGAGAACACCTTTCTGTTTTTAGCGGATGACACCGTGGCGGATATGAACGCGTTGGAATCGCTTCCAGGACAGAGGATTGTTCCCGAAGGTGCCGTGGTAAGAGTGACCGATGCCGGCAACGGGGAAAGCGCCCTCTTCATGCGGGCTTCCACAGAGGGGCATGAAAGATGGGCACCGTACAATCCGGATCAGACGGTAACCATGGCCGGCATGTCCGAACTGGACAGTCTCCCTTTTCAGATTCACAGCCATCTGGGGGAGGATATCCCGTCCGCGGCCCGGGACAGGGTGATCGAGGTGACGGATGCCGGGGGCGGAAAACCGGCACGGTTTTTCTGCACTTATGCGGAGCGTCATGACGCGCCCGGTGTTTACAGAATAAGAGTGATCCGAATCATGAATTTTGAAGTCGCCGGCACGGAGGAACTGACAGCCCTTTCGGAACAGTATGATCTTAAAAACGGGACCATGGCCAACATCTCCGGGGCCAACATCTCCGGCGACGCGGATATGAGTACCCGCCTGCTCTATGCGGACGGGGAATGGATTCCCTTCGGGAGCGTGCATCAGGTTGGCGACATGAATGCGATGAACGCCCTGGTCCGGACAAAGGCGGGGGACGTGGCGCATATAACGGATGACGGGGCGGGCAGCCCTTCCGCACTGATCTATTCCGGAAAGGAGTGGCTGCCGCTCGGTCAGACATTCACCGTGTCAGACACAGCCGACACTCCTGTCGCACGGGCCGGGGACGTGATCCGTATCTCCGGGAATGACGGCGACACGAAATATTCTGTGCATGACGGAAGCGGATGGGTTCCTTTTGAAACCGCCGGCCGGGCGGGAACTGTCGCTGTCCGGGCCGGCTCCGTGAGCGTGACCGGCAAAAGCAGCATCAGCACCGCCACCTCCGGAAACGGCAGCGGCGGGGGCATCGACATCGAAGCCGGCGACATCCGGATCGGTTCGGACTCGTCCGTCACCACCGACAGTGACTCAACCGATTTCGGCGGCCCTGCCGGCAGAATCCGCATTTCGGCGGGAGACAATGTGGAAGTGACCGGCGGATCGTCGCTCCGTGCCGAGGCCCGGAGTGCCGGTGGCGGGCAGATTTCCGTTGACGCGGACAACCGGATATACCTGCTGAACGCTGCGGCCACCAGCAATGTCAGCCAGGGCGGAAGCAACGGCGGGGACGTCTCCCTCTCCGCGGAATCCGTGGTTCTGAATCAGGCCGGCGTCTCCGCCAACGCGGATGAGGGTGACGGCGGTGCGATCTTCATCACCGCCGAGAACTTCGTCAGGTCATCGGACAGCGGCGTGACCGCAACATCCAGGCGCGGCAATGAGGGAACTGTGAGGATCGAAGCCCCGGATGCCGATATCAGCGGGACGCTGACCGTCATGCCCGAAACCTACCTGAACGCGGCAAAATGGGCAAAGACGCCCTGCGAACAGAGGGGGACCGGAAAGAGAAGCCGCTTTGTGATTAAGGGACCGGACGCCGCACCCAGGCCTTTGGATGATCTGCGGCCGAGTCCTACTTTCGGGCCGTCACGGTCCGCCGTTCCGGGATGCCGGTAAAAACAGGGGGTCACGGTCTTAGCTTGACGCGTATGGGAGTCGTTCCTTCCGCTCCCGCTGGTTCCGCTCCCGCTGGTTCCGCTCCCGCTGGTTCCGCTCCCGCTGGTTCCGCTCCCGCTGGTTCCGCTCCCGCCGGTTCCGCTTCCGCCGGTTCCGCTCCCGCCGGATTGGCAAATCCGGCGGTTCGGATTTGTCAATTATTCTCCGGAGTGCAAACCTCCGCTTTGTGCGTATCTCTTAAAACCGTAGAAAGTGCAATGAAGTCCATTCAACATATAATTGAAAAAATTGATGACAACCTTAACCCGATTGTGGTCAAAGAGCTGCGGCAGGCCGTCCGGAGCCGTTTTGTGACGGGTGTTCTGATGATCTTTCTGGTTTCACTTCTGATAGCAATGGCCTTGTTTATTACCACCGGAACCACAATGAACAAGGGCATGGGGCGAGAGGCATTCAGTTTCCTGTTTTCCGTTTTCATGGTCCCGTCCATGCTTTTTGTGCCTGCCTATACAGGGACGCGCATGTTCAGAGAGCGTGCCAAAGAGAACATGGACCTTCTCTTCATCTCCACGATCAGTCCGACCGCCATTATCAGAGGGAAGCTCTTTGCGGGCATCATTATAGATATCCTGATTTTCAGTGCATTTCTCCCCTTTATGACCCTGACCTATCTCCTGAGAGGCGTGGATCTGCCCTCTGTCTTTGTCATCATGGCCATGGCTTTCATAGCGATCACCATTGCCACACAGTTTGCCCTGTTCATCGCATCTGTTTCAAGCAACCGGATATTCATATTCAGGTTTTTTATGGGGGGTGTCACGGCAGGACTGATCTTCGTATTTTGCATGTTTACCATAGGAATAGGATACGGAATGCTCCACTCCGGTGTGGGGAGCAGACTGGGCTCATCAGATTTCTGGTATCCCGCAGCCGCTCTTCTCATCATAGCCGGCCTTTTCTCGATAGCTATCCATGAATGGTCAGTTGCCGCAATAAGCCATTATTCATCAGCTAAACGGCCCATGGCTTTCCGATCCATAAAGACATTTGCCTGTATCATTACCGGTGTCACGATAGCCGTGCTGATACTTTGTATGATCCCCCTTGTTCTTCTGCTTCTGATAGAAGCTTTAAGATAAAATTTTTCTGATTATAACGGATTTGGGGGAGGCCCGGGAATATGACAACGGATTCCGGGATGAAACGGATATTCCCAGATCAGACATGACATCGGATTCCGGGGATTAAACGGACATATCCGTTTAATCCTCCTATCCGCTGTCATATTCCCGGGCCTCCCCAAAATCCGTTATAATCAGAAAACTCAAAATTAGAATCGCTGGAAAAATATACAATGAAATTCATTCGGCATATAATTGAAAAAATTGATGACAACCTCAACCCGATTGTGGTCAAGGAGTTGCGGCAGGCCGTGCAGAGCCGTTTTGTGACGGGTATTCTGATGATTTTTCTAATTGCGCTTCTGATAACAATGGCCGCGTTTATTACCAGCGGCATGATCGGAACCGCACAGCACAAGGGCATGGGGCGAGAGGCATTCAGTTTCCTGTTTCCCCTTTTCATGGTCCCCTCCATGCTTTTTGTGCCCGCCTACACCGGGACGCGCATGTTCAGAGAACGCACCAAGGAGAACATGGACCTTCTCTTCATCTCCACGATCAGTCCCGCTGCCATTATCAGAGGAAAGCTCCTTGCGGGCATCATCATAACGCTCCTGATTTTCAGCGCGTGTCTCCCCTTTATGACCCTGACCTATCTCCTGAGAGGCGTGGATCTGCCGTCTGTCTTTGTCATCCTGACAATGGCTTTCATCGCGATCACCATTGCCATACAGTTTGCCCTGTTCATCGCATCTGTCTCAGGCAACCGGGTGTTCAGGTCTGTTCTGGGGATTGCCGGGGCAGGATTTATTTTCAAGTTTTGCACGTCCGTCATAGCACGGGGATATGAAATGCTTCGCTACGGTGTGGGAAGCAGGCTGGGATCATCAGATTTCTGGCATCCCGCAGCCGCTGTTCTCATCCTGGCCGGTCTTTTCACTGGGTTTGTCCATTTGCTGTCCGTTGCCGCAATAAGTCATTCCTCATGCAACCGGGCCAAGACTCTCCGATCTTACACAACATTTGCCTGGATCGTCACCGGCATCATGGCGTTTGTCAGCCGTTATTTCAGTGTTTCCGACTCGGTTGAGATGTGGTTTGCCCTGTCTGTTCTGACAATGGGGGTATGGCTCACTGGCGCTGTTAGTGAACGGGACGGACAAAGCACCCGGGTGGCTCTGACAATTCCGGAAACGGGAATCAGAAGGTTCACGGCGTTTTTCTTCTTCAGCGGAGCAGCCAACGGGATCGCATGGGCAACGGTGATGACCGCGATCACCTCTTGCGCGGCGCCTTTTTTAGATCACTTCACCGAAATCGATTTCCGGATAACTGCCGGAATTTTTCTTTACCACTATTGTCACACGCTTTTCGGGCTGTTCATCAGAAGGAAATTTCTTCAGAAATGGGTCCGGCCCAAATTCACCTGGGTGGTCGTCCTGATGCTTCATACGCTCTCCCTTGTTGTCCCGCTGTTTGTTGCCGTATTCACGAGCGGATTCAGGTACCTTCCGCGGATGGAGAGCGGGGATATCTTCGGTTTTGTGGGAATATATGCGGCAGTTGTGATCCTTCTGAATCTGCCGTGGTTTGTCAAGCAGGTTCGCGGGTTTGTGCCTCCTGCGAGAAATCACACGGATTGCGGGTGAGAAAAGGATTACGCTTTCAGCCACGGAATTGATTCCGGGGGCTGGCTCTGACAAAAATAAGGAGGCGTCATGAAGACCCCGGTTCCGGGGATCGAAATAACTCATGTGAAAAAAAAGGAAATCTCATTATGGTTCGGTCTTCACGCCCATATCGACTGAGCGCCGGAATTTATTTTCCGGAGTGCGAAGCTCGCTTTGTGCGTATCTCTTAAAACTCTGGAGGAAATTACAATGAAGTTCATTCAGCATATAATTGAAAAAATTGATGACAACCTCAACCCGATTGTGGTCAAAGAACTGCGGCAGGCCGTGCAGAGCCGTTTTGTGACGGGTATTCTGATGATTTTTCTAATTACGCTTCTGATAACAATGGCCGCGTTTATTACTAGCGGCATGATCGGAACCGCACAGTACAAGGGCATGGGGCGAGAGGTATTCAGTTTCCTGTTTCCCGTTTTCATGGTCCCGTCCATGCTTTTTGTGCCTGCCTACACCGGGACGCGCATGTTCAGAGAACGCACCAAGGAGAACATGGACCTTCTCTTCATCTCCACGATCAGTCCGGCTGCCATTATCAGAGGAAAGCTCCTTGCGGGCATCATCATAACGCTCCTGATTTTCAGCGCGTGTCTCCCCTTTATGACCCTGACCTATCTCCTGAGAGGCGTGGATCTGCCGTCCGTCTTTGTCATCCTGGCCATGGCTTTCATCGCGATCACCATTGCCATACAGTTTGCCCTGTTCATCGCATCTGTCTCATTCAACCGGGTGTTCAGGTCTGTTCTGGGCATTGCCGGGGCAGGATTTATTTTTGGCTCCTGCATGTCCGTCATAGCACTGGGACATGAAATGCTCCGTTCCGGTGTGGGGAGCAGGCTGGGATCATCAGATTTCTGGCATCCCGCAGCCGCTGTTCTCATCCTGGCCGGTCTTTTCACGGGATTTGTCCATTTGGTCTCCGTTGCCGCGATAAGTCATTCCTCATGCAACCGGGCCAAGACTCTCCGATCTTACACAACATTTGCCTGGATCGTCACCGGTATCATGGCGTTTGTCAGCGGCCATTATTTCAGCGTTTACGAGTCAGTTGAGATATGGTTCACTTTGTCTGTTCTGACAATGGGGGTATGGCTCACTGGCGCTGTTAGTGAGCGGGACGGACAAAGCACCCGGGTGGCTCTGACGATTCCGAAAGCGGGAATCAGAAGGTTCACGGCGTTTTTCTTCTTCAGCGGAGCAGCCAACGGGATCGCATGGGTAACGGCGATGACCGTGATCACCTTTTGTGCGACGCTTTTTTCAGACATCTCTGAAAGCGATTTCCGGACAACTGCCGGAATTTTTCTTTACCATTATTGTCACACGCTTTTCGGCCTGTTCATCAGAAGGAAATTTCTTCAGAAATGGGTCCGGCCCAAATTCACCTGGGTGGTCGTCCTGATGATTCATACGCTCGCCTTTGTTGTCCCGCTGTTTGTTGGCATATTCACGAGCGGATCCAAGTACCTTCCGCGGATGGGAAAAAAATTGGAGAGCGGGGATATCTTCGGTTTTGTGGGGATATATGCGGCAGTTGTGATCCTTCTGAATCTGCCGTGGTTTGTCCGGCAGGTTCGCGGGTTTGTTCCTCCTGCGAAAAATCACACGGACTGAGGGTGAGAAAAGGATTACGCTGTTTTACCGAAACGGAGTGCAAAACTCCGCTTTGTCTCTTAAAACCGCAGAAGCAGGGGAAAGTCCGATGAAGTTTATTCAGCATGTTATTGAAAAAGCAGGGGAAAGTCCGATGAAGTTTATTCAGCATGTTATTGAAAAAATTGATGACAACCTCAACCCAATTATGGTCAAAGAACTGCGACAGGCTGTCCGGAGCCGTTTTGTGGCGGGTATTCTGATGATTTGTCTGCTTACGCTTCTGACAGCAATGCTTGCTTTTATTGGCGAGACCGCACTGGACAAGGGCGGATCACTCGGCATGGGTCGCAGGGCGTTCAGCTTTCTGTTTCCCGTTTTCATGGTCCCGTCCATGATTTTTGTGCCTGTCTATACAGGGACGCGCCTGTTCAGAGAACGCACCAGAGAGAACATGGACCTTATCTTTATCTCCACAATCGGACCCGCTGCCATTATCAGAGGAAATCTCTTTGCAGGCATCATCATAGAACTCCTGATTTTCAGCACTTTTCTCCCCTTTATGACCCTGACCTATCTCCTGAGAGGCGTGGACCTGCCGTCTGTCTTTGTCATCATGGCAATGGCTTTCATAGCGATCACCATTGCCACACAGTTTGCCCTGTTCGTCGCATCGGTCTCATCCAGCCAGGTATTTGTTTTGAGCGTTGCCATGACAGGGCCAGTCATCGGTTTTTGTATGTTCATTATGCAAACGGGGTATGAAGTGCTCCGCTCCGGTGTGAGATCATCAGATTTCTGGTGTCCCCTCATCATGGCCGGCCTTTTCTCGCTGGCTATCCATGATTGGTCCGTTACAGCGATGAGACATTCGTCAGGGCTGTGCCTCGATCCACAAATACCGACAAATTTCCAAGCGATAACGAGACTTATCGGTATCACGGTAGCTATCCCGATGCTTATGGTCTTCCTGTGTGTGGCTCTTATGGCTCTCATATGGCTTTTCAAATTATAATTTCAATATGTTAAAGTATCATAAAGTTACCTCCTTTTACAATTTGAGTTTAACATAAATCATAATGATTCAAACCAACCACAATCGGAGAATTCATTCTTCCCCGCTTTTTCGATATCTCTCATAAAAGTCAGAGCGCAACCATAAGGATATTACTGCTTCCTGATTATAACGCCTTTTGGAGAACCTCCTTTTCAGAGGCCCCGACACCCCATACGCATCAAGCGAAGTCTTACTCTTGCTCTTGCTCTTGCTCTTGCTCTTGCTCTTGCTCTTGCTCTTGCTCTTGCTCTTGCTCTTGCTCTTGCTCTTGCTCTTGCTCTTGCTCTTGCTCTCGCTCTCGCTCTTAATCCTGCATTCTACGGCAACCCTCTGTCAAAGGCGGAGGGAGGAGCAGGAGAAATGAGACTCCGCGGTCCTCTGCGTTAAAAAACAGATTCGGACCACAAAATCCGCTAAAATCAGGGATATTATTATTATTCAGTCGTTTTCTTGTTATCATACAGGCGTTTTATCAAAGCATTCCCCGCAAACAGAGCAAGACCGGCCGCTGCTCCGCCCAGGACCCATTTCCACACACTGCTATCTCCCTGATCCGTCCTTTCCGTGACTCCGATCAACCGCCCGGATTCTTTCATTCTCTCTCCGACCGGATTGGCGGACCGGACGCGGGGCAGACGGGGTTCTGTGATTTTCCTTACAATTCCTCCTGCCTGATTGCCGGATCGGGAGCGGCGCAGATGGGATTTTGTGGTTTTCTTTACAATTCTTCCGCTTTCAAAATTCCATACCAGCACAATCATGTCAGAAGCATTTGTGCGGTCATGGAAACTTCCCCTGACAAATTTCCCGTCAGAACTGAAATCCACCTCACTGACAGAACTGAGAGAGAAACGCTTTGAAGAGGATTCAAACTTACGTCGGCATCTTTCACCGGTTTCTATCTCAAACAGATAGAAATCAGATGAACTTGTCTGTTTTTCATGCCAGCAACCGCCGCCACTCTCCTCGATGGCTAGTAAAACATGTTTCTCATCAGGGCTCACCGCATAGTCATTGAAAAACATGCGGCTGGGTACTTCTCCCCAGTCACGCGTGTCATGGGCGTAACAGGGATCATCATTCACCGTGTAGGAGAAGACCTCCCTGTTATTCTTCCGGTTGTATATTCTCAAGGTATAGGAATCTTTTTCAGCCCTGTATTTCCCGGTTTTTGTTTCTTTTGTCATTTTTTAATCTCCTCTTGTTAAAGATTACATTCATCCGACTCATCAAAAGTCTCCACAGCCCGCAGCGAATTTTTTTTCACCGCGGAGAGACCGGGATTGTGCAGAAGTCTGACCGCGCCCAGTCGCCGGTTGCCTTCGACAACTGTATAACCGCCTTTTTTCTTGTCAGGTATCACCAGCAGAGGCTCGCCTCCGAAAAAACCTTTTTCGCCCACGGATCGCATCAGATCCGGAAGACTGACGTTGAGAACCATGTAATTCAGGATATCCCGATCATCCGCACCCGCAAGTCTGGCCGGGAGCCTCGGGTTTTCCCGGTTGTCAAAATGCAGTTCCCCGAAATCTGTCATTACAATGCCGGATTGTTTTTTGTTTGCCATCTCTTTAACTCGTTTAACCTCTGTTAATGGTTATAAATTTCCAACTTGCACTTATGCTCAGACCCCGGACATTCCATTAACAGGGCACGCCCGGGCCGGAGTCTGGGCGCGGTGCGGGTCTGAGTGCGGCAAGTCTGAGTTTAAGTGCAAGTGCAAGTGCAAGTGCAAGTGCAAGTTTAAGTGCAAGTTTAAGTGCAAGTTTAAGTGCAAGTTTAAGTTTAAGAGGCCTCCCCTAAATCCGTTTAATCATCGATTTTTTTATGTGCAAAGCACCCCAGATAACTGAATGATCCTGCTGCCCGGAATCGCCTCCCATCCCCATGCTCTTCCATAAGTTTCATAGCGCAGTTCATGAACGGCCCTGGCCAAAACCCAATAGTATGTCAAATCTCTGGCGGTCTCCCTGTCCCATTCTCTCAAAACCGAATTCTGAGCGTTCTGTTTCTCGATTTCATCAAGATAGCCGTTAATAAATGACGTGGTGACGTCTGTATGCCATAAGTTCAGAATCCGGATGAATTTGTTATTTACTCCCGGAATGTCGGCATCTTCCCAGGCAAGCTGCCCAGCCAGTGCCAGAGAGACTTCGCGCTGTTTTTCATGATCGTCGGGATTCTGATATGTCAGTCCCAGACGGTCATAAAGTTTTATATTCAGCATATACCAGAACGCCTGAATCATGCCGGCCAGATCCGTCAGCGGGTTCTCGCGGGAATCATAATCCGGATTCACATATTCTTTGGCAGGCGGCCCCTCAAAATCGAGCCATCGGATCATCGCGGCTAGCCGGGAAGCCTGATGCCGGATTTCTGTCTCCTCTCCCTGCTGAATCGAGTTCAGCAGTTCATCTGTTTTTCGGCAATCCCCTGAAGTCCTGATTAATCCTTGGTCTCCGTGAAGATCGCCGTGAACCTGAGATTTCATCAGAACGCCTTTGAAACGCCTGAGACTGAGAATTCTCTGTGCAATCCGACCGGAATCGAGTCGCTTTGTCAGGTTGGCCAACGCGTCTGCATTCGGTTCTTCCCCGGTTCTCTTTTTCAGGGCTGTCATTGCCTGCTCAAAATTATCCAGAATCTTGTCAGACCAGCGGAAAAGATCATCGGATGCGGCTTGCTCCGAGGTGAATCCCGCTTTTCCGCTGGCAGAAAAAGCGGTATGCATCCGGGCGACGGTTTTGGCTGTTTCAGCGGAGAACCACTGAATCCCCTTTGCGCGCTGCATATATTGCTGAACATACGCATCCGGTCTGCCCCTTTCCAGCTCCTCTGTCAGTTGCGCCAGCGATCTGGCGAAAACCTCTCCCACCTGACCCTCGGACGATACCGCTTCCATCATTATGTTAAGGGGCGTCTCTTCTCCTTTCGGAGACTGATAACAGGCGACGCCATAAAGAGCGGGAATATTGGGATAAGCTGCCGCCGCGAGGGCTTCATATCGTTGAACTTCTGGATTGGGAAGCCACACGCTGCCGTTCTGAACGGAAATTCCCCTCACATCTTTATACGTTTTGCTCACCATCGTCTGCATACTCGTCTGAATGAGAGTTAATACGTTGGATGAGGGAATTTCCGAACCTGCTGAGCGAACGGTTACGCAGGTTTCATCGATATCCGTCAGCGCGGACCCAATGGGACGAAAGCGGACCGCACCCCCTCCCCAAGTTCGGATGACGCCCGATTTCCTGTATTGGCGAATGACTGCGTTCTGAAAAGCAGGAGAATGTTCCGCAAAGAAAAGATAACGCTTCCCATCCGAGAGGTTTAACTCAAAACGGTCATCTTCCGGTATCTCCCTGATATTTTCCGGAGAGAGAATGAGAGGGATGAAATAAAATTTTATTATTCTTTTATCGCCGCTTCCTTTCAATTGGAAACGGGCGATAATTCCTCGGGAGCAGAGATCGTTTTTTTTTGAAAAAGCCCGGTCTCCCGGAGGCAGTGGGAATGTGTCTTCTATGGTAATATTTTCGATAGCCGCGTCTTTCTCTGCAAACCATCGCTTCTCTCTGATCCGGCTCCCCAGATAAGGGATGCACAGCCCCGGATCCGCTTCGATCTGCTCAACAGAGCAATTCATTTTTAATCTGGTCTGATTCATAAGGACGTATCCACAACTTGGGGAAGCAATTTCTATCCGCCAAGGACTGAAAATACTCTCCCAGCATTATATGTATTTTATAAAACTCCAAATCTCCTCATGAACCCTGCGCGACCCCTCCCCCAAGAGTATGCCGTGACGCTCCAGGTTAAAGAGAAGATATTGCTTATCCTCCGATCCCAAAAGCTCGAATATCCGGCTTGAACCTTTATAGTGGACCACCGGATCCTTAAAGGACTGGGCCACAAGGGCCGGCACTTTTATTGTGGATAATCTGGGTTCGAGATCATTCATCAGTTTCTCGATCTCCTTTATTCCTGAAATCGGATTCCGAGAATAATTGATGTGGGGATTTTCAGGTCTGTTTTCAACAAAGACCTTTCTGGCTGAGTTGAGGTGAACCGCGCCCATCAGGCGGTTCCATTTATCCACAGCAGGCACAAATTTCGCAGCAATATCCCGGAGGCGGAAGGGCGGACTGATTGCAAAAACGCCCTTCACATCGCCGACTCTTGCGGCAAGATCAAGGGCCAGGGCCGCTCCGGTGGAGAAGCCTCCCACGACCACCTCTTTGCAGATATTGCTGATGATTCCGTAACCGACATCCGCGGATTCTCTCCAGTCGTTCCAAGTCCTTGCGGCGAGATCATCAGGGGACGTCCCATGCCCCTTCAGACGGAGACAATATACCCAAAGCCCCCTGTTGGCAAGATAATCCGCCAGTTCTCTCACCTCGGGAGGTGCCGCCATATATCCGTGAATCAGAACAACGCCGATATGTTCGGATGCTCCTTCCAGAAGAACAGGCATGCCGACCTCTTTTTCTTTTGATTCCCCCTCAATATAAAACGTCTCATAATCCTCTTCAAATTTCAAAACCGCTTTTTTCAGGAGACAGTTGACGGTCATACGCCTGATCCGGGACGGAGACCGCCATGCAAGACGGCGTATCCTGCGTTGCAGCAGGGTCAGCGGCTCCACTTCGTTTGCCATGACCGAAATCGGGTTGTCCAGCCGGACCCGGTGAAAATCAGAGTCCGGGGAAAATTTGGATGCATCTTTCACCAGTTCTCCGTTTTCTTCTTTTATGACGCCTTTTTCCAAAGCGACGGCCATAAATTCTCTGAACTTGTTGTAGCGGTCATCCGTGAGAAGATGGACTTGGTCTGCACGGAGACTGGTGTGAAGACAGGTTCCCGTCTTGGCGAGATTCTGGTTTGCCGCAAGGAAAACCCTCCGTCTCAGGTCATTCGGATCAATCTTTTCAAAAGGCATCAGCTTGAGAAATGAGGCAAAGAGATGATCGTGGTTTACGGTGGTCATGCTGTAGATGGAGGACATGTAAGTCTCCATAATATCGTGTGCGACTTCCCGCATGGTCTGTATGGATGGGATGTTGTCATCAAAATTTATTTCGCATGTCGCAGAAATATCCTGTTTGATTGAGGGGTTATCCATGAAATCGCTTATCCGGATCGGCCGGCCGAACCGGATGTCTATATCGACCCCTGAAAGAAGCATGGCGCCCTCGGTCATAATCTCTTCTGTTATCCGTTCCGGGATATCTTCTATGAGACTTGCTGCAAGCTTGTTGATAATATTCTCCCGCGCCCTCAGGGGATAATAGGTCAGATTCACCGGGACAATATAAGTCGTTTTTTCAGACACCGATTCAACTGAATCGACATTGAAGAGATCCAAAAGGCGTCTGACTTCATCAGGGCATTTTTCCGACATGCCCAGCAGTCGCTGGCGGTAGAACTCCGTTCTGATCGCCAGTGAGGCGACTCCCGTATGCGGCGGATGTCTGCCCCTGGGAGAAGATACCATGAAACGCCCCTTTTCAAAGATTTTCTTACTCTTTACCATGCGGCCTTCGGGAAAGATGATCCAGTTGGCTTCGGCGGTAAGCAGGCTTTTTACGATAATCATATCCCTGTCAGGATCTCTCGTGGAGACTGCGCCGACTTTGTCCAAGTAAGCGCCTAATGAACCTCTGAAAAGAGAGTAATCCGCAAGAGACCATACCGGAACGCCCGTCATGCGATAGATGTACGTCGGCATCAGAAGCGTCTCGATCCGGGTGAAATGATTAATCGCAAAGATAATCGGGCCGGTCGGAATATTCTTCTCTCCGTAGATAATCATCCTGGCTCTTGAAAGCTTGGAAAGCGCTTTTACAGCAAGACCTGATGTGAGATATGCAAAATAGTTCATAAACTTAGCCCGGGTCATACGCTTTTTGAGCAGGATCTCCCTTCGGCCATCCTGGTTTGTATTTCGTCCAGTGACTTGCAATCATCAATGCACTTGGGAAATTCCTTCCTTCTGTCACATTTTTTGCAAGGGCTTTTTATGAGAGTGCCAATTTCAAAATCGAACTTGTATTTAAAAAAAGTCATTTATATTTTTTCTTATGGTTGTCAGATTCCGGGTTTTTTCCATCATAATTTTTTGCATTCAAAAACCCGAGGCAGTCGGAAAGCGGTTATTTATACAAACGGGACTGGCCAAATCAAAATGGCCGACAAATCATTTCTGATTTTTCAGACAAGCGTGATGTGCGGCTTTTCAGACGCGGAGGGCGCGGAGAAAGGCGCGGGGTTCCGCGGAGACTCCGTGTCCTCTGCGGTTTGCAAAACTTTTCAAAATGACTGGTCCGTCATTAAGCATCTGACCATAAATTTTCCGGGATTTTATGTCCCACACAAAGGCACAGAGGCACAAAGAAAGGCACAAAGGTGATCACAAAAAAATTTATGGATAGTCCCAAATATGCAATTTACGCGCTGAACAAACCTGAATCTGACACTATGTTTAAAATGTTTGTGTTTCTTTTGAAGATTAATATCAGTGCTTATCATAAATGTCAAACTTGCAACAGATAAAATCTGAAATAATGGGAACGCGGCCGAACTCCTGAGGGAGAGCTTAATCTTGAAAAACTGACAGACCTGATCATCCGCAAAGCCATGGAGAAGTTCGACGGCAACAAAACCCGTGCGGCCGAATACCTCGGGATCTCCCGCCAGGCCGTTCACCGTCGCCTTGAAAAGATGGATGAGATGTGAGGCACGCGCTGTTTTCTTTAATGATTAACCTTAACCCTTAACGCTTATGACTTTTGGCAGTTTCACAACGCCAAACCAGAAATCCTCAACAGAGTTCAGCACTGGGGTTATGAAAATGTTGCCGATGTTCCCGAAAGCTGATTCCGTTTTTGTTCCCCGCCATTTTTTAGGCGGCTGATTTTCGGGCCAACGGCTTAATCTTAATCTTGCTCTTGCTCTTGCTCTTGCTCTTTATCTTTATCCTGATAAAGAGCAGGAGCAAGAGCAAGATAAAGAGCAAGAGCAAGATAAAGAGATTTAGAAATCTTTAAGTTTACTTATGGTATGAAGATCATAGCTTCTGACAATGGCTTCATGATCCCGGGATGCGGTCAGAACCACCACCGGAATTCGTTTCAGCCCTCATCATCTCTGATCTCCGCAAGCACTTCGCGTCCGTCCTTTCTGGGAAGGTTCAGGTCCAGCAGAATGATGTCCGGGCGCGCCGCGTCGGCATACTCCCCCTTCACGGCGCAGAAATTCCATTGCCTTCACCGTCTTTTTCATGGTGACAGATGGTATTGTTTTATTTTCCGGTAAAGAGTCTTGTCACCGATGCCAAGTTCGGTTGCTGTTTTTCCTCTGTGCCACAGGTTCCGATCCAATGCCCTGAGAATGAACTCCATTTCAAAGTTTTTCACAGCGATCCTGAGATCAGACGAACGGAACATCATCTCACCTTCCCTGTCGAATCTCATATTTTCAGCGGACATGGCAGAATAAGGGAACCCTTTTTCTTTGACATAAGACAGTTTCATTGAAAACCTCCTTTTATTTGAGACTCTCATTTCAGGATGACTATTATTTTTTTCATGTTGTGGCTTTGATGGCAAACTTCCTCGCCACATTCCCAGCCATAGTCACCTGAAAAGAGATGCCTGATGTTTTGTGCCATATAGTTTCATCATAAGTGTAAACTTGTGAATGAACAACTTTCCTGCTCTTGATCCTGCCGTGTCCGTTTGAAAGCAGGAGTTCTGTTCTTTTGAAATGGGAATCCCCAAGTTTACACTTATAACAGTTTCATATACATATCTGAGGCTGAAGTCAGAAGACAATACCCCACGTTAATGCATGCATATCTTGTGCCAGACGTGCCAGAAATTCCCAAATCTGATCTTATATATCTGTTATAATTGCATATCTTTTTTTTAAACAAGGAATTGGAAGTGGATGGGGGTGTCCGAAATCGGACGATTGTCCGAAAACGGTCGTCCGAAAACGGACAGTGGATTGAAATTATCCGGACTGCTTTGTGGCCCTTCAAGTTCAAATTCCAAGTCTCAGATTTCAAGTTTCAAATTCTGAGTTCCAAGTTTCAAATTACAAGGGGAGCATTCCAAAAAAGCTGATTATAACGCCTTTGGGAGCCTGCTCCGACAAGGGGTTTCAGATTCCCTTTTCGTGTCTTTCGCTTATTTCGCGTGTTTCGTGGTTTCGCGGTATGAATCATTACAAAAATGGGCATCCTTCATTTGCTGGTTTACACTTTCTGTGTCAGGGTTAATTTTTTTTGATCCCTGTGCCTTTGTGCCTTTGTGTGAGATGTAAAATGCCGGCCGACTCTGATTGGAAAAAAGTGCAAACTACTTTCGGCTTTTATGAAGGATGCCCAAAATTGTCCCGCTTTA
Source organism: Desulfobacterales bacterium HSG2 (assembly GCA_030378035.1). Classification (GTDB taxonomy): domain Bacteria; phylum Desulfobacterota; class Desulfobacteria; order Desulfobacterales; family 4be13; genus JAUCGI01. Next base: position 92,430 of record JAUCGI010000002.1, read on the forward strand.
AGTTGCCAGCCGAAATTAGAATTGCTGTGTTCTTTAGGCTTTAGGCTTTAGGCTTTAGGCTTGACATTCATTTTATACCCCTGTATGGAAATATTAGTTCTTCTGAAAAAGGGCATCCTTCATTTGTCAGTTTACACTTTCAGGTTTTAACCTTTAAGGCTTCCCGCATCCGGCCTGCCAACCCTGACCGGGAAAAAGTGTAAACCACTTTCGGCTTTTGTGAAGGATGCCTGAAAAAATTTTTTCAGGGTGCTTTCAGATTCTTTTGTCACTCACGATATGCAGGATTCTTTTATCAGCGGCAATTCGATGTGTAATCCGGTGCGGCTTTCGGAAACCGGATACGAAACCGCTACAGGCCCCGGCATTGGGGAAAAAACTACATGAAAGGAGAAAGCCATGAACGCGCTTTCCGGATCGGAATTAGCGGAAAAAATTGTTGAAAAGGCCAGATCACTGGGCGCATCCGTCGCAGGTGTCGCAGACACAGACGCGCTGAAAGCGTCACCTTCACACCGGATATATCCCAAAATCGGGATGAACCTCGGTGTTAAGCCCCGCGAGGTGGCTTGGCCCGCGGATGCCGTGTCTGCGGTGGTGATCGGAGTTGAGCACGGGGCGGATGAACCGGAACTGGACTGGTGGGATGGCAGGGAAGGAACACCCGGCAACCGCATCCTGATGCGGATCAGCGGGGGACTGTCCGAATGGATCGAGAACGCGTTCAGTATCAGAACCTACAAACTGCCTTATCATGTTGAAAAAGGAGGAATTTTTCTGAAAGACGCGGCCGTGATGGCCGGCCTGGGGTGTATCGGCAGGAACAATCTGGTGGTCACGCCTGAATACGGACCCCGCATCCGTTTCCGGGCGATTTTGTTGGACAGGGAAACAAAAGCCGCCGGCCCGGTTGAATTCAATCCCTGCGAAGACTGCAAACAACCCTGTCGAAAAGCCTGTCCCCAGGATGCTTTTCAGAACACCGTCTGTTCGGCCGATGAGCCGGGCCTGTCCGTATTGCCCGGCATCAGAGGGACCTTTGACCGGGTGGCCTGCAATGTGCGGATGCAAAAGGATATTGACGAAGGCATCATGGTGAAACCTGAGGGCGATGAAGAACCTTATAAATGCATCAGGTATTGCAGGCTGTGTGAGTTGGCCTGCCCGGTGGGAAACTAATGTGGGTGTCAAATGAACAGAAGAGAATTTCTTATTCGTGCGGGCAAGGCCGGCGCGTCCGTCGCGGCTGCCTGTTCGGTCTGCGGCTATTTCTACGATCCCGCAGGTCCGGGCCCGTCTTCAGATAAAGAGGCGACGGTCTCTCTGCCCGATTTTTCAGTGAGCGGACAGGCTCGCAGGATGTGTGTTGTCAGGGGAGAAAACAGAACCCGGGCGATTCAGCGGGCGTTTGATGCATTGGGGGGGATTGAGACCTTTGTTAAAAAAGGAGATCGGGTGCTATTGAAAGTGAACGCGGCTTTCGCGTCCCCGGCAATGCTCTCCGCGACCACCCATCCCGATATTGTGGCGGAAACGGCTCGGCTGTGCTTCAAAGCCGGCGCGTCAGAAGTGGTGGTCACGGATAATCCCATCAACGACCCGGCCAGTTGTTTCATGCTGACCGGAATCGGAGAGGCTGCCCGCTCGGTCGGCGCGGAGGTGCTGCTGCCCGCGGATGACTTTTTCAAACCTGCGACTGTTCCGGGCGCGGAACTGATCATACGCTGGCCTCTGCTTTACACCCCTTTTGAAAAGACAGACAAACTCATCGGGATCTCGCCTGTCAAGGATCATCATCGGAGCGGCGCGTCCATGAGCATGAAAAACTGGTACGGTCTGTTAGGCGGACGCAGAAATATCTTTCATCAGGATATTCACAATATTATTAAGGAACTGGCCATGATGGTCAGGCCGTCCCTGGTGATTCTGGACGGCATGACCACCATGATGACCAACGGGCCCACCGGCGGCTCGCTTTCGGATCTGAAACAGACCGACACCATGATTGTCAGCACCGATCAGGTGGCGGCAGATGCGTTCGCCGCAACGCTTTTGGGGAAAACCGTGCGGGAACTCCCTCATATTGCCAAAGCTGAGGCGGCAGGTGCCGGCGTTGCTGATTATCGTTTGCTCAACCCTGTGATGATCTGAAATGCCAAAACCTGATATTAAAGCTTGACTTATATGCACCAAACATTATAATCATTTTTTAGTGGGTTTATGATACGGAAATTGCATCCGGCTCATCGAGTTCTGAAGCTGGGGAAACTTCTGAGGCAATAACTTCTTCCAAAAAGTTTAAGGCGATTTCCGGAGAAGAATCCCCGGATATTTCATTCTTGGAAATCACCTAAAACCTTCAGATCAAAATGTGGCAATTGTCAACAATTATCCATATTTTAAGGAGACAGATATGAAAAAGGAAATTTTGATCGCTGTATTATGTTTTACGTTGTCTGCCATTGTAATAACACTTGTGGGAATGTTTGTATGCCCTGAAATAGGGGGGACTGTCGCATCATACTACACAGACCCCGCCATAAAGTCATCAGATATTAGCCAGACAGGAAAGGCGTCTGTCCCCGAAAAAACTCCTTCGGCGGAAGTTGCGATGAAAACAGATTCGGAAAAGCACAGAACGCCTGTTAAATCGGATACAGAAAGCGTACCTGATGAAGCGACTGAAACGGATGTTGAAGTTCAGACGCCGAAAGTTGAACCATCGGAGACAGATTCCGGTCAGCCGGAAGAAGCGGTAAAGGAAGCCGGGGCGGAACCGGCTGAAAAAAAGACAGCGCCTATGCTGGTAGCGGATGCCGGTAAGAAAACGGCAGTGAAAGCGGCTGAAGAAACGCATCCTCCAGACGCTATCGAAGAGCCGGAAACAGGGCCGGGAGCTCCTGTTAAGCCAGTCGAAGATATAAAGGAAAAGGCGGGAAAAGCTGTCGAGACTGAATCACTGGCTCCGGGAAAAGCGGTCCCGGAGGCTTCTGTCGAAGATATAAAGGAAAAGGCGGAACTGGCTGAAAAAGCTGTCGAGCCTGAATCACCGGAAAAAGCTGTCCCGGAGGCTCCTGTCAAGCCTGCCGAAGATATAAAGGAAAAGGCGGAACTGGCTGAAAAAGCCGTCGAGCCTGAATCACCGGAAAAAGCTGTCCCGGAGGCTCCTGCCAAGCCTGCCGAAGATATAAAGGAAAAGGCGGAACTGGCTGAAAAAGCGGTCGAGACTGAATCACCGGCTCCGGGAAAAGCTGTTCCGGAGGCTCCTGTCAAGCCGGTTGAAGATATAAAGGAGAAGGCGGAACTGGCTGAAAAAGCTGTCGAGCCTGAATCACCGGAAAAAGCAGTCCCGGAGGCTCCTGTCAAGCCGGCCGAAGATATAGAAGATATAAAGGAAAAGGCGGAACTGGCTGAAAAAGCTGCCGAGCCTGAATCACCGGAAAAAGCAGTCCCGGAGGCTCCTGTTAAGCCAGTCGAAGAAGATATAAAGGAAAAAGCGGAACTGGCTGAAAAAGCTGTCGAACCTGAATCACCGGCTCCGGGAAAAATAGTTCCCGAAGAATCAGCACCCGCGGCAAAAGAACCGAAAGCAGAGGTTAAAAAGAGACTTACAGCAAAGGATATTTCAAAATTAACAAAGTCTCTGAAGAAAGGGGAAAGCCTCAAACTGAGCGACGGCCGTATTGCTTACAAAGTAAACAGCGGTGACGTTTTCTCCAGGATTTGCCAAAAAGTGCTCGGGACAAGTTTAAACTGGAGAAAAGAAGCCGAAAAAATGGGCATAAATCCTGGCAGAATCTTTCCAGGGAAAGTTTTAATTTTTGAAAACTGAGTTTGTGAGTTTGTGAGTTTGATGAGTTTGTGAGTTTGATGAGTTTGTGAGTTTGATGAGTTTGTGAGTTTGTGAGTTTGATGAGTTTGTGAGTTTGATGAGTTTGCGGGTTTGCGGGTTTGCGGGTTTGCGGGTTTGCGAGTTTGCGAGTTTGCGAGTTTGTAAGTTTATGGGTTTCTGGGTTTCTGGGTTTGTTAAGGATAATATACCCTTAACCCTCAAACCCTTAACTCTTAACCCTTAACCCTTTTACCCCCCATTTCCCTCTTTTTGTCGGTGATTTTAAGGATTTTGCAAGCTGCATCAGGAAACGCTTTCTGGGGATCTCCCGCGCGCCGAAACTCATCAGATGTTGGGTTTTGATTTGGCAGTCGATCATATCAAAGGACAAGGCATTAAGATATTCCACAAGACTGACAAACGCCACCTTTGAAGCATTACTGACATGGGAAAACATGGATTCCCCGAAAAAACATTTTCCCAGCGAAATCCCGTATAAACCGCCGGCCAGTTCCCCGTCACACCAAGCTTCCACCGAATGGGCAAAGCCGGATTCATGAAGCTTGCAGTAGGCTTCGATCATCTCATCGACAATCCAGGTTCCTTCGTTGTTCTGTACCCGGATATCTGCACATGAAGTGATCACCCGGGAAAAAGCCGTGTCCATTGTCAAACGAAACACGCCTTTTCTGATCGTCTTTTTCAGACTTCTTGAAACATGGATATCCTTTGGAAAGAGCACAAGCCGCGGGTCAGGCGACCACCAGATAATCGGCTCATCGCCTGAAAACCACGGGAATATGCCCATCTTATAAGCAAGCAGAAGACGCTTCTCGCTCAGGTCGCCGCCCACGGCCAGCACTCCGTCTTCCCGGGCAAGATGAGGGGGAGGGAATCCTATTTTGTCGGATAAAAGAAAAACAGGCATGTCGGTTGTCGGTTGTCGGTTGTCGGTTGTCAGTTGTCGGTTGTCGGTTGTCAGTTGTCGGTTGTCGGTTGTCAGTTGTCAGTTGTCAGTTGTCAGTTGTCAGTGGCCGACCACTGACCACCGACCACTGACAACTGACCAGTTTAATTTTCAATTGTAAATGTCAGTTCGTCATCTCCCGCATGAACAAAAACTGTGCCGCCTTTTTCAAGGCGTCCGAACAGTATCTCGTCTGAGAGCTTATCCTTGATTTCAGTTTGTATTAATCTGGAAAGCGGTCTCGCGCCGTAACGCGGGTCGTGCCCTTTTTTGGCTATCCATGTCCGAGCTTCCGGTGAAATGGTCAGGAAAACTTTTTTGGGGGCCAATTGTCCGTTCAGTTCTTTTATGAACTTGTCCACCACCTTTTCCATGATCTCAACGGTCAGGGAATTAAACGCGACAATGCCGTCGAGGCGGTTCCTGAATTCGGGACTGAAAAAGGACTCTATGGCTTTTTTCCCTTTGCCTTCGGCATCATACTCGGATTTGCCGAAGCCGATATTGTGCGCGCTCATCTCCCTTGCTCCGGCGTTTGAGGTCATAATAATAATGATATTTCTGAAATCGGCCTTTTTCCCGCTATTGTCCGTCAGAGTGGCGTAATCCAGAACCTGGAGCAGAATGTTGTACAGATCCGGATGCGCCTTCTCTATCTCGTCAAGCAGCAGGACGCTGTGCGGGTGTTTTCGGACGCCGTCCGTAAGAAGTCCGCCCTGATCAAAGCCGATATATCCGGGAGGCGCTCCGATCAGACGGGCCACCGCATGTTTTTCCATGTACTCACTCATATCGAACCGCATAAACTGTACCCCGAGATGGGAAGCAAGCTGCCTGGCGACCTCTGTTTTTCCCACACCTGTCGGACCTGTGAACAGAAAGGAACCCACCGGCCGCCCGGGCGTGCCGAGTCCGGCCCGGGAACGCTTGATCGACGTGACAAGCGATTTGATCGCGTCATCCTGCCCGAAAACGACCAGCTTCAGATTGTCGCCGAGGCCTTCCAGTTTTGTTTTGTCAGAAGTGGATACGCTGACGGGCGGAATTTTGGCCATTTTGGCCACGATTTTTTCAATATCGGACGGGTGAATCTTCTTTCGCCGGGGGTCTCCGGAAAGCCGGATAAACGCTCCGGTTTCATCAATCACATCAATGGCTTTGTCCGGGAGGAACCGGTCATTGATAAATTTGGCAGAGAGTTCGGCAGCCGCTTTCAGAGCCGGTTCTGTATAAATAATGCCATGGTGCTCTTCGTAACAGGGTTTCAGCCCCTTCAGTATTTTGACCGTCTCCCCGACCGACGGCTCGGGAATCTCGATCTTTTCAAAACGCCGGGACAATGCCCGATCCTTTTCAAAATGATTCTGATATTCTTCATAAGTGGTCGAGCCAATGCATCGGAGTTCGCCGGTTGCAAGAAAGGGCTTCATAATATTGGACGCGTCCATGGACCCGCTGCTGGTGGCCCCGGCACCCACAATCGTATGAATTTCGTCAATAAACAAAATCGCGTCCTTTTTCTTTTTCAGCGCGGCAATCACCGCTTTCAGACGCTGCTCAAAGTCCCCGCGGAATTTTGTGCCTGCCAGCAGAGAGCCGAGGTCAAGGGAAAATATCCGAACCTCCTTGAGCAGGTCAGGAATGCCGCCGCTCTGCACCTTCAGCGCGAGTCCCTCAGCCATTGCTGTCTTCCCCACACCCGGATCTCCCACAAAAACCGGATTGTTTTTGCGCCGCCGGCAAAGCACCTGAATGGTGCGTTCTATTTCAGCCTCACGCCCGATCAGCGGATCCAGCTTTCCCTTTTCAGCCATCTCAATCAGGTCAATGGTGAACGCTTTGAGGGGGTTCACCTTCTTCTTTTTCTTTGCCTCACCTGCCTTCCCGGATTTGTTATCCGCCCTTCCCCCTTTGGACACTTCATGGGAGATGTAATTCAGAATATCAAGCCGCGAAATTCCCTCCGTGCTCAGAAAATATGTGGCATGACACTCTTTTTCATGAAACATGGAGGCCAGAATATCCCCCACGTCCACCGCCTGCTTTTCAGCAGAACGCGCATGATTCACCGCTCGCTGGATAACTCTCTGAAAACCGTTTGTTTGTTGGAACACATATTCATGTCCGTCAGGAATGCTCTCCACGCGCTCATTGAAAAAACCGGTAACCGCGTTTTTCAGTTTTTCAACACTCCCTCCGCAGCTTTCTATGATTTCAATCCCTTCAGCGTCGTGCAGAATGGCAAACAATATGTGCTCAATACAAACATAGCCATGGCGTCTTTTTTTAGCTTCCCTTACAGCAAATCCGAGGGTCGCGCTTAATTCTTTACTAATCATGGTTCATCTTCCTCCATGCTACATCTTAACGGAAAACCGTTTTCCCGGGCCAGACCGTGAACCGTGTTAACTTTGGTTTCAGCCACATCATAAGTGTAAACACCGCAGAGACCGATTCCCTGTTCGTGGACATTCAGCATAATCTGCACCGCTGTTTCTGTCGGTTTGTTAAAGACACGCATCAATATGTATACGACAAATTCCATTGTCGTATAATCATCATTATGGAGCAGAACCTTGTACATGGGAGGCTCTTTGATATCCTCCTCAATCTCGGAAATGACCTCTTCCTCTATGTCAGGCTCATACAAACTCATCGTTATATCCTTAAAAATTGGGGAATTAGGGATTAGGAATTATAAATGAATGTTATATGCAGCTTTTTCAAACTACAGAGAACACCAGAGGGTCGCGGAGTCTCTCCGCGGAACGCTGTGTTTAAAAGTTGCACAAGATTCTCAACCCTTAATTCATATTTGGGACTGGCACAATTAAATGATGTACTTGCCAGATTTGACACTCTGCAAATATATACACCATAGAAACCGTAAGTCGATCAATTTAATTGCGCCATTTATAAATCGGAGATAGCGTCTGGCAGTACCTGCCGGATAAGGCGGTTCGGATTTACCTGAACCGAAGTTCAACCGTAAACCGTAAACCGTAAACCGTAAACCGTAAACCGTAAACCGTAAACCGTAAACCGTAAACCGGATTATTTCCCGCAACACTTCTTATATTTCTTTCCGCTTCCGCACGGACATTTTACGTTTCTTCCGATCTTTTTTTCAGTCCGCTTGACAGGTTCCCTCTTTTTTTCCTCAACATCCCCGGAATATACAAGGTTCCTCTTCTCTTGCGGCTGCCTCAGCGCCCGCATCATTTCAGGATCGGAAACGTGTACCCTGAAAAGAAGGTTCAGCGTCTCCTCCTTGATCCTGTCGATCATATTCTGGAACATTTCGAATCCCTCTTTTTTGTAAACAATCAAAGGATTCTGCTGGGCATACCCCCTGAGACCGATTCCCTCTTTCAGATGATCCATGCTGAGGAGGTGATCTTTCCACAGGCTATCGACCGTCTGGAGCATGAATGCGCGTTCCATTTCCCTGAAATGGGCAGCCCCGACTTCAGCCTCTTTTTCATCATACACCTTGCTGGCTTCATCGAAAATCAGTTGGGCCAGTCCCTCACTGTTTAACCCATCCAATGTGTCATTGTCAATCTTCAAACGGAAGTTGAACTGCTTATACACCGCATCTTTCAGCCCTTTCAGATCCCACTCTTCGGCAGGGGCCATGTCATCTGCAAACATGTTCGCGACAGATTCGGCTTTTTCAGAAATCATCTCCTCCACAGACTCTTTCAGGCTCTCCCCGCTCAGAGCCTCGCGCCGCTGCTCATAGATCACCTCCCGCTGCTGATTCATCACATCATCGTATTCAAGGAGCTGTTTTCGGATATCAAAGTTGCGTCCCTCAACCTTTGCCTGGGAATTTTCAATGGCTTTGCTGATCCAGTTGTGCTCAATCGGCTCATTCTCTTCCATTCCGATCCATTCCATCGCGCCGGTGATGCGGTCTCCCCCGAATATCCGGAGAAGATCATCCTCAAGCGCCAGATAGAAACGGGATGAGCCCTTATCTCCCTGCCTTCCGGAGCGGCCTCTGAGCTGATTGTCAATTCGCCGGGATTCATGGCGCTCCGTACCGATAATATGCAAACCGCCCGCCGCCTTGACTTCTTCATGCTCCTTTTCCCATCGCGCTTTGATTTCCTCAATCTGCTCCGGACTCGGCTCCTCGATAGCGGCCACTTCGGCCTCCCAGTTGCCGCCCAGCAGGATATCCGTACCCCGGCCCGCCATGTTTGTGGAAATGGTCACCGCTCCCTTCCGGCCGGCCATGGCAATGATTTCCGCCTCCTGTTCGTGGTGCTTGGCATTCAGAACCGTATGCGGGATATTCCGCCTTTTCAGCTTTTTGCTCAGGTCCTCTGAAACATCAATGGAAATTGTGCCGACCAAAACTGGCTGACCTTTTTTAGATAATTCCTCAATTTCATCTAAGACCGCATTAAATTTTTCCTTCCTGGTCTTATAAATCACATCCGGATAATCCTTCCGGATCATGGACTGGTTTGTTGGTACAACAACAACATCCAGACTGTATATTTTCTTGAATTCGGCAGCCTCTGTGTCTGCTGTGCCTGTCATGCCGGCAAGCTTGTTGTACATTCTAAAGTAATTCTGAAATGTGACAGTGGCAAGCGTCTGATTTTCATTTTCTATCTTGACGTTCTCTTTGGCCTCAAGCGCCTGGTGCAGCCCCTCACTGTAACGCCGGCCGGGCATCAGTCGGCCTGTGAACTCGTCAACAATGACAACTTCCCCGTCTGTGACAATATAATCCACATCACGCTTGAAAAGGGTGTGGGCTTTCAGGGCCTGGTTGATATGATGCAACAGTTCAATATATTTCGCGTCGTACAGATTATCAACCTTGAGAATTCCTTCAGCTTTCGCAACCCCGTCTTCGGTCAGAACCACGGTCCGGGCTTTTTCATCAATGGTGAAATCATCGTCACGTTTGAGGCGGGGGATGATTTTGTTGACTTGGTAGTACAGGCTTGTTGATTTTTCGGCGGGACCGGATATGATCAGCGGCGTCCTTGCCTCATCGATCAGTATGCTATCGACCTCATCCACGATGGCAAAATTGAGTTCGCCTTGGACCAGCGATCTCCGATCAAACTTCATATTATCTCTCAGATAATCAAAACCGAACTCATTGTTTGTGCCATATGTGATATCCGCGGAGTATGCCTCATAGCGTTCATCATCATCCAGACCGTGCATTACGGTTCCCACGGAAAGATCCAGAAAATTATAAATCTGCCCCATCCATTCGGTGTCACGTTTTGCCAGGTAATCGTTCACCGTGATAATATGCACCCCCCGGCCTTCGATAGCGTTCAGATAGGCAGGGAGCGTGGAGACCAGGGTTTTTCCCTCGCCGGTCTTCATTTCCGCAATTTTCCCCTGGTGGAGCACCATTCCCCCGATCAACTGAACGTCAAAATGCCGCATACCGAGTGTGCGGACAGAGGCTTCTCTTACGGTTGCAAAGGCTTCCGGGAGCAGATCATCCAAGGATTCCCCTTTACTGAAACGCTCTTTGAACAAAATGGTCTGATTTTTCAGTTGTCCGTCGCTCATGGCCTGCATTTCAGGTTCCAGCGTATTGATTCTCTCCATGGCAGGCTGAAGTTTTCTTAATTCCCGTTCATTCTTGCTTCCAAAAACCTTTGTTAAAAAATTTAGAACCATTTATAAACTATTCCTTTTTGAATTGAAAGAAAAATTTTCTGCTGTCATCCTCAGCAGCAGGGATGCTTGCACCTGAATGGCCGGCAATCAGAATGATGCAGTCCCTGTCATTCCGGGCAGGATCAGAAAAATTTCGGTCAGGAATTTTTCTGATTCTGACCGGGGCGTCCTTCATTTGCCAGTTTACTGTAGAACGATTTTTCAAATCGTTCGGAAAAAGTGTAAACCGCTTTTCCTGTAAAACGATTTTTCAAATCGTTCGGAAAAGGTGTAAACCGCTTTTCCTGTAAAACGATTTTTCAAATCGTTCGGAAAAGGTGTAAACCGCTTTTCCTGTAAAATGATTTTTCAAATCGTTCGGAAAACAGTCTGCAAAACTGTCCCGCGGGTCGGAAAAGTGTAAACTACTTTTCCTGTAAAACGATTTTTCAAATCGTTCGGAAAACAGTCTGCAAAACTGTCCCGCGGGTCGGAAAAAGTGTAAACTACTTTTCCTGTAAAACGATTTTTCAAATCGTTCGGAAAAGTGTAAACTGCTTTTTCAAATCGTTCGGAAAACAGTCTGCAAAACTGTCCCGCGGTCGGAAAAAGTGTAAACTGCTTTTCCTGTAAAACGATTTTTCAAATCGTTCGGAAAACAGTCTGCAAAACTGTCCCGCGGTCGGAAAAGCGTAAACTGCTTTTCCTGTAAAACGA